>JAFARZ010000286.1 GCA_019245115.1 Streptosporangiaceae bacterium | reverse complement strand
ACGACCCGTTGTTCAACAATCTCGTCCCCGAGTCGTGGTCCGGGCTCACCGCCGGCGTTGAGGTCCAGCCCGAGGAGATCGACGTCGCGCTCGCCCGTACCGGACTGCGGTGGCGTCCGATGCCAGCCATCGGAGCGCCGCTCCGGTTCAGCCTCCACCAGATCGACGGCTGCCTGCGGCTGGACGCGTGGAGCGGCGACACCGGCCTGATACCGCGGACCGAACTGGAATCGGTGCTGCTGGCCACCGAACGCCTGCTGGCCGCCGCCGCACACGGTGACATCACCGCCGCCCGCATGCCCGCACTCATCGGGCTGGAACCCATCACCGGCACCCCCCACCGGATGCTGATCGACCACTGCTGGGTAGAGGTAGCCGACGTGCAGCGCCTGGTGGACGAGGCCGTCGCACCCGCCACAGCCCGCGTCTTCGCCCCCGTCGGCGGCCGCCCGCTGACCGCCCACCTCACCGCCACCGCCACCATCCGCACACCAGAACAGGCCCACGCCCGCTGCATGGCCGCCCTCGCCCGCCACCCCACCGCCATCACCCCGCGCCACTACTTGATCTGCCCCACCGCACCACCCGACCCCGCCGACCCCGCCGCCTGGCCCGCGCCCCTGGCCGCCGGCACCGGCCGCGGTCCCACACACTGAACGGTGACGATGGCGCCATTCATGGCGTTGGGCCGGAGATTTGTCCGGTTCCAGGTAGCTATTCAGATAGCGTCAGGGATCTGATCCGGATCCTTGTTCGGATGGATGTGGCAGCCACCCGGTTATAACCGGGTGGCTGCCACATCCATCCGGGCGCGCGCTGATGCAGGCGGGATGAGAGTGGCCAGATGTGTACCTGGGCTCCCTGCGCCAGGACCTGCCCGGGCTGGTACAAGCCCACGACGCTTGGTGAATAGCTACGGTTCCAGCGACATCGATGGCGCCATCGATGTCGCTGGAACCGGGAACGCCCGCGCGGGTCAGTGCGACACTTGCTGCAGGTCGGTGGTCAGGGTGGCTATGTCCACGCCTTGCGGGTCGGTGCCATTGCGGAACCAGTTCGGGGACAGCATGGCGTAGAGCTCGTCGCAGTAGGCGGCGTGGAACTCCCAGGACACCGGGACAGTAGTGCCCCAGGTCACCGCGGTCAGGCCGGTCTCGTCGTACTCGTCGTAGATCACGCAGTGCCCGTTGCTCGGGTTGGGCTGGTTGGCGGCCGAGCCGTCCGGCGCGACGGTCCAGGCCGGCAGATTGTCCGGCCCCTTCGGCAACACGGAATCGGGGAGCTGGACGCCGACATAGAGCGTGCCGAACAGGCTGAGCGCCAGCTTGACGTGGTCGGTGTTCTTGGGGTCGACCTCGACGAAGGCCGTGATCTTCTGGTGGTCGATACCCGTCTTGCGCCAGTAGTTGAGCGCGTCGAGCAGGGCGGTTCCGCGGTCGGTGGGGTTCGAGCCGTCCGGCTGAACATCGTTCGGGTTGTAGCCGGTGACTACCTCGTACGCATGCAGGACCTGCGCGGTGGTCACGGCGAGTTGCTGTTGCTGCGCGTTCGCTACCCAGAGCATGTCGGCGTGAGCCTGGCCGGCCCAAGCGCAGTCGCCCACGGTGTCGTTGCCGAGCATGCCCCAGCTGGTGACCGCCTTGCCGTAGTCAACCTGGAGCGGCGGGGTCGGCACGGCTGACGTGAGGTACCGGCTGAGCGCGAAGGTTCGCGGATCTGTCTTCTTGGGTTGCTTGCCGAGCTTGTAATGAGGCATCCGGGTCATCCCCCTTCGTATCGTGGTAAGCGGGTCACCCTAACTGAGCAGGGAACGCTCACCGTCGTACATGAGCAGATCGTGCGCTCGGCGCATTGATCACCCGTTAACCCTGAGTTGACCCGAAGGGCCTCGTGGAGGAATGGGCGCCGGTTTCCGGCGCCCATTCCTCCAGGAGGCTCTTTCTGGCCGCAAAAACAGGGTCTGTGATGCCGGATATGCGACGATAGCGGGATTTGCGCCACCCAGCTGATGCTGTTGGTTAATTCGCGGACTCCCGGGAAGCCGATGCGCGCAGACTTGGCCGGCCGGCCGGCCGCCCAGAGCCGCAACTTTCGTCACATTAACCGCACAGCTCACAGTCACTCGAGATATCTTAGGGGTACGTTGCGCCAACCACCCCCGCCCAAGGGGTATGTTGCGCCAACCATCCCCTAGAGCGCCGGTCAAGTGGTGGGCTGGACCCGCTGGACATGCAGCTTTGTCCCTTTCGCCGGATCGCTGGGCAGGTTTTCGTGGTTGATTCGGGCCTCGTGGTTAGTTTTGTGCACCATAGTGCACCAAAGTCACCGCAGAACCCCGAATTACCGCAGTAATCTGAGCGGCCCGCCGCGCGGACTTCGGCCGCGGTGATACCCGGGATTACTTGACTGGCACTCTGGCGGCATCCACCCCGGGCCCCCTTTCTAACATTCCTAGCGCCCTGGATAAGCCAAGAGGGGCCGTTTCCGGAACGCTTACCAGGGCACGCGACACCCCTGGCTGGAGGACGAGGCATGGCGGGCGCGCGGTCCGAAGGCCGCCACCAGGGACTCAGATGGAGGCCGGCTCCGGCGCCGGGGCCTGCTCCACCTGGGGCGAGGCGGCCGCGGCGTCCTGGCTGGCCAGGTACTCCGCCATCGTCCGCTCCCGGCCATAGTGCCGTTTCATCCACAGGTAGGCGACGAAGGCGGCGGGCCCGAACAGCGACTGCGCGGGGACGGCCTGATCGAGGTTACCGTTGGTGAAACTGAACAGGAACGGGATGAACGCCGTCGCGAAGCCGCCCATGACCGTGATGACGCCGGCCGCTATCGCGGCTGCCCGCTTGCCGTAGGCCTTGTACGCGGCCAGGAAGAACAGCGAGTAAACAAACAGGTCGCCAAGGCCGACGGCGTAGTCGACTTCGCCGAATCGCATGCCCAGCACCGGAGTGAGCGGGTGTGTTATGTAGCGCGCGAGGAGCTTGTCGGTCAGTGGATAGAAATCGGAGAAGACGATGTCGTAGCAGGCGAGTCCAAGCGACAGCCACGCGACATGCCGCAGCTTCATCCCGCCCTGCACGTACAGGTTGGACACGGCGATCGCGGCGAGCCCCACCATGACGCTCTGCTCGGTATACCACAGCTGCCATCCGGGGATGGTGCCCATGAAGTGATGGCTCGACCAGATGTTGAAGCCGAACAGCAAGCCGATCCCCAGCCAGATCCCCGCCGAGCCGAGCAGGGGCCGGTAGCCGAAGTACAGAGCCGAGGCGAACGTAACAACCAGGAGGCAGGTGACCAGCGGATCCGGGAGCCAGCCGTAGACAAACGGCAGGATGCCGACGAAGACCAGCAGGATCACGACGTCGCGGGCGTTGAACGTGCCCACCGCCGGACGCTCCATGCGCACGCGCCGGAAGTAAGCCAGCGCGCCCCCGCTGATCAAGATCGTGCCGACCATGATCACGCAAAATTGGGTGAAAGACCGCTCCCACTGGGGTATCGGATAAAGCGCCGCTGACATGTCATGCTCCGACGAGTGCGTGCTGGCTGGCGAACGTGGTTTCGTGCAGGTCGCTGCGCGTGTGGCGAAGCGAGGTCGCCTGGTCGTCGCTCACGATGTCCAGGTCAACGTCCAGCCCGGCCGCCGCGAAGTGGCGTCTGGCCTCAGCTTCGCCGAGACCTGCGATGGCGCTGGCCGGCAGAGTGAGCCGGATCCGGCCGTCGCGGGCGGTGCCCTCGCCGACGCAGGCGCGGTATCGCGCGGGCCAGGGTCCGGAGGGCAGCGACTCGATCGCCTCGATGAGCTGCCGGGGCGTGACGACCTCACCACCGGGCAGTCGCAGCAGATGATCAGCCTTGCCGAGGATCTGGCTGATCGCGGGGATGCCCGCCAGTTCGCAGCGCAGCGGCGCGTCGGGCAGGCACCGGGCGACGTCGCGGGTGTCGTAGCGGAGCACCGGCGTGCAGTCTCGGTACGGGAAGTACGGAGTGATCACGAGCGTGCCGAGCGCCCCCGGGGCGGCAGGCTCACCCGTGTCCAGGTCGACCAGCTCGGTGAGCCCCAGGTTGAGGTCGTGGTGCAGGTGCGCCTGGCTACAGGCACGCCCGGTGACCGGGACGATCTCGGTCATACTGTAGGGGTCCTCGACGCCCGCGACGCCAAACGTCCGGGCGGCCGCCCGCGCCAGGCTCGCGGACAGCACCTCTCCGCCCACCACGAGGCGGCGCAGCCGGAAGTCGGCGGCGCCCAGGCCGGCCCGCCGGGCCGCCGTCACAAGCTCGCCGAGATAGCTGGGGCAGGTCAGCAGGATCGTCGCGCTCCCCTCGGTCAGGCCGTCCAGCGCTGCCTCCGGCGGCACGATGCCGAGCGGACGGTATCCGGCTCCGGCAAGGCGGCAGCCGGCGGCCGACAGGTGCATGGCCGCGGCCGAGCGCGAGCTCAGGTTCACCTGCATGACATCGCCGGGCCGCGTCTCGCCTCGCAGCACTCCTGCCAGCGCGCCGAGCGCGGGCCACAGCTCCATCTCATAACGCGACAGCCACACCTCCGCCGGACGCCCGGTGGTGCCGGTGGTACGGGTGGCCAGGTAGGCCGGGACGTCGGTGCAGCGGAAATCTCCCGGCCGTTCGATCAGGTCCGCCTTGACCGTGACCGGGATCGTCCGCAGCCCCGCGACGTCGAGCTTGGCCGGATCGGCCTGCGCGGAGGCGAAACGGCGCGCGTAGAACGGCGACCGAGCGGCGAGCCTGCGTGCGGTACGGCGCAGGGCGCGGTTGGTGAGTTCGAGCCGGTCCTCGGGGCTGCTCATCGGCCCGTCGACAAGCTCGGCTGCGTCCGCACCGGGCTCGCCGAACTCGGCGAGGGTGGCGAGCACGTCGTCGACGAGCCGGGCGACGTTACGCGGATCAAGCCGCCGCCCCTGGACCATGCCCAGCGCCAGCCGGAACTGCCGTACGCCTGTCTCGAACATAGCTCCGTTCCGTCCTAGTACGATCGAGAGTGCGACTACTTCGACACACGCGATTCTCGGTGTGCGGCCGACGCGCCCGGGATCGGATCGCGTCGGCTCGCACAGAACCTTGTCGGCTTTCGCGGTTAGACAGAAATTTCGTTGCTGATCGTGAATATCACGGCGCTGAGCGAACCAAGTACATAGCGAACGTGCTTGACAGCGAACCTCATATGGCTTCCTCCTTTCCGAGTGCGGGGCCAATGGGCTGAGGGAGCGGGCAGGGTAGCCGCGGTCAAGGGACGACCACGACCGTGAGGTTCATCGTCATCGGGTGGACCCCGCAGGTCACGTGGAATGTGCCAGGTGTCAGCCACGGGCCGGTGGTGTAGCTGGCGTTCGTTGTCACCAGATGGAAGCCAGCCATCGGCTCGCCGGGCGCCGGGTTGACAATCTGCCCGTTCTGACCTGGCCCGATCACGTGGATGTTATGCGAGCTGTCGACGAAGGTGAGCCGCTCGCCGCGGTGCAGCGTCACGGTGTCCACAGAGAAATCCAGGTTGGTCATTCCGACGGAATTCGGCGGAGCCGGCTTGGGCGAACTTACGATCACGGCAGGCACGAAAATTCCGGCCAGAATCCCGGGCACGACAAAAAGGACGCGAGGTACCGCAGCCATCGGTTCCCACTCCCCACAGCAGCGTTTTCCGGCGGTTATAAACAGCAAAAAGAATTGCTCATTACAGCAAGCCAAAGAACGTCTGACGAGACGATCATCACACGTGCAGTTTGAGCCGTCAAGGCAGGTAAGAAGACTATAACCGCGACATAACTGCGACATTTACCAACTTCACCGATACTTCTGAGTCGCGGGTTACTTACGTTATTTGGTGATACCACCGTCCGTTCGTTGTAAAGGGCTTTTATCACGAACGGACGGTGGTGCTTGCGCTGGTCAAGGCGCTTGATCGGGGGCAATGGCGAGCAGTTCGATGATGGCCAGCCCGCGCTGTGCGGCGTCGTCGGTGGCGAGCGTGCCGTCGGCGATCTGCCCGACCGGGATCTCGTGGACGGGCGAGACCACAGCGCTACCGCTGACTTCGACCGGCGCGGGCCACGGGGTGTCCTCGGCATCCGAGGAGAACTCCGACCAGCCGCGGGCACGGATGGCCGGGTCGTTCGAGACCACGCCCGCCCACGCGGTGACCCGGGAATAGATCCCGCCGAAGACCTGCGGATTGAAGGAGAACCCGTAAAAGGCGATCTGTTCCGAAGCCGGCGCCTGGACGTACCGCAGAACGCCATCGCGAGGTTGTACCCGCCTTTGTAATTCACGGTGCCCGTGGGGCTGGGACTGTTCATCGACCAGTCCGGGATCGCGGACTACGGCCCGATGATGGCGATGTCCATGCTGGCGCTGCTACCGGTGTTCCTGTTCTTCCTGGCATTCCAGCGGCTCATCGTCGAGGGAATCGCCGCGACCGGGCTGAAGGGATAGGGGATGGATGAGGCTGTATCGCTGAGGGAATCGGGGCGCCGCGCCGCCGAATGCGCGCTGCTCGGTGTCATCTGGACGGTTTGTTCGCTCCCCGTCGTAACGGCGGGCGCGGCATGGTCCGCTGTCGCGGAGATCTGCCATGCCTGGAACAACGGAGAGGAGCCGCCACTGGTCCGTACGTTCGCGTCCGTCATCCGCCGCGACTTCCTCGGCGGTCTCGGCATGACGGTGCTGGGCCTGGCGGCCGCCGCACCGCTGCTGGAAGCGCGGGTCAGCCTGGCCGCCCGGCTGCCCGTGGCGCGGGCCGAGGCTGGCGCGCTCGTCCTGGTCGGAGCGGCGGCCCTCTCCGTGGTGGCGTTGGCCTTCCCGTACCGGGCGGCGGCCGGCGCGGGATGGCGCGACTCGCTGCGCGCCGCCGCCGCGCTGGCCACGGCGAGGCCCTGGGTGGTTCCGCTGGTGGCCGTGGCGCTCGGCCTGCCCGCGTTCCTGGTCATCGCCTACCCGGCCGTCGTCGTGTTCATCGGCGGGCCCGCCGGTTACGCGGTGTCGGCGGTGTATGCCAGGGCGGTGGCCACCCGGCGGCCCGGGTCGGCCGGTACGGGCCGGTTGACCACGTTGCCCGACGGCGGGGTCACCGACGGGCGGGCCGGGAATTGGCAGGCAACTCATCACAAACTGCTGCCGTAGGATCAGGCCGTGCCTAAAGCCCTTGTAGTGAATGTGCCATTGCCGACAGCGGAGTGTGCGCAAAAATGGCAGCTCGCATTTACACGAACGGCGGTGGCTCGACTCCTGGTAACGTTTAAACACCGCTTCTCGGGGCATTCGCATCGAGGAACTCTCCCGGTTTCCAGCACCTTTTCTTCCAGAAGGCTCCTAGCCAGCCGTTGTCCGGACGGTGCTGACGGCACAGACTCGCCTGAAGCTTTCATGCCCGATACTTTTCGTCGCGGCCGTGAGCTGTTGTTACGCACAATCGCGGGGCTGTCCATTGAAAGGGCACAGTTTCGTCTTTAGCGTCGGAGCCGCTATCGACAACGGCTGACATGATCTTGGGTGGCGAGCAGCCGGGAGGCCGCATGTGTCACCGCAGCCACTGACCAAGGACCGGTGCACGTGCTGAGAAAACGCCGGAGCCGTCGTTTCGGACTCCTGATCACGCTCGCGGCCGGGCTCGCCGCCGGGCTCGCGGGCGCACCCGCGGTCGCGGCCGCCGCCCCCGCGCCCTCCTTCAACTTCAATGCGCCGCGGCCCGGCCCTCCAATCCTCTATGCTCCGCCGCCGCGGGCGCCGCAGCTCGAGAATGCGCCGGGCAGCCCGTGGCACGCGACGCCGATCCTGATATCCGGCACCAGTGCCTACCGGGACGGCGAATTCCTTTACCAGGACTTCCTATTCGATGACCGCGGCGCCGGTTCGGCACTTAGGTATCCGACCGATCCGCGCTATGGCGGGGACGCGGCCGATCTCGTCGAGTTCCGGATGAAGCTGTCCCCGTCCGGGTTGCTGTTCCGGCTCACTTACAACACCATGATCGACCCGGCTCTGGTCGCCAGCACGATCGCACTCGGCGACTCGGCGACGCCGGAACCGTTGCCGTTCAAGGCGGGCGCGCAGGAGCCCGCTCAGGTGTTCGTCACCGCACACGGCTCGACGGTCGACGTCACGGACGCGGCAACCGGCAAGGCGATCGATGCGCGCGGCGCATGGGCGAGCGTCGACCTGACCCGTCGTCAGGTCACGATCAGCGTGCCCCGGGACGCCTTCGACACGCACGGTCTGACGACACTGCGGGTCGCCTCCGCGTCCGGGCTGTGGGACGCCACCAGCAACCAGTACCTGCAACCGGTGTCCGGCGCGGCGACCGCGACCCAGCCGGGCAACGGCGGTATTGCCGGGAGCGCCCTGTTCAACGTGGCCTTCCGGTTCAGCGAGCCTTTCACCCAGACCACATCGCTCGAGATCTGGCGTGACTCTCAGCAGGCCGCCGCGCTGAAGACCGGTGACCTGTCGGCGTTCTCCGCGAATGTGAACCTGGGTTGGCTCCGCGCGGGCGTGACCGATGACATGCTCAACCAGCCCACCGGCGTGCCGACGCACGGCATGACCGACCGGATCTACGCCAGTCACTTCGCGCAGGCGGCTGGCCGCGGACCGCAGCTGCCACTGATGTACTGCCACGAACCCTGCGCGAATAGCGTGCCGGACTACCTCAGTCAGCTGGAGCCGTACGGGCTTTACGTGCCGGACAAGCCCGCGCCGCCCACCGGCTATGGCATGACGTTGAACTTGCACTTCTGCGGCGGCAACTACAACAACGGACCGCCCGACGCCGCCCAGCTGGCCGACCGCGGCACCGGATCCCTCGTGCTGACACCAGAAGGCCGCGGTCGCTGCTTGTGGTACTGGAGCGAGGCGGGCACCGACACGTTCGAGGCATGGGCCGACGCCGGCCGCCACTTCCGGCTCGATCCGACCTACAACGCGATCTCCGGCTGGTCGATGGGCGGCTACGGCACGTACAAGTACGCGGCCGAGTTCCCCGACCTGTTCGCGGCGGCGCTGCCCGACATCGGCTGTGTCAGCGCGGAAACCGGCTGGCCGGGCGAACCGGCCCCGTCCATCAGCGGCGAGGACGCCGAGATCCTCAACCTGGTCGGGTCGTTCCGGAACATCCCGTTCCTGATGGCCAATGCGAACCAGGACGTCCTGTGCGTCACCAGCAGCCAGCTCCAGGTGTTCCAGCGCTTCCAGCAACTGGGCTACCGCTACGACTGGCGCGAATACGTCGGCGGGCACGGGCCGTATTACCCGACGGCGGACGAGTCGGCGCAGTTCCTGGGCGACCAGCACGTCAATCCCAACCCACCGCACGTCACCTACACCTACGACGTCGGCATGCAGGAGCCCGAGTGGGGCCTTACCGCCAACCACGCGTACTGGGTGTCGGGTCTGTCAACCCGATCCGGTGACCTGGGCACGGTGGACGCCTTCTCGCACGGCTTCGGCCTGGCTGATCCGCAGGTCAACCCGGAGCAGGAAACGAGCGGCACCAGCGGTTCGTTCGTGTTCACGGGCAGCGTGCGGACATGGCAGCAGCCGCAGCGGATCGCCGCCACCGACGAACTGGACCTGACCCTGACCAACATCGCGACCGTGACGATCGACCCGCACCGAGCCCGCATCGGGTGCCACGCCGATCTGCATCTGACGTCGGATGGACCGGCCACGGTCACGCTGGCCGGCTGCGATCGGACGGTCACCGTGCACTGACGGTCAGCTCGGGGCCGGACCGTTTGCGGACCGGCCCCGGCCGCTCGGCATTGCCGGCCGTTCAGGGTTGTCCAGGTCGCGAGGCCGGCAAGACCGGCCGGACCGGCAAGACCGGCAAGGCAGGCCTGGCCGGCGAGGCAGGCGAGACCGACGAGGCAGGCCTGGCCGGCGAGGCCAGTGTGGCGGGCCTGGCCGCGAGGCCGGCCTAGCCGACCTGGGCGCCAGGCCGCGAAGCCGGGCTGGCTGCCCGCCGCATACGCCGGCTCGCAGAGTACGGACGAGGCCGCCTTTGCCCTTCACCTCGGTATAGTGCGGAAACTTCATGCTGCGCGGAAATTTACGCACCGTATTCGTACATTTAATTTCCATCCAGCATGAATGTTCCGTCTTAATCGGCATCCCGTTCGGCACTTACCGGACATCCAGGGCAATCCAGCAGCGCTGGGGCAACTTCGATTCGCTAGAGCGCCGGTCAAGTAGTAGGGCTGGACCCCGCTGGCCGTGCAGCTTTTGTCTCTTTCGCCGGATTCGGTGGGCATGTTTTCGTGGTTGATCCGGGCTTCGTGGTGATTTTTGTGCACCATGTCCGCGTTCCAAAATAACGTGCGTTTGCGGCATGTTGGGCATGTCGTCTTTGCTAGAGTGCGCTGAACAGCCTGGGTGAACTATGCATATCCATACATAGCGGACACATGGGCCATCCTTCAGTGGGAAGAAAAGAGCCCTTTGGAAGAAAAGGTGCCGGAAATCGGCGCCCTACTTTCCGCGAAGCTCTTTTCTCCCACGTCGTCCACCGCAGCTGCCGTAACATAACGGCCATATCAGGACAAAATCGGCACCCGCCACGACACGCCGCAGACTCGATTTGTTTTGGAACGCGCACATAGTGCACTAAAGTCACCACAGGACCCCGAATTACCGCAGTAATCTGAGCGGCTCGCCGCGCGGACTTCCGGCCGCTGTGATACTCGGGATTACTTGACCGGCACTCTGGGCCCCGGCTGGCCAGGATCCACTGGGGCCACTGGCGAGGATCCGCTAGGCCCGGCTGGCCAGGATCCACTGGGCCATAGGCGGATGATGTCCGCGCCGGCCCCGGGCGAGCTCCTCGATGGCGGCGGATCAGGCGAGCGGAACTGAGTCAGGTTCCTGGAAGGGGTTCCCGGTCACCTCTTCCAGGAGGCGGGGATCGGCGAAGTCGCGGAAGAGCACGATATGACCCTCCCGGATCCGGAGGATCTGGATGGATTTCGCCGTGATCGACCGGCCAGTGGTGGTCACGGTCGCCGCCGCCCGCATCTCCACGATCATCACCTCCGGGTCCTGGGTCTGGTAAAGCTCCGTCACCTCGTAGTCCTCCAGCCGCAGCGGCGACGCCATGACGTTCCGCGAGTACTCGCGGATCGCCTCCCGGCCCTCCAGGCGCACAGGCGTGCCCGGTGGCCCGTGGAAGGAGAACTCGATCACCGCATCGGGCGCGAACAGGTCAGCCAAAGCGTTGGCATCGCCGTTCAGCATCAGGTGGCGGCGCCGGGCCAGGACATCGGCGGCTGTGGTGGATGGCATGCTGTGTCCCCCTTCACTCGGGCAGTTCGGTCAACGGGTGTTGATTGAACAAGCGTAGAACCAAATGAGCCTTATGGTCAACATCCGTAGAATGAACCAATGACCGCTCCCCGGCCCGCTCCCCGGCCCAGTTCACGGGCCGATCACCGGCCCGGTTCCCGGGCCGAGCAGCGCCGCCGCACCGAGGCGCGCATCCTCGACGCCGCGACCCACGTCTTCTTCGGCGCCGGGTACGAGCGGGCCACCATCCGGGCTGTCGCCTCGGCCGCGGGAGTCGATGCGGGCCTGGTCATGCACTACTTCGGGTCCAAGCAGGAACTGTTCCGGCGGGTGATCGACGCCGCCTCGGTCCCCGAGTTCAGCGAAGCGCCCGGGCAGGCGGCCGAGCAGATCCTCGCCTCGCTCGCCAGCCGGCTGACCAGCGAGCCGGTCGCGTCGCTGACCATCTTGCGCTCGATGCTGACCAACCCCGAGGCCGCCAGCGCGGCCGGCGCCGCCATCGCCCGCTACGAGACGCAGATCGCCCAGGCCATCGCCGCCGACGACGCGGACCTGCGAGCCGCGCTCATCGGCGCTATCACCCTCGGCATCATGGTCTCCCGCCACCTCATCAGGTCCGACGAACTCGCCACCGCCGACCCGGCGGAGGTCATCAGGCTGCTGCGCCCCTGCATACTTTCGCTAACAGCAGACCACAGCGGATGATGGACAAGATCCGCGCCGACGGCTCCGCTCCGTACCAAGAGGGCCGGTATGTGCTGCGGGCGGAGCTTCGGTGCCCTAGATCGCCAAGCACGTCACCGAGATCGCCGTGTTCCAATTGGAGGGGGTCACCGGCTGACTTTCGATTTTGATTTTCCCAAGGATGCTATCCGCCGACGTCGCCGTCCAGGAACTTACATAAGATCCACTTGGGACCGGAATGGTTTCGGCTAATAGATCCTTCAGGTTTTGACGTTTCGTTCTTGAAGTCGCGATTATAAACATATGTGGACACTGCCAGTGATCGATGGCGTCGGCCAGCGCGGTTTTGTCGCGCGGCACGGCCTGTACGACGAAGCCCAGTCGGAGGCAGCCGAGGCGGTCGCCGCCCGGATCCGGGAGCTGGACCTGGCCACGGTCCGCGTCGTGGTCGTAGACCAGCACGGAATCCCGCGCAGCAAGTCGCTCGCGGCCGAGGTCGCGATCGCCGCCATGGCGAACGGGCTGGACTTCTCCGGCGCGATCTGGAGCCTCGACACGGGAAACCAGGTGTTCGTGCCCGCCTTCGCGCCAGGCGGCGGGTTCGGCATCGAGGAGTTCACCGGGTTCCCTGACGTCATCCTGGTGCCGGATCCGGCCACGTTCCAGGTGCTTCCGTGGGCCGGCCGCACCGGCTGGATGCTCAGCGACGTGTACTTTTCAAGCGGCCAGCCGATGCCGCTGGACGGCCGCGGCCTGATGCGCCGCGCGCTCTCGGAGCTGGCCCAGGCGGGATATGACTACCTGGCCGGCATCGAGGTGGAGTACTACATCGTCAAGCTCGACCCCGGCCCTCTCCCGCCCGAGCACGCCGGGTTCACCCCGCCACCGCCGCAGGTGAGCGTGTTCGAACGCGGTTACCAGTACCTGTCCGAAGTCCGGCTGGACAGTGTGGCCGGGACGCTGGAGGCGATACGGGATGGCCTGGCGGCGGTCGGGCTGCCGCCGCGCTCCATGGAAGACGAGTGGGGCCCAGGCCAGATGGAGTTCAGCTTCAGCCCGATCGGCGGCCTGGCGGCGGCCGACTCGGCGGTGCTGTTCCGTTCGGCGGTGAAGCAACTGTGCCAGCGCCGGGGCCTGCTGGCGACGTTCATGTGCCGGCCAGCTCTGCCGAACTTCTTCTCATCCGGCTGGCACCTGCACGAGTCACTGCTGAACCGGCCGGATGGGGACAACGCCTTCAGCAGCGAAGGCGAGGCCTTGTCTGGCACCGGCAGGCAGTTCGTGGCCGGGCTGCTCGAGCATGCGATGCCCATGACGGTGTTCGCGGCGCCGACCGTCAACGGCTACAAGCGCTACCGCCCCTACTCGTTCGCCCCCGACCGGGTCTGCTGGGCGTGTGAGAACCGCGGCGCGCTGGTCCGGGTCCAGGGCTCGCCCGGTGACGCCAACAGCCACGTGGAAAACCGGATGGGCGAGCCCGCCGCCAATCCGTACCTGTACATGGCGGCCAACATCGCCGCCGGCCTGGACGGCATCCGCAGGGAGCTATCCCCGCCACCCCCGGTCGAAGCCGACCCGTACACGGCGGAGGCCCCGATGCTCCCCACGTCGCTGGCCGCCGCCGTCGGCGCTCTCGAGCAGGACGGATTCTTCCGCAAGGCATTCGGTGAGGTGGTGATCGACTACCTGATCCAGATGAAGCGCGCCGAGCTGGCCAGGTACGAAGCGGCAGTCAGCGAGAACCCCCCGCCAGAAGGCCAGGAGGTCAGTGACTGGGAAATGCGCGAGTACTTCGAGTTCTACTGACGGTGCCATGGCTGATTGAGGGACCGGACGATGGCCAAGACCAATCCCGACCTGCTAACCAGGACCGACAGCGGCGAACTGGCCCACGGAGCGCTCCGGCTCCCGGACGCCATCGCGATCTCGGTCTCCGTGCTCGCGCCGGGCATGGCCATGCTGCTCAACGTGTCAGGAGTGGCCGCGGTGAGCGGCGGCTCCACGCCAATGGCGTTCCTGCTGGGCGGCATCGGATGCCTGGCGCTGGCGTTCGTCGTCATCGGCTTCACCCGGCGGATGGCCTCAGCCGGTTACGCGTACACCTACGCCAGCCGGAGCCTCGGCACCGGCGCCGGATTCATGGCCGGCTGGCTGTATTTCTTCGGGATGATCTGCTTCGTCCCGATGACCATGTCCGGTGTCGGCTACCTCGCCGCCGATCTGCTCGGGGTCAGCCCCGGCCTGTGGATCCTGTTCTTCTTTATCGGGATGGCCCTTTTCCTGGTCCTCTCGATCATCCGGATCAAGGTGACCACCCGCGTCCAGCTCGTCGTCGGCGTGGCCACGATGGTGATCATCCTGATCGTGGACCTGGTCACCACGGCCAAGGGCGGCAGCCACGGGCAGGCCCCGTCGGCATTCAGCTTCGGGCACTCGCTCAAGGGCGGATTCAGCGGCGTCTTCTACGGCATCATCCTGGGCGTCACGTCCTATATCGGGTTCGAGACCGCGGCCGACTTCGGCGAGGAGACATCCAACCCGCGCCGCTACATCCCGATAGCGATCATCGCCGCGACCGCGTTCGCCGTCATCTTCTACCTGTGGACCACCTACTCCATCACGATCGGATTCGGGGTGGGCAACGGCGCCAAGATCGGCGCCGATCCGGTGGCCCTGAAGACCACGGCCAGCACGTTCGTCGGCCACTGGCTGGGCACCCTGGTCGAGATCGGCGGCATGTGCTCCGCGTTCATCGTGTGCGTGGCCTGCGCGACCGCCGGTTCCCGCACCCTGTTCGCGATGGGCCGCGAGGGTGTGCTGCCCGCCGCCTTCGGGCGGACGTCCGCGCGGTTCAAGACACCGGTGAACGCGACGATCACGGTGGCGGTCATCGCCACGCTGATGGCCCTGCTGATCGGCTACCCGCTGTCGGACAAGACGTTCGGCCATCCGTTCAGCAACTACTACTTCTGGGCCACCCTCGGGACCCTCGTGATCATCGTCGTTTACATCATGCTGTGCCTGGGCAGCATCGCCTTCTTCTACCGGACCCGCGCCACGCGTAACTGGAACCCCCTCGCGCACGTGGTCGTCCCGATGGCCGGCGCGATCGTCTTCGGCGCGGCCCTGTACGGATCGGTGCACCCGACGCCGCCGGGCATCCTGGCCTGGACGCCGCTCGTCGCGCTCGCATGGCTGGTCACAGGGACCGGCGTGCTGGCCTGGCTGCGAGCCCGCCGCCCGGAATCGGTGGCACAGATCGGCTCCATCCTGGGCGAGGAAGGCAGCACCGACGCCGCCGTGCTCGACGCACGTTCCCAGGGAGGTGCGCCACCGCCCGTTCGTTATAAGCGCCTTTTATAACGAACGGACGGTGGTTACACGTCCCGTTGGTAGCGTCGGGGTGGTGATAGCCACGCTGGCGGTGGAGAACTACCGGTCGCTGCGGCGCCTGGTGGTCCCGCTGGCCGCCCTCACCGTGGTGACCGGGGCCAACGGTACCGGCAAGTCGAGCCTGTACCGGGCGCTGCGGCTGCTGGCGGATGCGGCTCGAAACGGGGCGGTCGCCGCGCTGGCCCGGGAGGGTGGCCTGCCTTCGACGCTGTGGGCGGGTCCTGAGACGACCGGGCGGGCCGTACGGGAAGGCATCTATCCCGTGCAGGGCGTTGTGCGGGCCAAGTCGGTATCCCTGCGGCTCGGCTTCGGCGGCGACGACTTCAGCTACGCCATCGACTTCGGCCTCCCGGTGGGCGGCGGCAAGAGCGCCTTCGCCCTGGATCCGGAGATCAAGCGGGAAAGCATCTGGAACGGCCCGCTGCTGCGGCCGTCCGCGGTGCTGTGCGACCGCGCCAACGGCGTCGTCCGCATCCGCGGCGATCGCCGCACGTGGTCCGAGCCGTATCAGATCCGGCCATATGACAGCATGCTGAGCGAGTTCGCCGATCCCCGCCAGGCCCCCGAGGTGCTCCGGGTGCGCGAGCAGATCCGGTCCTGGCGGTTCTATGACCACATCAGGACCGACGCCGCGGCGCCCGCCCGCGCCAGCCAGATCGGCACCCGGACGCCGGTGATGAGCCACGACGGGGCCGACGTCGCCGCCGCGCTGCAGACGATCCGCGAGATCGGCAACGCCGACGCCCTGGACCAGGCCATCGACCTGGCCTTCCCGGGCAGCCGCATCACCGTCGAAAGCGAGGGCGAGGGACGACTCGGGCTGCGGCTGCACCAGCATGGCCTGCTCAGGCCGCTGAGCGCGGCAGAGCTGTCGGACGGCACGCTGCGCTACCTGCTGTGGGCCGCGGCGCTGCTCGCGCCACGGCCGGCCGGCCTCCTCGTGCTCAACGAGCCGGAGACCAGCCTGCACTGGGAGCTGCTGGTCCCGCTGGCCCAGCTGATCACCGCCGCGGCGGCACGCTCACAGGTCATCGCCGTCTCGCACTCCCAGACACTGATCAACGCGCTGCACCGCGCCACGGAGGAAACCGGAATCGCGGCCAGCACCATCGAGCTGATCAAGGACTTCGGCGAAACCCGCGTGGCCGGCCAGGAGCCGCTCGACGGGCCAGCCTGGCGCTGGCCGAAACGATAACGCTGGGTCCCCGGGCCGATGCCGGTGCGGGGAGGCCGCCGCTGGGCCTGGCTCCGGTGATGAGGCGCTCCCGGTCGAACAACCTGGCCACCACGAGGCAGGCGGTGCAGTCGATCACCGCCAGGCCGCCGGCCAGGGCAGCGACCAGCCCGAACGTCGGGCTTATCACCTGGAACGACATCAGCGCGGCCAGCGCCACCGGCGGCAGGCTGCCGAGCGTGGACAGCTGCTGCGCCACGCGGGTGTCGGTGACCCTGGTCGAGACGGCCAGGCCGACCCAGATCGCCCAGGCGGCCAGCAGCGGGATGAAGACGAGCACGGCCGGCAGCTGCGGAGCGTGCCGCACGGCGGCGGCCACCGCCGGAATGGCGGCGAACTGCGTAATCGCCACGAAGACGCCGAACACCAAGTAGGCGAGGGCGGCCGCCGGCACGAAGATCGCCGCGGCCTTGCCGATGAGCAGCTCGGCCCGGCTGACCGGCGTGGTCAGCACCGGCTCGAGGGTTCCCTGTTCGCGCTCCCCGACCACCGAGTACGCGCTCATTATCGCGGGCACCAGCACCGGGATCAGCAGCGGAAGGAACAGCGACGCCTCGACCCGCTTATCCAGCGTCGTGCCAAGGGCCTGTGCCTTGATCGAGAGGATCGAGGCGGTGGGGCTGACCATGAACAGCACGGGCACCAGGGCCGCCGTGGTGACAATGAGCCGGTTGCGCCGGAACTCCGCGAGTTCCTTGCGGATGACGGCGCCGACGCGGGACACGTTCATCGTGGGCCTCCCTCGGTGTTCCCGGTGTTCTCCGCGTCACCGACCAGTTCGAGGTAGACATCCTCCAGGGTGTGCCGCGACTGAGCGATCGACAGCACGTCGGCCCCGGCCGCCACCAGGGCCCGTGTCACCGCGGGCGCGGCCTGCCTAACGTCAGACACGGTCAGCACGTAGCCCGCCGGGCCGGCGGCTGCCGGGCCTGCGGCTGCCGGGCCGGCGGCTGCCGGGCCTGCGGCTTTCCAGCCCTGCACGGCCGGGAGCCCGCCGAAGACCCGGCCGGGTTCGGGCAGCGCGACGGCGACCGTAACGTCCAGCGACGCGCTGAACAGCTGCTGCCGCAGGTCATCGGGCCGGCCGATGGTCCGCAGGCTGGTGCTCATTATCGCCACCCGGTCGCACAGCCGCTCGGCCTCCTCCAGCCGGTGGGTGGTGAGGAAGACGGTGACCCCGCGGTCGCGCAACCCGGCGATCAGGCCGTGCACCTCGTGGGTCGCCACCGGGTCAAGCCCTGATGTCGGCTCGTCAAGGAACATGACGGCCGGATCGTTCAGCAGGGACCGGGCCAGGGCGACCCGCTGCCGCAGACCCTTGGACAGGCGGCCGGTCAGGTCTTGCGCGCGATCGGCGAGACCGACCGCGGCGAGCGCCTCCGTTATCCGCGCCCGCCGCCGCGGCAGGCCGTACAGGCGTGCGAAGTAATCCAGGTTCTCGGTCACGGTGAGCCGTTGGTACAGCCCCGGAGACTCGGGCATGACCGAGATCCGCTGCCGGATCTCCGGCGCGCCATCGGGGCCTGCCGGGATGCCCGCCACCGTGGCCGAGCCGGCCGTCGGCGAGATCAGCGTGCCCAGGATCCGCACCGTCGTGGTCTTGCCCGCTCCGTTCGGCCCCAGGAACCCGAACACCTCACCGCGCGCGACACTGAACGACACGTCCGACACAGCGGTGCGCCCGCCGAAAACCTTGGTCAGGTGGCTGACCTCTACCGCAGGGTCACCGCTCACTTCCGCCCACCTCCGGTGCCCACCGGGAAGCCGCCGAGGCGGAACGCGTAGATCTTGTCGTTCGAGCCCAAGCAGGCGAGCAATGGCCCCTTGCCGCCCGGGCACTGCGTGGCCCAGATTTCGCCCGAGCCCCAGAACACCATTCCACCGACGATCGCGGCACCCGCGCTCACCGGTCCGCCGCTGTCGAAACTCCACAGGATGCGGCCGGTCGCCGCGTCGAGCACGTACATGTCATCGCCAACGTCCGCCGTCGACCCGGCGTACACCAGCCTGTTGCCGATGCTCACGTAGCCGAGGTCGGCCGCGTGCCGCGGGTCAGCGGTCTGCCACAAGACCTTGCCGGTGGCCGCGTCCAGCTCGGCCCACGAACCGCCGATGATCGTGGATCTCACGCCGGACGCCGAAGTGATCTGATACGGGACACCGTCGAAGTCGCTGACCGCGGCGTATACGTGCGTGCCGTCGGTGGCCGATCCCCATTGGATGCCGCCGAAGTCGCTGCCAGGGCCGACCAGCGTCTGCCAGATGACCGCCCCGGTACGCGGATCCAGCGCCCAGTACTCACCGCTCTTCTGCCCGATGCCCACCAGCGAGCGGCCGGACGGGAGGCGGATGAGGTTGGGCCCGCTGCCAAAGTCGAAGTCAGGGCCGCAGGTCAGGCTGGGTCGGGCGCCGCAGATACTGATGGCCACGTCGCTGGTCAGTGTGCTCTTGTACCAGCGGACCGCGCCGGTCGCCATGTCCAGGGCGAGCACGGAATCGTCATGGTCATCGGCCGCGGGTTGCGTGCAGCCGGTCTGGCCAGGGGCGGTGCAGACGCCGGCCGGGACGGAGTAGTTGTTCCCGGTCCCCACGTAGAGCAGGCCGTCCGCCGGGTCGATCGCCGGGGTGCTGCCCCACACCGCGCCGCCACTGTACCCGGCGGGCACGGTGTAGGTCTGCCACAGCAGCCGGCCGGTCGCCGCGTCCAGCGCGACCACGCTGCCGCGGAAGGTGCAGCACTGATAGCCGGGTTCCGAGCCGAGGACCTCCTCCTGCGAGGACACCCCCACGTAGGCGACGCCGCGGTAGACCACCGCGGCGCCGGTCATTTTCGCCGCGGGGTGCGTGGATACCTGGGTCCGCCACAGCAGATGGCCCGAGCGCCGGTCCACGGCGAACTCGTACGTGCCGTGTCCCGCCGGGCTGGTGTCGCCGAGGATGAGCTCGTTGCCGTAGAGCGCCGGGCTGGTGCGGGACACCGACTTCGAGATCCCGGTGTAGCTGGAGACCTCCTGCGACCAGAGCACCGCCCCGCTGGCCGCGGACACCGCCCACAGCTTGCCGCCGGAGTCGGGGAAGTAGACGACGCCGCCGGCCACGGCCGGGGTGGTCATCACGTCCCCTGCCGTCGTGATTTGCCAGGCCGTGGTGAGCCGCGACGCGTTGCCCGGCCCGATGAGGTGCTCGCCCGCCGCGTCCCTGGTGTTTCCGATGTCATGCCCCGCCGTCGGCCATGCTTCCCCGTTGCCGCTGCCGCTGCCGCTGCCGTTGCTGCTGCCGCTGCCCATCGTCGCCGCGGAGCTGACCGATCCGGCCAGAACCACGGCGGCAACGGCCGCAATCCCGGGTACCAGGACCCGCGACCAGCCTCGCGTCCGCCATTTCCGCATGTCATTCCTCCCGTAGGTTGTTCTATAACTTATAGAACAGATGCACCGACTGTCAAAGCGCGGTCGCGCGTTTGACGACGCCGCATAACTGTTCTATAACTAATGCACGGAGGCGTAATGCTGCTCAGCATCGAACCGGACGGCCCCGTGCCCATCTACCAGCAGATCAGGGACCGGATCGTGGAGGCGATCGCCGGCGGCCGGCAGCCGGCCGGCTCCGCGCTGCCGTCCACCCGGCAGCTGGCGGTCGACCTGGGCGTCAACTTCCACACCGTGAACAAGGGGTACGACCTGCTGCGGCAGGAGGGCCTGCTGCGGCTCGGCCGCAAGTCCGGCGCGGTGGTGCGCCGCGACGCTGCCAGCGGGCCGCCGGATCCCGGCTGGGTTCAGGACTGGACGAGCCGGTTGCATACGTTGCTCGCCGAGGCCGCCGCCCAGGGGATGCCGGCCACGGACATCGTCCGGGGATGCCGGGCTGCCATGACGGATTTCGCATTTCCCGCCGCGGCGCTTGATTGGCCTGGGCCTTCGGCCACGGCGGCGGAGGCGGGAAACGGAAGCGAAGGCTTGCCATGAGCGCCGGGGGCCTGGCCTTCTTCCCCGTGCTGGTCGTCGGGACGCTGATGTGCGTGGCACCGGCGAGCTCCCGGCCGACTGTGCAGTTCGGGGTCCGCGTTCCCCGTGAACGGACGGGAGCGCCGGTCATCCGGCGGGAACGGCGCGCCTACTACAGGCGGACCGCGGCCACCGCCGTCTGCTGCGTCATCGTCGCGGTGACGGTGCAAGGCTACTGGCCATTCTGGCTGCCCAGGATCATCCTGCTGCCGGAGCTGGCCGCGGACCTCTGCTGCTTCTGGGTCGCGCGGCGGAATATCGCCGCGGTCAAGAACGCGGACAACTGGTACGCGGGCCTGCGGCCGACGATCGTCACCGATACCAGCTGGCGCACCAATCCCCCCCGCTTTCCGGTGCGCTGGCTTATCCCCGCCCTGGCCGTCATGGCGGCGACCGCCGTCGTCGGCGCGCTGCGCTACCCCAGCCTGCCTGCCCACATCGTCACCGGGTCTGGTCACCGGGTGTCCAAGTCTGCCGTCAGCGCCTTGGTGATGGCAGGCCAGGTATACGTCACGACCGTGTGCAGCGGGTTGATGCTGATCGTCTACCGTTCCCGGCCGGACATCGAGGCGGCCGACCCCGCGGCGTCGACGCTGCGCTACCGCCGCTTCCTCGCCGCCATGACCCGGGCCCTGCTGACGCTGATCGCGCTGGTAGACACCACCCTGCTGCTGTTCGCCCTGCGCGACTGGCAGGTTTACCGGCTTTCCGGCATCGGCCGGGTCCTGCTGGTGCTGCCGGTCGCGGTCGGCATGCTCCTGCTGGCAGCCGTGGCGAGGCGAACGGGCCAGGGCGGGTGGCGGCTGAACGGCAACGTGCGCGGCCTCGTCCTGGCGACCGGGACCGACCGGGACGACGACCGGTTCTGGAAGGCCGGCCTGCTCTACGTCAACCGCGACGATCCCGCCATCATGGTCGGCAGCCGCCTCGGCGCCGGCTGGACGCTCAACCTCGGTAACCCTGCCGCGTGGCTAATCGTCGCCGGGATCGTAGCCGCGATAACCGGCCTGGCGATAATCGAGGCGGCAGCGGGAATGTGACCCGGCGGCCGGATCGGACGCTGACGGGGGCCATGTCAGAACATCTCCACGCAGTCGTAGCTGTACCCGGGGCTGAGGTAGCCGCCGAGCCCGGTCGTGCCGCTGATGACGGTGATCGTCATGGTGTTCGTGCCAGCGACGAATGCGCTGGCCGGCACGTTGTAGGTGTACAGGGCGTTGTTGCCGCGGTAAGTGCCGATCGTCAGGCTGCGCGAGCTGGGCTGACTGGACGGCGCCGGCGCCGGGGAGGTCCAGCTGTTGACCGTGATCTGCGGGCGCCCGCCGGAATAGGCGGCGGTGATGCCGATCCGCACCGTACGCGCCGCGATCTGGCTTGACGACAGGGTGAACCGCACGGTGGTGGGGTTGTTGATCTCCTTCCACTGGTAGGCGGGGAAGTCTCCGACGGAGCTGCTGCCCACCGTGTAGGTCACCGGCCCCCAGCTCGCCATCCGTGTGTCGGAGGGATGCATGAAGGTGAGGGCGGGCCAGTTCCTGAAGTTCAGCGGGGTGCCGGTCCACGTTCCGATGCGGAACACCGGATTGGCCGGGGTGACCCACGCCGAGTTGATGTTCTGGCCGGTGAGGGTGGCGCCCGCCGTCACCGTGACGTTCCGGGTGGCCACGGCCAGCTCGTCCTGGTACAGCGTCTGGACATACTGGCCCGGCTTCATCGCCGGGCTGGTGAAGTCGCCGTTGGTTCCCGTGCCGCACCAGTACTGGGCGGTGGAGTTGGCGAAGCCGAGGGTAGCGGTCGTGCCGCTGGTCACGCCCGCCGCGGCGCCTACCACGAACCCGCGCTGGGAGGGACCCACCGCGCCCTGCAGCCCGAGGGTGTACATGAAGCTCATGTCCGGCGCGGCGGGCGTGGACGTGCCCGCCACCATCAGCGCATACGGTCCGTACAGCACGCCGAGCCGCTGCGCCTCCGTATCGTTGTGGCCGGACCACATGTAGTTGTAGACCTCTACCGAGGCGCTGGTCCCCTGCTGCTCGATATCGCGGAAGAACGGCCCGCCAGAACTGCTCTCCCTGGTGCCATAGGCCATGTACACGCCGATGCCGCTGCCGGTGACGCCGCGCACCGTCAGGTTCTGCGCCTGGCGGTTGGAGTAGTACTTCGACCGCGTCTGGCCGTTGACCAGGTCGATGTCGGTGGATTCGATCGCGGTCCCGCCGTTGACGTCTGACGGTGTGAGGATGCTGGTGAGGATGCCGCGGTTCAGGTACTGGATCCAGCGCAGCTCACCGGCGCCCGAGGCCACGAAGGTGGCCATGTAGATGTTGTTCTGCCCGTTGACCGCCACATAGTAGTGGTGCAGCGTCCCGCTGCCCTCCCAGGTGGTGGTGGACGCGGTGACGATGATGAAGTTGCCGCTCTGCTGCGCGGTCACGGTGGGGCTGGGCAGGCCGGACTCCACATGCGACTCGTTGGTCCCGGACGGCTGCAACTCGGTGCCGTTGATGTTCAGCGAGGTCATGCCGCCGGTGCTCTGGTGGATCTTGAATGAGAGGCCGGCGCCGGTGGTGACCGTGTAGAACCCGCCACTGTTTGTGAGTCCGAACGAGGCCGCCTTCGCGGCCGGGGCCGTGAAGGCGGCATCGGCCGCGGCGTTGGATTGGCCTAGGCCTTCGGCCGCGGCGGCGCCGAGTCCGATGACCAGCCCGCCTGCGCCGGCGCGGGCGAGGAACTGACGACGGGACTGGGATGGTGATGACATCGGGATTACCTCACAGGCCGGGGAATGCCGGGAAACTGCACGAAGGGACGCTGCCGCTGCCGGAAATCGCGGAGACGGTGACGTTGGTGCCGGACGGCGAGAGATTGGTGTCGAACGTACCGATCGTGGCGTTCGACGCGGTACTCCCGGTCGCGTCGAAGCTGACGTTCTCCAGGGTGAGGCCGAGCCGGTCCGACGAGCTGAAGCCTTCGAGCACCGACTTCGCGCCGGACGCCGAGCTGACCGCCTTGGCGCCGTCCACCACGATGTTGGTGTAGTCCGGGATGTGGCTGCCGTTGCCGGTGGCGTAGAACGGGTCGAGGTCCAGCAGGGCCTGGACGCCGGTCATGCAGATGCCTTCGTAGGTGACGGTGGAGACAAGGCCACCCACGCTCGAGTCGGTCTTGATACGCATGCCGTTGTTGCTCGTGCTGGTGATGCCCGAGCTGTCCTTCCCGCTGAGCGTGTCGTTCTTGAACAGGATGTTGCTGACGCCCGCGTTGGTCTCGCTGCCGATCGAGATGCCGTGTGTGCCGTAGAAGTGGCTGTTCTCGATCGTCATGTTCGTCGCGGCGGAGCTGCCCGCCTTGACGGCCACCCCGTCGTCGCCGTCCTGGATATAGGAGTTGTTGACGGTGACGTTCGTGCCGCTGGGGTCAATGCCATCAGTGTTCCGGGCGTTGGCCGGGGTCTTGATCCGCAGCCCCCAGACGGTGAAACCGTTGCCGCCGTTGAAGACGAGGTGGAAGTTGGGCGAGCTGGTCAGGCTGAGGTCGTAGACGGTGAAGTTGTTCACGCCGTTCGACTGGATGAGGCGCGGATTGTTCTGCGTTTCGTTGTCGTTCTTGGCCGTAGTGGCCAGGTCCCACCAGGTGACGCTCTGGCCGACCAGGTCGAGGTCGCCGCGCCCGTCGATGAGCCCCTGGCCGGCGCTGCCCTGCGTGCCCATGATCCCGGCGTTCGCGCCGTTGACCGTGATGAAGTTCTTGCATCCGCCGCCGCTGGTGGCGACGGTACCGCAGGTCGGCTTACCGGACACCTGGTAGTTGGCGGCGTTGCGGGAGGCGAACAGCGTGACGCCGGTGTCTATCACCAGGGTCTCGCTGCCGCCGATGGTCAGCGGACCGGCCAGGAACGCGTGGTCGGAGCCGCTCGCGGCGAGCACCACGGCCTTTCCCGTCCCGGCGCAGCTGATCAGGGCGGACTGGATACGGGAGGTATCCGGCGGACTCGCCTCCGCCGAGCTGCTGAACTGCCGGTTGCTGGTCGACAACGACGCGGACAACGTGGTGCAGGTCGCCGGGATGGACGGCTGGCTCACCGAACGGCTATCTCCGGTAGCCAAGGTGGCAGCCGCGGTGCTCGATTGGCCTAGGCCTACGGCCGCGGTGCTCGATTGGCCTAGGCCTACGGCCGCGGCGGGCCGGGCCACTGTAACGAGCAGCCCGACGGCCAGAAACAGAACGGCGCAGACCAGGGACCAGGCTTTCATGGGCAGGCCTTCCTCGCTTGCCGGGGAGATGCCTCCCCGGACCCCTCGTATCCAGCGACCCGGTGGTGACCGGCACGGGCGGCCCGCCCTCGACCCGTGCCTGGATTGTGAGCGCTAACAACCGGGGCAGTCAACAGCCCGCGCGCCGGCGCCGCGCACGTAGACGCGCCGGCGCCGCGCTCCGCGCCTGGGTAGATGCTCGGTTGCCTGGGTGAATGCTCGGTGCACGGGTGGATACCTGATGAGCGGCAGCATGGCGGGATCACCCTGAGCATCGAAAGTTTCAGTCTTGGAGACCTCGCTGGTCCCGCGGGCGTGGGGCGTGTGGGCGCCGAAAGGGCGCGGCGAAGGCGGTCCTGTCCTGGCGGGCAAAAGGGACGTTTTGCGCCTGGGACAGGCGAGTGAAGTTTCCAGAAATCGAGTTTGCGGCGCTGGTGTCGTGGGCGGCCGCCGTTTTGTCGGGATATAGCGGATATGTGCACGGCGTCTGCGGTGGACGACGCGGAAAGAAAGGGCCTCGCGGAAGATTGGGCGCTGGTTTCCGGCGCCTTTTCTTCCAGCAGGCTCCTATCTTCCGCGAAATGGCGGCTCATGTGCCAGGTGTGCGGCGATTGCGCAAATCGTCCTTGCCGGCGCGCGCGTTTAGCGAAGGCGACATAGGTGACATGTCGCAAATGCGCGTTATCTGGTGCGCCACGGGTGCCGACGACCGACTGGCGGGCTCTGCTACGGGGCCTGCTGCCGACGTGGGCGTTTAACATAGGCAGCAAGGTGGGGCACTCGGGTCAGAGCCGAGTGCCCCACCTGGAAAGCCACCGGAATGCGATCAGCCGCTGTGGCTGCCCAGCGCGGCCAGCGCTTGAGCTACCGCGAAGTACTTGTTGTTCCCCATATCGCGCACGGTCCTGATGCCGAACGCGGCGGCCAGATGCTGGGCATCGCCGTCGCTGACTCCGGCCAACGCCGATACCGGCGCGTCCAGAAGCTCGCGCAGGCTCTTGTTCTCATATGCCTTGTCCAGGACTTTGTCCAGCGCCACGGCAACCGTCATTTTGAGTTCCCCCTTCATAGTCGGTGTACTCCGGGCCAATCCCTACCCTCGTGCTTGCATCGTATTCACGACTAAGAACCTGGTTGGAAGCCCCGCTCGGTCAGATGAAGCGGCCGCCGCGAGAACACCGATGGGGCCATCGGTGCCGCCCTCCAAGGCAATCTGTCCGATTCGAGCGTGCCGATGGCACCATCGGTGCCGGATCGCGGTCACGGTCACGATCGCGAGCACGATCGGTCACGTCGTACGTCGCCTGATCGCCGCCCCGAGGTTGTCCAGCTCGTTGCCGCGATGGGCGCGGTATCCCTGCGTCCACGTTTCGTCGTGGAGCGGATCGATGGTCATGACCACGTTCGTGCGGTCACCGGCCTGCTCGACGTCGATGGTCGTCAGGTGCTCATACGGCTCCTGGCCGGGCACGAAGTCGATCACTGACAGGTAGGCGAGGCGGGCCGGCGCCGCGACCTCGGTGAACGTCTTGCGCAACTCGACCGAGAGCGGGTTGCCGGTGTCCCGCACGAACGCGACCTGTTCCGGTCCGGTGGCGGTCATGGTGTACCGCAGCTGGCCGCCGGGCTTGAGCTCGAGCTCGCTCACCCGGGTTTCGAAGCCGTCGGGGGCAAACCACTCCTCGAGGCCGCCGACGGTGGTCAGCAGCTCCCAGATCAGCCCGGCCGGAGCGTCGTAGGTGCGCTCGAGCCGCGCGGCGTCCTGGCGGGGTGCGGGTACGGTGGTCATTGATCCTCCTCGGTTGTGCCGCCTCCTGCGGGGCGGTTCCGCAGCAGTGACGAATGGCCAGGCGCCAGACGGACACGACCGCCGAGGATAATTTGGGACCATGCAGTACGCGTTGCTGGCCTACACCCCGCCCGAGGACACGGACCGGGCGGCGCGCCCGATTCCGGATGGCCTGGCCGCCCTGCTCGACCGGCCCGATATCACCGGCTGGGCACGGCTCCACGCTGAGGAGTCGGCGACGACGCTGCGCACCGGCGAAGGACGGATGCTGCTGACCGACGGGCCGTTCATCGACAGCAAGGAGTACCTCGCCGGCCTGTTCCTGATCGAGGCCGGCAACCTCGACGGGGCACTCGCCATCGCCGGGGAACTGCTCCGCGAGGCCAGGCCCGGCACCGCGATCGAGGTGCGTCCCATCCTCGAGGGGCGGTTGCGTGGCGCTTGAAGCCGTCTTCCACCATCAATGGGGCCGCGTGCTGGCCACCCTGACCGGCATCCTGGGCGACATCGAACTGGCCGAAGACGCGGCAGCCGAGGCGTTCGCCATCGCCGCCGATCGCTGGCCACATGACGGGGAACCAGCCAACCCCACTGGCTGGCTGGTCACGACCGCGCGTAACCGTGCCATCGATCAACTGCGCCGCCAGCGGGTCCTGGCCGCGAAGACCATGCTGCTCATCCGCGACCTCGAGGCCACGCAGCGGCCACCGGAGGCCGACGACTCCGCCGCCATCCCAGACGAGCGGCTGGAGCTGATCTTCACCTGCTGTCACCCGGCGCTTGCCCTCGAGGCGCAGGTGGCGCTGACCCTGCGCACCCTCGGCGGCCTGTCCACCGGGGAGATCGCGCTGGCATTCCTCGTCCCGTCCGAGACCATGAGCAAGCGGCTGACCAGGGCCAAGCACAAGATCCGCGATGCGGGCATCCCGTTCGCCGTGCCGCCCGCTCACGAGCTACCTGGCCGGCTGGCCGCCGTACTGACCGTGGTCTACCTGATCTTCAACCACGGCTGGGGCAGCGCTGAATCGGCCTGGGCCTCCGGCCGCGGCGCTGAATCGGCCTGGGCCTCTGGCCGCGGTGCTGAATCGGCCTGGGCCTTCGGCCGCGGCGGCCGCGTCGACCTGGCCGCGGAAGCGATCCACCTCGGCCGGGCGCTGGCCGACCTCATGCCCGACGAACCCGAAGTACTCGCGCTGCTGGCCCTGATGCTGCTGCACGACGCGCGCAAAGCGGCCCGTCTCCGCGACGGCCAGGTCGTCCCGCTCGACGACCAGGACCGTACCCGGTGGGACACACGGCAGATAGACGAAGGGCGAGCGCTGCTACGGCGGGCCCTGACTCGGCGGCGCACCGGGCCCTATCTGATCCAGGCGGCCATCGCGGACCTGCACCTGCGCGAGCCCCGCGACTGGCCGCAGATCGCCGCCCTGTACCAGACGCTCGCCGGGCAGACCGGCTCCCCGATCGTCGAGATGAACCGGGCCATCGCCGTGGCCGAGATCGACGGGCCCGAAGCCGGCCTGGCCATCCTGGACCGCCTCGACCTCGGCCACTACCGGTACTTCCACTCCACGCGCGCCGACCTCCTTCGCCGCGCCGGCCGCGAAGGCGAGGCCACTGACGCCTACCGCCGGGCACTCGAGCTCGCGCAGACCGAGCCAGAACGGCGGTTCCTCGCTGGCCGGCTGGCCGAGGTTAGTGATAACGAACGGACGGTGGTTTTCAGTATCCGTCAAGAAAGACCCTAACTTCGTGGCCGGCGTACAGGGCGCCGTAGCCGGCATCGATGACCAGGCACGCGGCGGCGACATCCTTGGCCGGGTCGAAGGCGATCAGCCAGCTGTTGGGCTTCTCCTGGTTCGCGATGTCGGCGGTGCCGGTCTTGGCATAGACGCCGGGGCCGAAGCCGATCGAGGCGGCGGTGCCGCTGGTGACGACGGCCTGCATCATCTCCTGGAGCTGTGTATCGGTGGCGGGCGGCAGCGCGGTCGCGGTGACCTGGCGGGTGCCGGGGAGCAGGTACGGCTGGTGGAACGTCCCGGTTTCCACCGTCGCGGCCACCGACGCCATCGCCAGCGGCGAGGCGATCAACTGCCCTTCGCCGAACGTCTCCTGCGCCAGCTCAGAGCCGCTGGCATCCGCCGGGGCGGTGAAGTAGGCGGCCGACTGCCCGGCGATGCCGAACCCAAGCCACATATCAGGGCACGGAATCGTCATAGCGGGTGACATGTGTGTCGTAGCGGGCAATGCCGGTGAATTAAGCCCGCCTGGCCAGCCGCCACTGGCTTCGCGATGCCACGGCTGGCGCGGTGGTTTTACGCTTCGCGGTGACTTTATGGTACCGGAGTCCTACGTATCCACCGCAAGGCGTAAAACCACCGCACAAACCTGCGGATTCATGTCCGGCAAATGCGGATATGAGCGACAGGCGGAGCAACTGGCGACGGCCCGTACGGCCCGAGCCGGCTTCGCTGAGCTGTTAAGTTACCGGCATTGGTCGTAGCGGGTGACAAGTCGAACAAGCGCCCGCCTCCTCCGCGCGCTGGAGTAAAGGCCGAGGTTAAACGGCAAGTAATGCGCGATGCAGATATTCACTAAAGCCATCCGCTGGGTGATTGAGTGCGAGGTGCGGGAAGTCGTGAAGACGGTAGGTTCTAGTCCATGACGGCCGATACCGCGTTCTGGATCGCGGCGGTACGAGCGCGCGAAACGGAACGGCGGGACCGCCTGTTCGCTGATGTCTACGCGCATGATCTCGCCGGCCAGCGCGGTTGCGCGATCATGGCCGCATCGGAGCGTGCAAGCGGCGGAGAGAACGCATTCATTCCGGTGCGGGTGCGGTGGTTCGATGACCTGATCGTGTCGGCAGCCGGCCGGACACGGCAGGTTGTGCTGCTGGGCGCCGGACTGGACACTCGCGCTTTCCGGTTGGATCTGCCGGCTGACCTTGACTGGTACGAGATAGATCGCCACGAAGTGTTCACGGCCAAGAGCAACGTCCTAACCGACTGTATGCCCAGGTGCCGACGCCACGTCGTCGTCGCCGATGTCGGGGGCGACTGGAGCCCGGCGTTGCTCGGGGCAGGATTCGATCCCCGCGCGGAGACGTTGTGGGTCGCGGAGGGCCTGTTCTTCTACCTGCCCGAACAGGCGATCGTCGAGATGTTGCGAGGCGCGGCGCGCATATGCGGGTCCGGTAGCTTGCTTGCCGCCGACGTCACCGGCACGGCCGGGCTTGATTCTCCCGCGATGCGGCCCTACCGCGCATGGTGCGAACGTAACGGCGTGCCGCCGCCGTTCGGCACCGACGATCCCCTTGCTCTATTCGCCGCCGGCGGCTGGCAGCTCGGGCACGTCACGGCTCCCGGGGCGCCAGACGCCAACTACGGCCGGCTTCCTCCGCAGGCAGGCGGGGTCATACCAGGTCGAACACATCTGGTAGTAGGCCAGCTGCCCGCGCTCGATCAGGCGTCCCAGAGTTCCTGGAACAACGCGATCCGGAAATCCGGCGGTGGTACGGACGGGTCCTGCCCGATTGGTGACGTAAGGTCGCCGGCCCCGGTGGTGGAACACTGGCCGTCGTAGTAGAGCACCGGCAGATTTGGCTTGGATGCCCGCTGCCGGACCTGCATGGTTGTCCTGATGTGGCCCATGAACGTTGTGCACTGCTGTCTCGTGAAGTTAGACGGGACGCAGCCGTGCTCGAACACCCCGAAGGGGAGAGTGCTGGTATCGGCGATTCCGGCAAGGGTATCGAGCGTGACTCCATCGTTAGTGAATGACGGGCAGTAAGGTCCTGGGCAAGGCCGGTGAGACCGCATCCGGCCTGGTAGGCGGCGATGGCGGCGTTGCCGTACTGGGAGATCGCCGAGGTGCCCCTGCCGCTGCCGATGTCGGCGACCAGTGGCAGGCCCGCCTCGGCGACAACGGGGCCGTAGTCTTTAAGCCCCTGCTCGAAGTCAGCGGGCATGATCTTCTTGGTGGTGACTTCGGGCTCTTGCCACAACACGATATAGCAGTTGTCCGCGTTGAATCCGAGGCTCTTGACCGCGGTAAGGAATGTCGCAAGCTTGGACTGGTCGGCGGTACCGGGGAGAGCCGGCTGCGGCGCCATGATGACCTTGGTGCCATAGCTGGCGTAGTTCGGACAGCAGCCGCTTGTCCGCGCCTGGCTCGCGCACGCGCGGCATCCTCCGGGCCGCCGGCCATCAGCATCGTGAGCCTGACCCAGATCGCCGACGGCCGCCGGTTTGGCACCACTGCCGAATTGCCCCAAATGTTCAGTTAAGTACCTGACGGGATGTGAATTAAGACGGAACATCCGTGCCGCGCGGAAATTTGATGTACGAATACGGCGGGTTTGTTTCCGCGTAGCACGGAATTTCCGCGCTATATGGAGGTGGAAGGCAAGGTCTGGGCGCAATGCCTTGGGCTTTAGGCTTTTACGCCTTGATGGGCGGTTTCCCTGCTGGTAACGGATCGTGGCCGCCGCCGTTTTCCGGGCACGGCCGCGGACGGCGTGACGGGCCTGCGGCGAGCTGACTTCCGCAGGACAGGCGGGTGCT
>JAFARZ010000211.1 GCA_019245115.1 Streptosporangiaceae bacterium | reverse complement strand
AGCACCCGCCTGTCCTGCGGAAGTCAGCTCGCCGCAGGCCCGTCACGCCGTCCGCGGCCGTGCCCGGAAAACGGCGGCGGCCACGATCCGTTACCAGCAGGGAAACCGCCCATCAAGGCGTAAAAGCCTAAAGCCCAAGGCATTGCGGTACGCCCGGCCAATCGCCCACAGCAACGTGATGGGCTGATACAGCGCAGGCCGACCCGAAGATCGATCCACCATCAGAGTGGTGATTTGCCTGACGAGTTCCCCAGTGCTCAGGTCTCCGGGGGCCTGGAATGTAAAGCCGAGCCGACTTAGCAGGCGACCGACCGTCGCCTCGCCACCGCTGAATTCCCTCGCAGCCAGCGGCCGATTCCCTGGCAGGAAGCTATGAGCAGCGCCGACGATCGCTTTCGAATCGTAGGTCTTTCCACCGTGGAGAAGCAAGTACGAACGCGCGCGGCCGAACCCGTACCGGAGCAGGAACTCCTCCTGGCCGATCCGGTCGTACTCCGCGATCGCCGCTAGGACGTGAGAGCGCGTGATATCTCGAAGCGCCATGGCGGCATTAGCTCCGCTGGCTTTCGTCCTGAGCGTGGATAATGTCACGAAGTTGGGCAGGGCTCGGCCATGGGAGCTTGGTGTGGATCATGCGGTGGCAGTTAGAGCAGAGCAATGCAAGATCGCGGATAGTCCTGGGACCCTCGCCGCCCGCGCGCAGAGAATCCACATGATGGCACTCGATAAAGCCCCGCCCTCGCTCGCCGTAGGTCTGGCCGAAGTCGAAACCGCAGGTTTCACAGGCCAGAGACCCGTGCTGTGCTAGGACGCTGTTGATCTTCTTGCGCCGTAGCACGGGGCTTCGTTCTCGATACGCGTGCCAGCGAAGGAGATAGCGGCCCTCCATCTCGCTCTCGTTGTCGTAGCCGACCTCGCGAGGGAGGTCCGTCGGCTCACCTTCGGCCACGGACTTCCGTATCGAATCGGCGACGCTGTGCATCACATCGGGCTCGGCGAGGAACTTGGCGATGACCTCTTTATCCCGTCTGCCCCCATTGGTCGGGCGACCTGCATACCCGGGGAGTGCGGTAGCGATGTCAGCGGTCTTACGGCCAACGCCATTTGGGTTGCGGAAATCGGCTCGCCTCACTTCGCGCGGATGCAGCGTCATCCGCTGGAGCAGCTCAGACAGCTCGATGACCTGTGGATTCTCAGCGGGAAGCCAATGACCGCCGTTCCGCATCACAAGATCGCATGCAAGAACGAGCTCGTCCCACTCCCAGTCCGGGTTCCTACGCGCCCCATCCGGCATGGAGAAATGGTAAGCCGTTGCTTTTGGCAATGTTGCGAAACGCAACGGCTTGCCACAAGAAGTGCCCTTGCTATCGCCGATCTACAAAGAGGGCACCGCCACGGTGACCAGGTTCCCATCGCCGAGATGCAACAGCGCCCGTCCAGGTTTGACCGCGTGGCCGATCTGCGCGTGAGTGAGCCGCACACCCACCAGATCGCCTTCGGGCAGGGACTGCGGCGCGGTGAGGCAACCACGGCGAGCGCGGCGCGCATCGACGTGCCAGCCACCGAACCCACCAGCCAAAACCTCGCTATCCCCGGCAACCACCAGTGCCAGCGGCCGCTCGGCCCCGCGGCTGACAAGACGGCTCAGCTCGCCGCCCGCCTCACAGTCCAGCACCAGGTCCGCGTCGTCAATCACCACTACGCCAGGCCCGGTGAGCGCCGCGAGCGCGGCAGCGAACTCTTCCTCGCCGAGCGCCGGCTCCTCGAACGACTTGATCACGCCCGGCAGCGCAGCCAGCGATCGCAACGGCGAGGAACGCGGCGTCACGAGGACCACCTGCGCTCCTCCAGCAACAAACGACCGGGTCATCGAGACCAGCACAGCCGACCGCCCGGATCGCGCGGGTCCGGCCACGATGAACGCGGGCACTCCTTCAGACAGGTCGGGCCCGAGCGCCGTCAGCTCGTCCCCGCCGACCCCGACCAGTCCCCACAACGCCCCCGCGGAAGCAGACCGCAGCTCCCACGCTTCCTCGAACGAGATCCGCGAAGGCAGCACATCCACCCGGAACGGCCGCAACTCCCCCGGCAGATCCGAATCCAGAGCAGCAGCCCACGCGCCGATCTCCCGTAGCGCCGCACCCTGCCCCTGCCCGGACGCATCCTCGGCCAGCAACGCGACCTGCACCTCCACTCCGCTCCCGGCCCGGAACGCCCGTCCAGGAGGCACATCCGAAGGCACCTCCCGCGCCCGCAGCCCGGCCAGCGCATAGTCGTCCCGCTCGGCCAGCTTGAACACCAGCTTGTCCTCGCACATCGCCGCGATCCGCCCGGCCAGCAGCGACCGGTCCCCGGTCATCACCAGATGCACCCCGGCGCTGGCACCCTCGGCCAGGATGCGGGTGATCACATCGGTCAGCTCCCCGTTCCCCACCTCCCCCAGCGTCGAAGTAAACCCTTCCCACCGGTCCAGCAGCACCACGATGCGCGGAAGCCGCTCCCCCTCCCCAACCGCAGCCCGCTGCTCAGCGACACTCGCATACCCGCCCAAAGCAAGCAGGTCCTGCCGCCGCTCCAGCTCCGCTGCCAGCCGCCGCAGCAGCCGCGCGGCTCGCTCCAGCTGGGTCCGCATCACCACCGCGCCGCAGTGCGGCAGATCCGCGACCGGCCCCAGCGCCCCGTTCCCGCAGTCGATCCCGTACAGGTGCACATCGGCCGCACTCGCGTTCACCGCCACCGACGCCGCTACCGCCCGCAGCAGCTGCGACCGCCCCGACCGCGGCGCCCCCGCCGCCATCAGATGCGAAAACCCGCTCAGCTCGAGCACGGCGGGCTCTTGCCGCTGCAAACCAGGAAGATCCATTATCCCGAACGGCGTCTCTGCCTCCCCACCGTCTCTCCTCCCAGCCCCGGGGCGAGCGATATCCGACAGCAGCACCACCAAGGGCAGCGGCGCCAGCCACGGACTGCGCTGCCCTGGAACACGCAGCTGGTCAGCGGCCCGCCGCACTTGGCCGACCAGCAACCGCAGATCGGTGACCTCGTCGGCGTCCTGCCGCGCCGCCGGGCGCTGCAGTTCCGGTTTGCCCAGGCCACCCCACTCCACCGGCACGATCCACGGCCTGGTCACGGCAGCGGCGCCGGGCCGCGGCCCGCCGACCCTGGCCGCCTGGAACGGTACCAGCGACCCGTGCCCGAGCCGCACGTACCCGCGTCCCGGCGTGGTCCGGGCGATCCGCGCCGCGTCCGGCGCGTCGATCACATCGGCGCTCTCGGTCGCATCGGTGACCCGCAACGCGATCCGCAGGTTCGTGTTGGCCCGGATATCCGCCGACACCGCCCCTGAAGGCCGCTGGGTAGCCAGGATCAGGTGTATCCCCAGCGACCTGCCCCGCTGCGCGATCCCCACCAGCCCGGCGACAAACTCCGGCAGATCACGCACCAGCGACGCGAACTCGTCAATCACGATCACCAGCCGCGGCAGCGGCTCCCGCCGGTCCCCGCCAGCATCGCGACGCCCGCCGCGAGCCGCCCGGTCCAGCAAGGTCGTGTAGTCCTCGATGTCCTTGACCCCGGCGGCGGCCAGGATCCGCTCCCGCCTGGTCAGCTCCGCCGACAGCGACGTGAGCGCCCGCTGGGTCAGGTGCGCGTCCAGGTCGGTGACCATGCCCACCACATGCGGAAGGTGGGCGCAGTCCTTGAACGCGCTGCCGCCCTTGTAGTCGACCAGCACGAAGCTCATCGCATCCGGCCGGTTCGCCACGGCCAGCGACGCGATGATCGTCTGCAGCAGCTCCGACTTACCCGCCCCGGTCGTCCCGGCGACCAGCCCATGCGGCCCGTCCCGGCGCAGGTCAATACCGAACGCCCCGTCGTAGCACTCCCCGATCACCGCGAACGTCGACCGCCCGGTGTTGATCCACCGGCTCACCACCGCCTCCGCCGACGGCGGCTCCAGGCCGACCACATCCAGCAGCCGACACGCCCCCGGCAACGCGGCCACCTCACCATCTCCGCTGATATCCCGCACCGGGGCGATCGACCGCGCCAGCGTCTCGCACCACCCGGCCGTAACGTACTCGGGCCGCACGCCGCGAACCGGCGGCTGATTCATCTGCTGCACGGCCAGCGTGCCGTCCGGGCTGACAGCGGCGACGGCCTGGCACTCGGCGGGAAGCAGCCGCTCATCAGCGTCCAGGCAGATCGAGTACACGCCGACCTGCGGCCCATCCCGCAGGACCTGTATCGCCCCGGGCAGCGACCGCAGCTTGCGGGATCCATCGAACACCGCTACGATATCATGCGAGAACCTGGCCCGGTCAATCCCATTATCGCGAAGATGGCTGCGGCGGGCAGAGATGATGGTGACGAGCTCGGCGATGCGGGCGGCAACGGTCTCGGCGTCGGTGCCGATCAGAGTGGTGCAGTCCTGGCTTTCGGCGGGGCGGCAGTGGGGCAGCCACCGGGCCCATTCCCACCCGGGCTGGCCGGTGGCATCGGTGAGGATACAGATCTGGACGTCTTCGGGGCTGTGCATGGTGGCCAGCTGGGCGACTAGCCACCGCGCGGCCGCCCTGGGGAGGTCGGCGGGTCCCGCGAGACCAGCCACCGTACGTTCGTTCAAACCGATTGTCACAGGCGCATCGGGGATCAGCCAGAACATGCGCCTGCAGTGCTCATCGGCGGTGGGGTCGGTCAGCTCCACGGCAGAGGGGAGGTCCGCGGTGCCGGCGCGGAGGAGGAGGTAGTCGGGGTCGGTGCGGCGGCGTTCCCACAGGCGGCGCCGCGGGCCGGTGGCAGTGGAGAAGACGGTGGCGGGGTCCGGGCAGTCGTGGCGGCGGCGCAGGCGCTCGGCGTCCAGGGCGGCGCGGGCGTCGGCTTCGATGCGGGCCTTGCGGTCGCGGTGGTCGGCGAGCTGGCGGGCGTAGGATTTGCGGCCGTGGCGGCGGTCGCTGATATAGGAGCCGAGCAGCATGACCGGGCTGAACGCCGCCATGGCCAGCATGTACACCTGCCGGAGGAAGAACGCCATGCCCACGCCGAGCAGCACCGGGACGACCGCCATGAGGATGGGGACCGGGCGGCGTTCGGGCCGGCCCGGCGGTTGCGGAAGGGTGAACTTGACGGCGTGGCCGGGCGGGAGGAGCCGGGGCGGACGGTTGAACTCCAGCGTGGCGGCGTCCTCGGCCGGGCGCAGCGCCGCGTCGGGCGGCTGATAGGGGGTGATATCCAGCAGCGTGGCACCGATCGCGACCTGCTGGCCGGGGCGCCAGTACGCGGCCGATTCCAGCGGCTGCCGGTCCAGCAGGACCTCGATGCCTTCGTAGGGTGCGACCTGGAAACCGCGTGCGCCGATGAGCACCCGGAAGGCCACCGGCGGGATGGCCGGATCGGGGATCACGATGTCCGGCATGCCGGTCACCAGGCCGTCGCCGCGGCCTGAGCCGGGGCCGCCGATGTCAGCCTCGCCGAACGGGAGCCGGTGCAGCGTCCCGGCCGCAGGGCCGCCGCAGGTGCGGATCTCCGCCACCCCGGCCGGTTCGGGGCGTGCGCATCCAGCCGGGTCGGTCATGCTAAGCACGACGCCGTCGCGGATCGGCGACTGGACGAGCGAGATATCCGGCGGGACCTGCTGATATTTGACGAACAGCGGCGGCGTGTGGGCCGCAGCGGCAGCCGCTGGGTAGCCCGCCGCCATGGCCTGGAAACCATCCGGGCCGAGGCCCGCAATGCCTGAGCCCGGGAAGGCCGGTGCCGTGAGCGGCCTGGGAAACCGAAGGATCTGCGCCCCGCCCGATACCGCGGCCGCGGCTTCCCCATGGAGAAAGTGATCAAGGTGCACCGCGACGTCGCCGACCATGGTCTCCGGATCAGCGTCGATCACCACATCAACCCGCTGGCCCGTCGGCGGCGAAACGACCGTCACCGCCACCCGCATGAACGCTCCCCTCCGCCGTTCCTTACGTGGTCCGCGGAGGAACCCGCCCTGGCCGCGGATCCCCTGCGGGAGCGTCAGTGCTTGAGCGAGGCGGCGAGCTGGGCGTCGGTGTCGTGGAACGCCTTCACCGCGGCGTCCAGATACTGGCTCATCCCGTTCAGACCCTGAATCATCTTGCTGGCCCCCGAGTGGAACTGCGTGTAGGACGCCTCGAACTGGCGGCTAGACGCATCCGTCACGTACCCGCCCGCGACGAGCTGATCCACCAGATGCTTCAGCCTGGTCAGGTCCCCCTCGATCTGATGCTCGCCCGCCTGAAGCTGCCGGGCAGCGGACTGCATCTCCCCGTAAGTGACGTTCACGTTCGGCACGGCCGTTCCTTCCTGTCGATCGGGCCGGAGCGAGCCCGCCCGCCCCGCGGTCAAATCCCTTGCACCCCCATACAACGGCCCCGGCGCGCGAGCAGGTTCGGCCGGTAAGAATTGCGTAAGCCAATCAGTGACGAAAGGGCAGTGGCGCGATCCGAATGACGCTCAGGTGCGAGAGGGAAGGACTGCTGGAAGGAGCCGATATGCCGCACTTGCGTAAATTGTCTGCAAGACGAGACGCATACGATAATGCCGCCCTCCCCAGGCCTCTTACGCTGCGCAGGCCGGGAAAGGCGACGGCTATCGCCAGCGGTAGCGCGGTGTCTCACCTGGTCTACTTGGAAACGTGATCACGACCGAACCGCCTGCCGCCCGATCTGCCAGCCATACGTAATGAATTGGTAAGAGATCTTTCTGCCGCGGCATCCAGATCTCGTGCTGCTGCCAGGACACGCAGGTCACATTACCGCAAACGATCATCGCGGCTGCAGCCGCCCGTAAATACGACTGATCAGATATATACGTACATGTCCTGATTTATCCGTATCGCAGTTCCGGAACCGACTTCACGAAAAGGCAAGGATAGAGGCTGGTAAATCGCGGTGATACGAACAGGCGCGGCGGTCAATCCCATCTCCGTGTCAATGGATGATGCGACTGAGGGATCAAGTTGCCGTGGCTGAACCGGGCTGAGACTGTATTGCGTGGTATGGGTGGTTGACCGCGCACATGCTTACCCGACCCGCACGCGACGGACATATGGAGGACGTGACGAAATGGCCGACCTGAGGGTGGATTATCAGCTGCTCGCGTCGATCCACAGCACCTTAAACGGCCTGACCGGGGAGTTCCAGCACATCGAGGACCAGGCCAGCGCCTACAACTCAGCGTTCGGCTCTGATGCGATCACCGGCGCCATGGGGGCCTTCGCCGGGAACTGGTCCAGCCACCGCAAGACGCTGCTGTCCACCATGCGGAACCTCGATCGCATGGTCACCACAACCGCGCAGGACTTCCACCATGCCGACAGCCAGCTGGCAGCCGACCTGACCAGGAAATAGCGCGAACAGCAGGGGGTGACACAAATGGGACGACCGCCGGGCTACCAATGGCAGCCGCTCGGCCTGGACACCGACCCGGTCCCGGGGGACCCGCAAGCCGTCAGCGCCGAAGCCGCCCACCTGGCCTCGGTCGCCAGGACCATCGCCGGGCAAGTCACCGCCATGCGCAAGATCGCCAGCGATAACACCGAGAAGGGCCAGCACGCCGACAAGATCCGATCCGAAGCGCTGAGCCTCGCCGGATCTCTTCAAGCGGTGGCGGCCAGATACCAGAAGGTCTCCTCCGCCCTATCCGGATGGGTTCCGGAACTGGAGCAAGCCCAGGCCCTGTCCCTCCGAGCCTTGAATGAAGCCGAGGTTCCCTACGCGAAGCTTCACCGATCGGTCATGCTCCCCTCTGACCCGAACCTGACCGCGATACAGAAGCAGGAGATCGCTGACTACCACTCCTCGATACGGAACGCCGAGGATCAACTCGACGCCGCAAAGGCGCTACTGACCCGCGCCACCACACTTCGCGACACTCACGCCGCCTACTACGCCGCCAAGATCAACCAGGCCAGCAACGACTCCCTCACCGACCACGAGAGCCTCTGGGGCGAAATCGTCGGCCACATCGATCACTGGGTCGGTGACGTCGCATGGGCGATCAAGGATGTCTCTACGGTCTTGGAAGTGGCCGCGACCATAGCGGGCGTCCTCGCGTTTGTCATCGCGCAATTCATTCCCGGCCTTGATGTGGTCGTCGACGCCCTGGTCCTGGGAGCATTTGTCGCGACTGCCTTCGCCGCCGAGGGCCGGGAAGTGCTCGCGCTAACCGGGAACGGGGCCTGGCGGGACTTCGCCTTCGACGCCGTCGCCCTGGCCTCGTTCGGGGTTGGCCGTTGGGCGGGCACTGTCGCTGCGAAGATGGTGCCGGTGGTTGAGGGCGCCGCCCGGGGCGCCTACACCTCGGAACTGGTTACTGATATCGCAAACGAGACTCCCCGCGCGGCGATGCTTGAAAAGTGGGCGGCTCAGGTCGGCTCCGACTCGGTCCGGATGGCCAACCAGGTGGCCAGATTCGCGCCGAGCCTGGCGAACGGGGCGACGCTGTCAGGCTTCGCTAAAGTTATGGCCAGCCTGGGCGCGTTCGGCGGCGAAGAGAGCAATTACGCAAGAATCATCTCGCTGGCCAACAGATTCACTACACCTATATCGGACCTGAGCCTATACGCCGACCGCGCACAACACCTGCTGACTATCACCGGCGTCAGTGCCGGGGCCGGATCGGTCACCGGCATCTCCGGCACAGCGCTAGGCGGCGTTGAGCTGGATTGGTTCAACGACCCAATCCTCAAGGCAGATATCCCGCCGCTGTACCACTGGTACAACAACCACCTCTGGGCACCGGCCGGGGGCTGAAGAATGCGTCCCCAAGCACCGCCGCTATCCGGGACGGACATCCAGCCGCGCCCATCTAATGGGACCGTAGGCCTTACGACCGGATATTCCATTGTCCTGCCGCCCGGCTGGCGGAAGATACCTATCCGGCACGGGACCAAGGCCGCGATCCGTAACATCAGCGAGCAGGCATTCGCCAGACTTCCCCGCCACGTATCCCCTGATCAGGCAGCACCGTACCGGATCAGAATCGAGCAGCGCCTGACCGAGATGACGCGAAACGCCCGCCAAGCCGGTGGCGTGGATCTCTACTTGCCGACGGAACCAGTGCACGGCACCGTCGTCCCCGCGTCGTTCATCGTGTCATGCGGAACTCTTCCCGCGCTTCGATCCATAGATAACGCCCAGGTCATCAGCCGTCTTATAGCAGAAACAGAAGAGACGGGCCGGGTCACTATCGATGGTATAGCCGGAGTCCGGAGTGAGAGAACAACCGATGCGGACGCCCGGAATGGCCTGCTGATCGGCACGTTGCGCGTGGACTACATCCTGCCGCTACCCGACCATCCTGGCTGGTGGCTCATCATCACATTCTCCACCCCGGGCGACGGCAACCCGCATGGTGAGTTCGCCAAGCTTCTGGCGCAACTGTTCGACTCGATCATGCTGACATTCCGCTGGACTTCCGATACAGTCCGCGATGAGCAGTACGGTAACGGAGCTGAGTGACAATGCCTGTCCCGCCACAGCCCTACCAGCTAAGCCGCCACGGCTGGATCAGCGTCGCCTACAACCAGAACATCTGGATCCCCTGCCAGCCGGTCTTCCCCGAGGGATTCGACCGCGATTCGTGGGCCAAGTTGTACGCAGAAGAGTGGTGGTCACGGACAAGACAGCCCTACGGCAAACGTGAAATTAAGACCATGGCGCGCATGCTCAGCGAGATACACGCCTACGCCTACAGCAACATGGCCATGCACATGGGCTTCCTTCACCTGCCCCGCATCGGACTGGCACCCCTGATGGTGAGCTTCGGCATCTGGGAAGCCGCAGGCGACCGGTCCGAGCAACTACGGATACTCACCCACGCCAATGACCCGACGACCATGCAGCCACCAGTCATCGAGGAGTTCTCTACCGAGAAACTCGGAGCCGGAATCAAGGTGGTCGCATATACCCGCAACAAAGACGTTGTCACCGGGTACCTGAACTACGCGTGGCGCTCGGACGAATTCGCCACCGCGGTGCGCATGTTCACCGGCTCCCCTGATCTGGGTCGGCTGCAGCAAGCCACGCCCGACATCGAGGAGCTGGCACGCGCGGCTGCCTGGGTGCCTTTGAAACAAGGTGTCGCCTGAGATGCCTAGACAAACCAGATCATGCTCAGCCGAAGACTCGCCCGCGCTTGACCGCATGGAGAAGACCCTGACTACCGCGTTCTCCCACGACTACTGCGCGGTCGCCCCCGGCGCTGCCGACGGCAAACTGAAGAAGGGGGCGGGGTATTGGCCATGCCGCGTGGAGGTCGCGGACGGGCACGTCACATTGAGCGTGGAGACAGCGGGGGTGATCGACGCGGCGCCCGTAACCTCCGTCCAGATTGTCACTCCCAAGTGGGTGCGCCGTGTGGGCGCCGGGACCGTCATCAAGCTGAACGGCAGGCTGTGGGTAGTCGACTTCGGGCGCGTCTACCAGCACGAACACAACCAGACCAACGGTCCGGGCCGCCTCCAGACAGTCTTCAGACCCAGCACACTCGCAAAGTGTATCCGTCGCGCCAGGGAACTGAACCGTGACTTCACAACCGCCCTCCTCACGGCAGGTGCTGCCGACTTTGGATAGCTCATAACTGCTAAAAGCCTCGGCTAATGCCGCTGCTTATCACGTAGGCATCTGGCAGGCCGTCGGCGACCGGGGCGAGCAGCTCCGGATGCTCTGCCTTGCGAACGACCTGGGGCGATCGAGCCGCCTATCGTCGACGAGTTGACCACAGACAGTCTCGGCACCGGCCTTCGCGTCATGCGCTACAGACACCATGATTACGGTGCACTGTATGCAGCCCTTCGCTACGCGTGGCGATCGGAGAAGCTTCAGACTGATCTGGTGGTCAACGTGACAGCTGAGGACCTGGGCAGGCTGCACCACGCGATACCCGACATAGAGGATTTCGCACGCGCCACCACGATCATCCCGGACGGGCTCACGTAGCTGTAAGACGAAGCAAGTGAATAAGGGACCGTCGTTTCACTGGCTCTGGACCGGCGTGGGCACGTTGGGCGCCAGCTCGGCTACGGGCCTCACGGCCATCGTGACAGCAACGACACACGCGCCAAGGGCCGTGAACTTGACGTTTGTCGCCTTGATGCTCCCACTCGCCATCGCCGCCTTCGTGCTCATATACGTGGGCTACGTGAACGGGCGAGTAGAGACAAGACAGCTAGCGGCCCAGGCAATCGCGAATGCCCGAGCAGCCAGGAGCACATCCCGCTCAGCCACTCGCCACGATGACTGAATAGTAGCCTCATTCATGCAACACGGCCAGAAGCGGTATTGGGTACAACCCAGCAACCGTAGGCTGGGTTAGTGAGGATCTTCGACGGATGGCGCGTGAACTAATTAGGTTGGCCAACAAAGCACATCACGATGAGCCGTTGATTTACGGTGATCTTATGCTTGCGCAGTTCGTGCCCTGGAACGCCAGCCCCGAAGACCTCCGCACCTGCTCCCAGCCCCCGCCGACCCGTGCAACCCCGGATCAGTAACGCCGCCACCGGCGTGGCCGACAGCGAACGCCGCGCCGGCCATCGGCATGCCCTTTCACAGGACTTCCGAATACTTACGCATAGGTGCGTCCGACACAAAATCGGAGGATCGCCAGAGGCCGCTTCCGGTTGACTGCGGTCGAGCGCAATTATCTGGTTCAGCCGTAGATTACGAAATCCTGAACTGCCGCACGGACATGCTGCCAGCGCGTTTATAGTCAGTGAAGCCGCGCGAGCCAGACGCGAGGCAGTTCTCTTTAACGGACTCCGAGAACATCAGGGATTTTGTCATGACGCATATCGACCCTGGCCCAATCAACAAGACCATCCCATGGCTGATGATCATTTGCAGCCCAGACAATCCCAGACCGTAGCCCCGCGTCGTCCTACGGTGGCGCCATGGAACTGAGGCCAGGACAAAGTTTGGTATCAACCCGTGACCTCATGGATCGCTACTTCCATCTCGAGCTGGCCAAGGACGATATCAGCGCCCAAGATCGTTACGCGAGGAATGCAGCTCGATGGCTGGCCAGCCAACTGCCGGATATCGACTCAGAACGGCTGGGGTGGAGCGTGTTGGTAGTAACCGCGATGCTGTACCCAGATTGGTATGACCCAGCACTCGGCGATCGCCTCAAGTCGGCAACACGCTCACCAGCCGAGAGTAAGGGCATGAGCATCGCCCTTTTGCTGGCTGGCCGGGTCGGCGAAGCGCTCATCGACGCGAAGCACGGTCAGTCATCCGAACCGGGCGCCCCCATGCTCGAAGTCAGTGCGGAGCTCGCCACTGTCGACTTCCCCCGCCTGGTGTCAGAACTTTTCGAATCCCCTATGGGAACAGATCCAGGCCAGCTGCGCAGCCGCTTCGGCGAGGCCATCGGCGACCTGGACGATATCCGTGAGCTGGTGACAGAGGAGATACCAGGCGTCGATCTCCGAGCCATCGGCCGAGCTCTCGTTGCGACCGCCTTGCTGCTATTCAGACAGATTTCCGAGCTGCCAACGCCAGGCCGCCTCAGGCGGAAGAGGCAGCGACGATTCGCGGGCATCCAATCGGGGATGACGACAGCCGCATTCACGCTTGGCATGATCGGTGATTACCTTACCAGCCAGGGCTGAGCGTCGACGCTCGCGATCAGCGCAATTGGCATCCCGTAATGGAACAGAATTCCCTATGGGTTCTTCGTCGCCGGAAGTCATCGCTTGCGCGCGAGCGAGGGCTGGATGTCAGCGGCCGCGGCGTTTCGCGGAGCGGGGACGGCGTGCGTTCCGCACGACGCGCAGCCGGGGCGACGCGCTCAGGATCGGTTCGGCGACGAGGAGCCGGAACTCCTCGAGCGTCTCGCGCGCCGGATAACCGGAGTCACGCACGGCACGGACCACATCCTCCCGCTGCGAGCGGGGCAGTTCCTCAAGCTGTTCCCGGACCGCATCTGGACCGCCGATTTCCAGGAACTCCAGCAGGCTTCCGGCCATCAGCCACGCGGCCTCCGCCGGACTCACCTCCTCGGGCTTACGGTCCTGCTTGTCGGCGAGCAAGACAACCGGCCCGAGCTCGGGGTCGCGCAGCAGGCCGGCCAGCAGTTCCTCGCCCTCCGGCACAGCTGCGGCGAGAACGTTGACCATCGCCACCTGCCGGGAGACGAACGGGCAGTCGCGGATCGCCTGCACGAGCGGATCCAGCGAGCCGCCATGGGCGCCCCGCCAGATGGCGATTTCCTCCGCAGTGGTCTGAGGCGTGTAGTGCTCAGCGACCGTGCCCAGCAACTCGGCCGGTGACGCGCCCACGAGGTCGCCGACGAGCCCCGCCTCGCGGCCCTCCGCCAGCAGGCGCTGCCGCATCGCGCGAGTACCCAGCGGCGTGAGGCTCACCAGGCGGCCCGGCGCCGCCAGCCGCTCGCGCAGCTCGGCGGCCCGCTCATGGCTGAACGGACGCCCCGGCGCTGTATACCCGTCATCCAGGTCGTCAGAGAAGACGCTGCTGGCGACACCATGCGTCGAGGTCACCGCCCCGAGCGCCTCGAAGGCATCGAAGATCTGCTCCACATCGTTGTCCGTCCGCCCCCGCAGGCCCATCTGGGAAAGAGGGCTGAGCGAGCCGACATCGAAGTGAGCCAGGACCGTATCCCACACCGACTCCGCCAGCCGGACCACCGGAGCCGGTTCGTCCATACTGTAGATCGCGGCCATGATGTCAGGCACTATCACGTCATACAGCAGCCGGACCGGCGACGGCGGCTCGTCCGCCCAGATCGGACGGCACACGGCCTCGCCAAGATCGAACGCCGCCTCGAACGCGCGCTGCCACAGGGCCTCAGCGTCGGCGAGCACTGGCCGCGCCTTCGCCACCGGCACCAGGCGCGTACCCTGCTTGCGGACCAGACGCGCCTTCTTCGCCCAGTTCACGATCAGGTCCAGGCCCGGCAGCTCGGCAGCGGTGCGGAACCTCAGCCCCTCATCGCCGGTGCCGAGCAGCGTGATCAGCTCTCTGGCATCCGCGGGCCTGATGTTCCCGCTCGGCGTGAGCACCCGGCCCTTCGGGCCAAGCCATTCCGTGAAACCACGGAACTGGCCGACGACCTTGCTCCGCCCGGCCGCCGCAGCCAGCTCTTCCGGCGCCGGCAGGCTGACCGGGAGCTGGGCGAATTTCCGCTCCTGACCCAGAACCGGCCGATCGAACTGCCGCTCGAGGACACGCCCAAGCAGATCCTCCTCCAGCGTCAGCCGACCTTCCTGGAAATCCTCCAGGTATGCGGTCAATGCCTCGGGGTCGCCGATGTCCACGCCTCGGTCCCGGGCGGACATCACCACCGTTTTTGCCATCCCATATCGATCCTGGTCCTCGACCGCGTCGGGGAACTCCTTCGCGACGGCGTCGATGGCTTCCTCGTTCTCCTCGACGGTTGCACCCCGCGGGTCGCGCAGCCCGTGAGCGTCCAGGTAACGCAGCAGCGTACGCAGCGTCTCCGGCGCATCCCGCAGGTCTTCCCCCGGCGCCGAGACCTTCTCCGGGATCCACTGCAGCAGCGTCGACCGTACCTGAACCGGGGTCCAGTAGCCCAGCCGCCCGTCCGAGCTGAAGTGCCGCGAATCCAGCATGGCTTCGGCTAGCAGAGGCGACATCACCAGCCCATTCGCCTCAGCCCATGCCGCGCACCGCCTCAGCAGCGTCTCGCGGGCACCAAAGTAGCCGTCGGTTTCGTCGATCTCGTAACAGGTGCGCACCGGTCAACCCTAGCCACTCCAGCGCGCCAATACCTGGTGCGGCCGCGTACTACCACCGACCGGACGCAGACGACGTCGCTGGGTCTGTCACTGCACGCAAGAAGTCGAGTTCCAGCTCAAGTGCCCGACGCAGCGCTTCCGATGAGCGCAGAGTATGCCCCTCGCCCGGAAAGAGGGTCGACTGCGCCCGATCACCCAGCGCGTTGGCCAGCGCTACGGTGTCGCCAACCTTTGTCACCCGGTCCTGCTCGCCATGCAACACAGAACCGGCACGTTGATAGCCGCAACATTGTCCATGACCGATCGTGCCCGATACACTTCCGCCACCCCCGGCCACGCTCCGACAAGCAACCCCGCCTGATGAGCCTGAAACTTCGGAGCCGTCCTGCGCCAGGTAAGCGGATCGATGATCGGGCTACGCGCCACCGCCCCAGCAAACGCTCGCGTAAGAATGAGCGCCCGCAGCGCCGTGTACCCACCAGCACTCGCTCCCCATATCGCCACCCGCCGCTGATCGACCCTGCCCTCCGACACTAGGTAGCCAGCAGCATCCGCACAGTCCAGCGCGTCACCATCCCCCCACTGGCCACGAAGCGCATTCCGGAACGCCTGTCCGTACCCGGTACTTCCGCGATAGTCGACCTCTGCGACGGCGAACCCGTGAGAACACAGATACTGCGTGTGCCAGTCCAAACGCATCGGCACATTCGCCGTCGGGCCAGGGTGCGCCTTAACCACCAGCGGCGGCACGCCATCCGCAGACCCCCAAGGCGGGTAGAACAACCCGTGGACCACAAGGCCGTCCCGAGCAGCGAACGAGAACGATTCTGGGCGCGAAAGGTCGTCAGAGGAGCCACTCGCCTCCACGCCCGCGAGCTTACTGACCGTTCCGCTATCGACGTTGACAGCAATCACGGTCGGTGTCTCAGTAATACTCGAGGCGACGAGTGCCACCCGACCGCCCTGAGCGGACAGATACGGCTTCATCGAGGTGTGCGGGAGCTCCACGTGCCGCGATTCCCCAGACCCGCTAATCAGCAGTGACTGCTGCGCCCCTCGCTGGGCAATAGCCGCAACCCGGCCGCCATCAAGAAACGCATAGGTCGAGTACCCGAACTCCCACTGCGCCACCCCAAGCTCAAAATCACCGGTCACCAGCGGGACGGCATCCCCGTCCTGCCACGCGTACAGATTCCACCAGCCGCTCCGGTCAGAAACGAAATACAAGACGCCATCAGGGCTCCATTGCGGCTGGAAGACCGACTCCTCGTCCCCTCCCGCCACCAAGACCGGCTCGCCCAAAGACCTATCAGGCCAGAGATCGGCTATATACAGATAGGTCCCGTCCCACGGCATCTGCGGGGCATTCCAGCAGGTCCACGCCAACCGCCGACCATCGGGGCTAGGCCGGGGAAAGGCATAGAAATCCCACCCCGAGGCAATAGCCTCTGGCGGCGATCCACCATCGGCGGCGATCCTGGCGAGCTCGTTAAGAACACGCCCCTGCTCGTGACGTTCCCGGACGCACCACAGATGCTGACCGCCCGGATCGACGCACAAGTCGGCGTACCGTACCGCACCCGGAACAGAAGGCTCCGGGACCACGGCAATAACGCTGTCCCCGCGGACTCGGTACACGCGCTGGTCTGAATTGCAGAACCATACCTTGTCGCCCGAAGCAGCAAAGGCCCACGCCCCGCCGCCATACCCGTGCACATAGGATCCGACGCTATAGCCAGCCGGAATAACATCATGCCTACCGCCGGACTCACTCCAGCGCACCAGAACATCCCGCCCGTCAGTGTCCAAGTCTCTCCTTGACCGTCGCGATGTCCGCGCCACCGGCCAGCAGCCACGAGGCGTGCGCGTGACGCAAGCTATGGACCTTCACGCCCTCGCCAAGCCCGGCTGCTTCCCGGGCAGGCAGCCACACGTTCAGCCGGAACCAGTTCCGCGAAATGTGCCCGTCGGTGTTCGCCGCACGTATTCCGCGCGGCTCATCCTTACCAAACCCCCGACGCTTGATCCGGTAGATCCGGTACGACGAACGTGCCTCGCGGATATCCGCGCTGTCGGCGCTGGTGCCATCGAAACGACCTCGGCTCCGCACATGCCGACGCCGTTTGCCACCGAGAAGACTTCCTGAAATCTCAACGAGAGTGCCTGCCGCCCGGTCCAGCCAGCGTGAGCACTCCCTTCCAGAATCCAGACTGGCCGTCGTCGGCGTTGAAGAAGTACGAAGATGATCCTCCGTTGCCGTCGTCGAAGACATAGGCCGGGTCGGGGCGCCCACCGGCGGGAAGCCGAATGAGTCATACGTAGGCGGAGTCGAGTCCACTGAGTCCCTGACGGTCCAGTTCAGGTGGTCGCGGCAGACACAAACAACCAAGGTACGGCGAGTCCCTGCGCGCAACCATTCATAAAAAATAACGAGCCTTTAAACGAACGGCGGTGGTTCCACTTCCCCGTAGCCCCGGGGGGCATCATGCCCTGCCGGTGATCCGGCAGGTAGCGTTACAGAATGCGGATAGTAATCGCGGGTGGGCACGGGAAGATCGCGCTGCTGCTGGAGCGCCTGCTGGCTGAGCGCGACGACCAGGCCGTCGGGCTGGTCAGGAACCCGGCCCACGTCGCTGATGTGCACAAGGCCGGCGCCGAAGCCGTGGTCTGTGATCTGGAGACGGCCACGGCCGATGATGTCACGGCGCTGCTGTCTGGAGCTGACGCTGTGGTGTTCGCGGCTGGCGCCGGACCGGGCAGCGGCGCCCCGCGCAAGGACACCGTCGACCGGGCTGCCTCGGTGCTGATGGCCGGTGCCGCCGAGCGGGCCGGGGTCCGCAGGTTCGTGCAGGTCTCCTCCATGGGAGCCGGCCAGCCGCCGCAGCCCGGTTACGGTGAGGTGTGGGCCGCTTACATCACGGCGAAGACCGCCGCTGAGGACGACCTGCACGCCCGGGACCTGGACTGGACCATCCTGCGCCCGGGCGGCCTGACCGACTCTCCGGCCACCGGCAGGGTCCGGCTGGCGCCTCGGCTACCCGCCGGCATGATCCCGCGGGCCGACGTCGCCGCGGTCATCGGCGCCCTGCTCGATGACCCGGGCACCCGGTATCAGACACTCGAGCTGACCGGCGGAGACACCCCGATCGCCGAAGCCGTGCGCAGCATCGCTTAATCGGCTCGCCAGACTATTACGGTGACTGATATATTGGTCAACGTAATAGGAGGGCAGATGAGCACACGAGAGCAGGACGTGCTGCGCCGGGCCGGGGAGGCGTCGGTGCTGGTCCTGGTCAGCCTGGCCGACGGGCCGAAGCATGGCTATGCGCTGATCCAGGACGTCAAGCAGTTCGCGGGTGTCGAACTCGGGCCCGGCACGCTCTACGGTGCTCTGGACCGGCTCGAGAGGCTCGGGCTCATCGAGTCGCTGCCCGCCGACGAGCGGCGGCATCCCTACCGCATCACCGCGACAGGCGCGGCAGCACTCCGGGCGCACCTGGATTCGCTGGAGCGCGTCAGCGCGGCCGGACGGCTGCGCCTGCAACTGGGCGGCGCGTGATGAGCGCCACCCCCGAAGCAGCGGAAGGCAGGCTGGTCACTGCCGCGCTCCGCTGCTACCCGGCCCGCTGGCGGCGACGCCACGCGGACGAGGCCGCCGAGCTGGCGGCGCTCCTCATCGCGGACGGAACCCCGGCGGCGTCGATCGCCTGGAGTTACCTCGCCGGCGCGGCCCGGGAGTGGCTGGTCCCGCGACGCCCCCGGTCCCTGAGCGAGGCGAGCGAAGCGAGCGCCGCGGCGGATTGCCGTCCCGGAGGGGCGGTAAGCCCGCCGCGGCCCCAAGCCGGCCGAGCGCAGCGAGGCCTTGGCACGGAGGGAAACACAGGGAGGCCTTGGCGCGGAGGGAGACGACTCGCCGCGGCGCTGCTGGCCGCGGCGTGCCTGATCGGCTTCTCCGTGGCACTGGCAGCCGAGGGCGCGCCGGCCAAGGCGGCGGGCACGACCCAGGCGCCCGCGTCCCCGGGTGCGGGCTCGCACTCACCGCACCGGTTGAACCCGTGCCGCCCCGCCCAGGCAACCGCGCATGTCCGCACCTGCTGACCCCGCTCCGGCCAGCACGGAGACCACCGGGACCAGCCCGCAGCGGCGGAGGCGATGGCGGCGGCGACTGATCGAGACGGTCATCACGCTGCTCGCGGCGGCGCTGCTATCCGTCCTGCTGCGAGCGTACGCATTCGAGATCTTCTGGATCCCGTCGACGTCGATGGTCCCGACACTCAGTGTGTACGACCGTGTCCTGGTGGAGAAGGCGTTCTTCAGCTGGCACGACGTTCACGAGGGCGACATCGTGGTATTCACCCACCCGCCCCTGGACCAGTGCGGCGGAGACCCGGCCGGAGACCTCGTCAAGCGCGTCATCGCACTGCCAGGTCAGACGATCTATTCCTCCGGCAACAGCGTCTACATCAACGGGCGCCGGCTGGCCGAGCCGTACCTGCCGGCCGACGACCCGCTGGGCCCGCCGATAGCGAGCAGCCAGCATCCCTTCTTCGTCCCGGCCGGCGAGTTCTACGTCCTGGGCGACAACCGCGCGGACTCCTGCGACAGCCGTTACTGGGGGCCCATCCAGGGCTCCAGCATCGTCGGCAAGGCGATCATGATCATCTGGCACGACAGCCATCCCGACCTCCACGGCCTCTGACTTAACTCAGGACGCGTAGAAGAACAGGATCAGCTCGACGAACGTGGGGGCGGGGTTGCCGGTCCATTCGGGCAGGAAGGATGCCTGGCTGAACTTCGGGTCGTCCGCGCGGAGGATGTTACCCGCGGTCGTGGCCTCGGTGATCGCGGTATTGATATCGGTTTGCGGCCCGGCGCCGAAGATGACCGCGACGGCCACGTCCTTCCCGGCCAGGTCGGGATGCTGGCTCGCCAGCTGGGCGATCTTCGCGTTGGCTCCGTCGACCAGCTGGGTCGCGGCGGCACTGCCCGGCCGCAAGTCAGGAAGTGACACGTCTACGTTGACCGTGTAGTAGGTCCGGTTCAGGACTCGCTGACTCGGCCGGGGGGATGGGCTCGGACTCGGACTCGGGTGCCCGCCCGAGGTCGAACTCGGCTTTGGCCGAGGGCTGACCGTGGCGCTTTGCACGGGAGCGAAGCTCAGGCCGATCACGAACAGCAGGAGCATCAGATCCGCGAACAGCCAGCCCGCCAGCAGCGGCACGCGCATCGAATCCCGCGAGCGAGGGGGCACCGTTCCTCCTAGCTCGTCCAGTCACCGGGGTCGTCCGAGTCCCGCCCGCGGGCCTGCTCCACAGCGAGGCGTAGCTCGTCAACCAGGCCGCCGAGCGTTTCCAGGCGGATGGTGAGCGTGTCGAGGGCCCGCCGCACCTCATCGGTCGCGCTGCTCACGTCCCTCGCCATCTGCATGTGCGCGATGGCCTCGCGTCCCGCCGCTTCCGTGTGCTCACCTAGCTGCCCGACCAGGCCTCCGACATCGGAGCTGAGCCGGACGCTGGATGCCGCCAGGTCGCGTTCGAGCTCGGAGAGCTTGTTCAGGACCGTGCTCGGAACGGTCAGCGACTGCCCCAGGTCGCGCAGCGCGATGGCCGACGCGGACCATTCCTTCAGTGCCTTCTCCATGAGCGACGCCGGGCCAGACTGAAGCGAGTCCGAGATCTGCTGTCCGCTTTCGCGCAGCGCCGCGGCAAGCCGGTCGGAGTTGTCATAGAACCCCTGCACCATGTGATCGATGTCGGCCCGGGTGAACGTACCCGCTGGCCTACGGACCTGGGTCAGCAGAAGCGTGCCCTCCGCGAGCAGATCGGCCAGGATCTCCCGCTCACTCGCGCGCGAGTTCGCGCTTTCGATCCTGCCCCGCAACAGGTGCGCAGCCAGCGTGGTGCCGATGACCAGCGCGATGAGTAGCGCCACCAGCAAAGCAGATGTGCTCAGCGGCCACACCTGATTGCCGAACCCGCGCTCCCAGCCGAGGAGGAAGCTGACCGCCGTCGTGTGCTGGCGCTCGGCCTGGGCGACCGTCCGGTTGTAAGCCTCGAGCGCGGACCTCAGCTGCAACCAGGTCAGCAGCACCGGGGCGAAGACCAGCAGGTCACGCAGCAGTTCCAGGCCACGCACCCAACGCATCCAGCGGTTGTCCTGGCCGGTCGCGTCGGGCAGCAGCACCTGCGGCGGAAACGCCGACACGAGGTCCGTTCCGATCAGCGCGCGGGGGCTGGCGGCCAGCTCCTCGGCGAGGATGGCGAGCGTGGACTGAGATTTCCGTGAGGTCAGCCGCACGTATCGGCTGAGCTCGAGGGCGAGGCCTTCAAGCCGGGTCTCGGCCGGCTGCTGCCGGGGCGCTTCCCGCGTTGCCGTGGTCGCCGACTCCGTCATAGCGACCGCCGCAAGCGCAGGGAGCGGAGCAACCTGGTCCAGAGGGATTCGCGGGGCGCCTCGTGCCGCGGGTGGGACTGGGCGGCATCTGGAGCCACCGGAACCGCCGCCTGCTCGGCCGGAGGCGGCGGCTTGACGTCCGCCGGAGGCGTCGGCGCCACGTCCAACGGCAGGAGTCCGTTGTCCTGGAACCACACGTTCCCGGCCACGAGCAGGACACGTTCGCGCATGCCGGGCGGGACCGCACCCGCCAGGGCGTGCAGCAGCGGAGCAGTCCTGATGTCGCAGACCCGAGCCAGCAGCCTGTCCAGATTGCGCGGCTCGTGCAGGCCGGGAACGACGATCACCGACAGCAGGCGTCGCAGCATCTCGCTCTCGCCGCGCGGGTCGTTCGGGTAACATCGCTCGACCGCGCGGACCAGGAACGCACGCTGGTCAAGCTGGCTGCGACAGGCGCGGCGTTCCCCTTCCGGCAGCGGATCGCGGCCCGTTACGACGCGGAGCAGCCGGACACTCAGCTCCGGCAGATCCGCGGCACACTCGTCCGCGAGGACGAGCAGTTCATCGGCCGGCATGCCGGCGAGGATCTGACCCAGCTCGGCGTCCAGTTCTGGCACGCCGAGGGCAGCGACCCGGCGGACGGCATCCGCCAGGTCCGCCGGGCCGTACTCCGACCGGTAGCGCTCGAGCTGTTCCAGCCAAGCCGAGGCCGGCACGCCCAGTGACCTCACCACAGCCGCGGCAGGTGCCCCGGCGCCGCTCACAAAGCGCCACGCCACCTGCCGTCCAAGCGCCTCAGCGACGTCCGGGCGGCTGGTGGCGGCCGCCGTGCCCGGACCCCACAGGTGCGCCAGCCGGGTGAAGGTCTCGGCGGGCAGCGCGTTCATCCCAGCCGCCAGGGCACCTGGCGTGCTGGGCAGCCTGCGCTGAACCTCGGGCTCGATCCGGCCGCGGCCGAGCGCCAGCAGCACGTTTCCGAAATCGGCCGGCACTCCCGGCGCGAACTCCGCATTGCGGGCCCAGGCGATGGCCTCCCGGGTGGAGGTGACCCGGCCGCGCGGCCGTAGCCGCCCGATCGCCTCCGGGCTCCAGGCGAAGGTCTCGGCCAGCGTCTCGCCGAATTCCCGGAGGACGTCCTTCCCCGCGTCATCGGCCGGCTGACCGCACCAGGCGAGTTCCCCGAGCCTGACGCGATGCCCGGTCGGAACCCGGGTGCTGAATCCCGGTGCCTGGCTGAGGAACACCAGTCGCGGCCGATTGGCGGCGGCCGGCTCGTCGGCCTCACAGGTGGAGAACGTCCATGCCTGGCCTGTGGCGTCGCCAAACATATCCAGGACACCGCACAGCACGGCCGCCGCCGGGTCCAGGGCGCCCTCGCCGGCCGGGTAGAAGGAGAACCGGCCGCCCGGATCTGACAGCAGCGTGGCGAACAACGCGGCGAGCAGGCCCGGATCGAGGTTACGAGCGCTGGCATCCAGCGTCGCGTAGCCATGGCTGGCGGTCCGGCTCAGCTCGCGGCTGTCTAGCGCATCCAGCTTGTCAGGCCCGTCCCCGTCCTCCTCGGCCCAGCCGTTCCAGTCATGCAGACCGAGCGCCACCCGCGCACCGAGCACGGACACCGGGCCGACCAGCGCGTGGGCCAGCGTGGAGCCGGGCCGCCCGCGCGGATCAGTCACCGCCTTCTTACGCAGCACCGCGGCCTCCTCCCCGAACTGGAGGTACACCAGTGCGGGACGGGACACGCCGGAGCCGACCTCGGCCGCCGCCCAGTCGGTCGCGAGAAGCCGCCGCTCCCATCCGGCCAGCTCCTCTTTCGAGCGGATCGAGCTGACGGTCGGGCCGACGCCTCGTCCCTCGGTGAGCGTCCGCTCGGACCAGGAGATGATGATCTGGTCGACAACCTGGAGATCCTGGTTCATACCGGCACCCCTGTGTCGAATTGGCCTGGGCCTCCGGCCGCGGCATTCCGTGAGTCGATGACACCCTTCATGGCGAGCAGCGAGAGCAGGGGCTTGATGACCCGGAACGGCCGGAAGCTCTCTTCCGGGAATACCTTGTCACGGGGTGACGTGCCGGCCGCTGACGCGAAGTGGAGAGTGGACCAGATGCACTGCTGCGCGGGCTCCAGCCAGCGATCGGCGCCGTGCGTATATAGATAGGTGAAGACGTCACCGCTTTCCTCCTCGACCGTACTGAGATCGAGATCCTCGTCGGCTTCGGCGCGCAGCCATCGCTCCAGCAGCAGGTCGCCGCGGCGGAGCAGGTCCGCCTTGGTGACGACGACCGCCGCGGGAACACCGAGAAACTCGGCCGCCGCCTCGTCGCGCGCCAGCCGGAGCAGCTTCAGCACGTTGTCGAACGTGTAGTCGCCGGCCGTGCCCCCTTCGCCGGCGTCGACCGCCCCGGCGTTGACCGCCCCGGCGTTGACACCCGAACCGGCCGGTGCCCGGACCAGGCCGCGGACGGCCCCCGGATCGACGACGAAGATCAGCGCGTTGACCGCGCCGAGGAACAGGTTCTCCTCCGCACCTGCCCGTCCCAGCTGCTCTCCCGCGACGTCGAAGAACGTAACGGTGTAGCGCTTGCCGGCGGCCAGGTTCGCGACCAGGAACGCGTCCGTGATCTCCGCGGCCGCCACTCTGGTCCGGTCCAGCTCCTTCCGCTGGTCGAGGAACGGCGTGACGGCTTCCTGGACGTACCTCTTGTGGATGAGCAGATCAAGCGGTGACACCTGGAGGTCAAGCTGCCGCAGCCGGATACCGCGCATGAACTGGCCGATCATCGCGGCGAGCAGGTGGCTCTTACCGGCCGCGCTGTTGCCGATCATCCCGACCGTGATGCGCTCCGCCTTCATGTCGCCGTAGTCCGCGGGGAGGTAGTGGCCGCCCCTACCCGGACAGGTCCGGTAGGCCGTGCCGAGCCGCATCCTGGTCGCCGCGGGCGCCTCGTCGGGCGGCAGCACCAGTGGCGTGGGCGCCAGATCCTCCCCCATCGTCACCAGCGGTGCCTGTTCCCAGTCCAGGTTGCGCAGGCAGACCGGACATTCGATCATGACCATGGACTCACCTCACGCCAGCACGAGCACGAGAATGATGAAGGCTAGGACGATGCCCGCCCAGGCGATCGCCGTGGCTGGGGTAATTGACGAGAGCGACCTTGATGAACTCGGCGCCGGTGGCGGGGGCGTCCATGATCCCCGCAATGGCGAAGATGACGAAGCGTTCCCGCCGCTCGGGCTGGCGGACCAAGCGGCCCGGGCGGCCCGGGCGGATCCCGCCGGCCTCGCGCCAGCAGGCGCCTGTGCTTCGCGCCGGGTCGCAAGCGCGCTGCGCTGCCGCTGGCGAAGCGTGGCGAACCGCGCCCGGGCCTCGCTCTCGTGCCCCCGGCTCGCTCGCAGCATCGGGTTGAGCGGGTCGGCCAGCTTACGCCGCTTACGCAGTTCATGCGCGGTAGGCCGGTCCCGGCGGTACTCGGCGGCGGTGTCGCGCAGCAGGTGCTGCTGGGTGAGATCCATCCGGGCGATCGACTCGCGCGCCTGTTCGTCGTCGGCGAACTCCTGCCCGGTGGCGAGCCTGGCCAGCAGCAGCCCGGCGGCGTAGACGTCATCCCGGCAATCCGCGGACGCGGCACCGGACCGCTGCTCGGGCGAATCCCACGGCGCCTCACCGACGGCTCCCGGGGTAGCGTCCCACTCCGCCGCGGCGTGTTCGAAGTCGGCCAGCTGCACGGTCGTGCCGTTCCACCGCACCGTCTCCAGCCGGATGTGCCGGTGGACCACCTGGGCGGCCTGGAGGTAACACAAGGCGATAATGAGGCCGTCAGCGACCGGACGGAACAACTCCGGGCGAAGCGGAAGCTCGCTTTCCAGGTCAAGGAGGGTTCGACGTTGATAGGTAAACACCGCATAGGGTGGAAGCGGGCCCAGATTTTCCTCTTTGCCGGGATTGTAGCCAATGAGACGACTGAGACTTACGGGATATTCGTTCTTACCGATACGCTGCACGAGAACACGGCCGATCCGCACCTCGCGTTGCAGTAGTTGATAGGCACCCGGCCCGCCGTGCGCGATTTTCTGGACCACCGGAGTGTCCTGCGAATCACGGCCGAACCGGATCCGAAAGTCAGGCCCGGCAAATTGATCCCCATCAAACCTGAATTCGAACCTTTGCAGTCCCCGACCGAGCTCGTTTGGCACGTAGAGCTCTAGATTCTCGGACACCAGCCACCCACCCCACTCCAACTGGCAACCTGAAACCTCCCCAAAGGGGGTAACCACAGACCGTTCGTTATAATGATCTTCAAAAGTTCTCCCAGTAACATACTTTAGCCCGCGCTAGGTGCACATCGCACCAAGTAGACTCCCGTTAAAGAGTGGGACGAACTTCGCTAGGTGGCACAGTGGGTGGGGCATCTTTCGCGACCCTTCAACAGAAGGGCGTTTTTTCCGAATTGGCCATTTTGTTCCCCAGTGAGGCGGAAGTCCGTGAGCTTCTGGCCGGCCTTGGCGCCGAACGCGGGGATCTGGTCCGGCTCCCCACCGTCGGCAATATGCCGCCCTCGTTGTACTGGCGCCGGATATGCGAGCTGATCGACAACGGAATGTTCGCCGGGTTCGGCCTGGACGAGCTGGTCGCGGCCGCTCACCAGCGGTTTCCCGGCAACCAGGTCCTGCGCGAGCTCACGGACGGAGCGTCGGCGGCCGGGAGGGAGCTTGCCGTGCTGTGCCTCCAGGCCGGGCCGACCACGCTGAACCAGCTCCAGTTGCGCCAGGAACATGCGGTCCTCCGCCAGATCGCGGCCCGGCGAGGTCAGCGCCTGCTGACCGTGAAGACCAATCCCGCGACCCGCCGGGACGACATCATGGCCGAGATCCTCGCCGCACGGCCTGATGTCGTGCACTTCGCCGGGCACGGAACGTCCGACGGCAAGCTCTTGTTCGAGGAGGGCCGCGGACAGGCAGGTCCGGTGACGGTTGACGCCCTGGCCTCGGTGCTGCGGGTGCTTCCGGCGAGCTTGCCGTGCCTGGTGCTCGGCTCATGCTTCGGGGCCAGCTACGCCGGCCGGCTGCTGGGCGCCGCCCGTTCCGTGGCCGGCTCGATGACGGCACTGCCGGACCCGGCGGCCATCGAGTTCACCCGCGGCTTCTATACCGCGCTTGCCATCGGGGGCACCAGCGTGGCCAAGGCGTTCGACGCCGGGCTCGCGCAGATGCAGGTCCACGGCCACGACACCACCGACATGCGATTCGAACACGTCCCGGAGGATCACACGTGAGCGAGGCGGGGGCCGGGCGGTATTTCACCGAGGTTCTCCTGGCCGAGCTGGCAACATACCAGGCGGACGACCCGGATGAGCCGGACCGGGCGCCTCCTGCCCCGCCGAGGGTCTGGTCGCCGACCGCCCGTGAGTTCGCGCGGGCGCTGCTCGAGGCGCTCGATCCCGAGCCTGCGCCTGGGCCTTCGGCCATGGCACCCGCGACCAGCGCTTACGGCCTGGGCAGCGAGTTCGAGGAGGGCCTGCGCCGCGGCCGGGATGGCGCCAGCGCGGCCTCCACCGGTTCCGCGCGGACCACCGAGCAGTCCGGGTGGATCACCGAAGTGTGCCCGGTCTGCCGTCACTCGTTCCGGCAGGGCGACGCGGTATGGCTCGAGCTACGCGACGGGCAGATCCTCGCGACCCACGACAGCACCGACCTGCCGTGCCGCACGGGATCCAGTCTCCCCGAACCGCCGCCGCCGGTACTGGCGCCCGCCGCCGCGGCCTTCCTCGACGCCCTCCGGCTGGCGAACCCGGGCGCCCGCGGGCAGTCCGTGAAGCGCCTGCGGCCGGGGCACCCGCTGCTGTCCGGACAGTTCCGGCAGCGCGATCGGTGCCCGGGATGCAACCACACGTTCCGGCCGTATGACCGGGTCGCATACTGTCCATGCAGTCCGCTGGCGCCGGCCTGCCGGCTGGCCGCGCATCACGACCCCGGGGCGAGCATGCTCTGCTTCGATGCGCTGTCCAGTCCCGATCGCAAGCACTGCCCGATGGACTATCACAAGCTCCAGGGACAGGCCAATGCGTTACACGAGGCACGCGCCGATCCCGGGCTGGGATCAGGAACTGCTTCGCGCCGCCCACGTGGTGATCTGCGGTGTGGGCGCCCTCGGCACCGAAGTCGCCCGGCTCCTGGCCCAGGCCGGGGTGGGCGCCCTGACGCTGTGCGACGCGGACACCGTCGAGGAGTCGAACCTGAGCCGCGGCGCGCTGTTCGATCCCGCCGACATCGGCGCCCCGAAGGTGGCGGCGGCCGCACGCACGCTCGCCACCATCTGTCCAGAAACCCTGGTGAACGAACGGCGGAACTGGCTTGTTTGCGGCATCGGGCTTGCCGAACTGCGGGACGCCTCGCTGGTGGTGAGCTGCCTGGACACTCGCGCCGCCCGGATCCAGCTCGCCGAGAGATGCACGCTGGTCGGCGTGGCGCTGCTCGACGGCGGGACCCGGCCGTGGGGCGGCGAGGTGCGGTACTACCCGGCGGGCGGACCGTGCTACGGCTGCGGCCTGACCGACAGCGTGCGCGCGACCCGGGACGACCCGCTCAGCTGCGCGCGTCCCGATCCCGAAGGGGTGCGCGGCGCCTCGGCGGCCGTCTCCGCTCTGGTCGCCTCGTGGATGTCGGCGACCGCGCTGCGGGTGCTGTTCGGCCAGCCGGTGTTCGCCGGCGTATTGCGGCTGGACACGGCCTACGCCGACACCCACCGGATGCGGCACCCGCGCGATCCGCGGTGCCCGCTGCACGAGCGCATCCCGCCCGAGCTGGTGGAACCCGCTCCGCTGAGCAGCGACGCGACCGTCGCGGAACTGCTCGACTGGCTGCTCCCCGGCGAGGCGGCGCTCGGCTGGACCGAATTCAGCAACCCCGGCGGCCCGGCTGGCCTGTTCGGCGTCTGGCTGTCGGATGCGCCGGGCCCGAGCAGGCTCCGCGACCTGGGTGTGGCACCGCGGGAAATCATCCGGATCATCAACCGGCGGGAGGGCCAGCGGGACCGGTTCATCGAGCTGGCCGGACCGCCCGAAGGAGGCTGTCTATGTCCCTGACTGAGGATCAGCGGAAACAGCTCGTCGCGGTGCTGCGCCCGCTGCTCTCCGAGTTGTTCGATGAGGAGCAGGCGGCACGGGCGCTGCTGGCGGACATCGGCCGGGTCCGAGCACGCCAGTCGGATTGGCGGAACTCCGATGCCTTCTGGGAAGCGGAGCTGCGTGCCCTGCTGCGAGGCGCGATCCGCGACGGGATCGAGGCCCTGATCGCCGCGGCGGCAGCGGAGTGGCCGGGAAACGACCGGCTCCAGGAGATGCTGTCTGACGCGCTGGTGGAGGCGGCCACGCCGGACGGCCAGGCTCCGGAGGACGAGGACGCGGAAGAGGCGGCCGAAGACACGGACGCTACGGGGAAGCCGGACCTGTCCGGCGCGCGGATCGTGGAGGAGTTCCACACACTGACGCTGATGGGCAGCGAACGGCACGACGAATTCCTGCGGCTGGTACGGCAGCATGCGGACCCCAACGCCGAGCTGTGCTACGCGACGACCGTGCAGTCCGGCCAGCTCCCCCAGGCGGCCGTGCTGATCGCCGACCCGGGTCAGCGTTCCGCGCAGATCGAGGAGCAGCTCCAGTCCGAGGTGCGGGGCTGGGGCGAGGGGGTGGCCGTCGAGTACCAGACCTCGGAGGTCCGCCCGTACCTGCTGCGCCGGATCGTGGTGAGCCGTGCCGACAACACCCGGTTCGAGCTGCGCAACGTGCCGAGCACGACGGTGCTGTCGGAGATCGCCCGTGCCGTGCTGCAGCACACCGACGACTCCGCCGGCTCTGCCAGCGGGCGGCGCGGCCGGGTCCGGACCACGATCCACCGCGTCCGCCCGGACGGAAACGCGGACCGGCTGGAACCGGCGCACACGCTCAGCGCCGCGGGCCTGCAGGATGGCGACGAGCTGCGGCTCGATACCGAGGCGACGGCCGGCCGGGGTACGGCGCTGTGGCGGACGAGCGTGCTGCGCGCCCGCGCGCAGATTCACCAGTACGCCAGCAAACACCCGAAGTTCGTCATCGTCGAGACCGACGACGTCAACCTGCCGACGCGGTACACCGTCGAGTTCCCCGCACGCGGGTTCGCGCCGCCGCTGGATCTCGAAACATGGCCGCTGAGTCCGCGCCTCCAGTCGGAGCACCGGGTGACGATCATGCTGCCGGCCCGCTTCCCGGTGGCCCCGCCGCTTGCCGTGTTCGAGAGCGAGATCTTCCACCCCAACGTGCTCGCGGTGCAGAAAGGCCCCGCGCCCAAGGGTTTCGCCTGCCTGGGCGCGGTGACCGATGCCTACCGGCCGGACATGGACTTCGGTCAGCTCTGCCAGATGCTGGTGGACATGGCGGGTTACCGCCAGTACGAGCCCCGGGACATGTCGGAAGAGGACAGCGAAGGTTACCTGAATCGCCCGGCCGCGCGCTGGGCCAGCAGCGAGCCGGGCCAGCAGCGGATCGCCGACCGCGGCGGCCTGCGGCTGGCCGAGGTGTCCGGCAAGGACGACGGAGCGCCGCCGCGGCTGGACATCCAGCCTCTCGACCAGGACTGGGAGGCATACGAGGATGAGGGCTGAGATCGAGCTGTACAAGGGACTGCGATGCGCTTACTTCGGCAGCCTGTCCATCACCATGCTGCTCACCGAGGCGCTGCGGAACCAGGTCGACGGGGATGGGCTGGGGCTGAACTCGCTGGGCGCGTCCCGGCGGACCAGGGTCATGCTGCACTTCAGCGACCAGTCCCAGCTCACCGAGCTGGATCGGGTGCGCCCGGTCGAGGACCTGCGCGACTCCCTTGGCTGGATCACCGTTCAGCTCAAGGTCGGCAGCCAGGTTGTCCTCGAAGGCAAATACGGCATGGGCGAACTGATGGGCGCCGCGCTGCGGCGGACGTTGCGCAGGATCGATCCGGACGAGGAGGACTGGTCGTTCGCGTTCCGCAACCTCGGCACCACCGGAACCGACATGCGCCCAGCGCCGGACGTGGAGGGCGTGGTCGATGTCGACCTGCGGGAGGAAGCCCGGCCGCTGCCCTTCTCCATCCAGCAGGTGGAGTCGCCCGCGCCCGAGGGGCTGGACGTCGCCGCGCTCGGCATCAACCCGGACAAGCTCGGCCCGGTCAGCGTGCTGGTCACCAAGGCGGTCCACGACCTGATGCTCGAGCTGCTGCCGCTGTCCGAGCGGATCGAAGAGGGCGGCTTCCTGCTCGGCCGGATCCAGCCGGCCACCGGCTTCACCGGCCGGCATGTCACGCAGGTAACGCATGTGACGCCCGCTACCCGCGCCGGCGCGTCCGCGGTGCACTTCACGTTCACGCCGGACTCGTTTACCGAAGTCAACCAGGAGCTGGCCGAACGCCAGCTCGGGGAGGAACTGGTCGGCTGGTATCACACCCACCTCTTCCCGGCCACCACCGACATCGGCACGGAGACCGGGCTGTCCACGACCGACATAGAAACGCACTTCGCCACGTTCCGGCGGGACGGTCAGATCGCGGGACTGATCAACCTGTCCGGCCGGCGCCGGGTGCTGCGCTTCTTCAGCAAGATGAACGACGAGATGAAGGAATGCCCGCTATGGATCGGCGATGAGCGCGGCCGATACCGCGTCGCAGGTACTGGCCTGGGCCGCAGGTGAGGAAGTGAGCGGCTCGGTTCTAGGAGTTCCGGAGGGTCCGGGGGTTCCGGGGGTTCCGGGGGGCACGCTCGCGGGCCTGGCGGAGCTCGCCGCTCCGCCTCCCGGCATCCGGGGGCAGATCGGCCGGCTGGCGGCGATAGCCGCCGCCAGGCTGCGCCTGACCGCGCCGCCGCTCGGCGACCCACGCCCGCCCGGGCCCGCGGTGGCCATCATGGCCGCCGCGGTCGGCTCCCGTGGCTCCATAGGCGCCGGGGGCTCAGGTGGCTCAGGTGGCGTGCCGGCCTGGCGGGTGCTTGACGTGCTGGCTGATGAGGACGCCGAGCCGGCCTATGAACTCGCCGCGCGGCACGCCGTCGCGGGCCGGGTGCTGCGATCCGGTCAGCTCGACGACACCACTACCGGGCTGATGCGGGATCTGTCGCCGCTGACCGGGCTCCTCGACCACCCGACGGGAAGCGGCGAGGACGCGGCGGAGGACCTGCTGGTGTCCCGGCTGCTGCCCGACCCGGAAGGGTATCGCCTCGCGGTACGGACGTTCGCCGCGCCGGCCTCGAGCGCGGCGCAGGCGGCCTGGCGGGCCGGGCTGCTGGCCCGGTTCCGGCACGGTCCCCGGCTGCCGTTCGTGCTCGACGTCTACGAGACCGGGATGACCACGTTCGGCGCCGCCCACCGGCGCCGGCTGGAGCTGGCGCGGGGGCTGCTCGGCTACACCGCGGACCTCGACGCGATCAGGCCGCTGGTGCAGTGGTGGCAGCCGCTGTCGGAAATCGAACGCCGCCGACCGCAGGAGATCAAGCGACGCCGCCTGATCAGCAACGACTATGTCACCGGCGTCCGGGCCTACCGCCGCTTCGCCGCCCTGGAAACCGCCGCCACCATGGCAGCCCCGAGGCAGGGGGAACAGCAATGAGCGAGCGAAGCGAGCGCCGCGGCGGAGTGCCGTCCCGAAGGGGCGGCAAGCCTGCCGTGGCCCCAAGCCGGCCGAGCGCAGCGAGGCCTTGGCGCGGAGGGCAAAGATGACTAGACGTCCGCGGCTGTCCGTCATTGGTTCCGCCGACGCGCGGCGGCTGCTCGCCGGATGCCACGAGGACACGCCGCTAACGGAGGCCCTGGCCGGCTCCGGCTGCCTTCTCGGCCAGCCGCTGAGCGCGGACCTGGCCGCGCTGCCGCTGCGAGCGATCCAGCCGGACTGGATCGACATCGCGGCGGTGCGGCCGGACACTCCCGTCTATTTCCCCTCGGTTCCGGCCGGGGCGTCGGTTCCGGTAGCGGATCAGCGGCCGCGTGTCGAGCCGACGGCCGCTGTGGCGGCGGCCGGGCCATCGCCCGCCTCGTCGGCGCCGGCCGAGCCGGCATCGGTGGCGCGTCCGGTCGACCTCACCCCGGAGACCGCCACGCAGGTCGCCTACCGGCACGACGTCAACGAGGTGGCCGCTTTCCTGCGAGCCGACCTGTCGGTCCTGGTCATTTGCGAGAAGGCGGTGGTCCGCTACCTCGCCGAGCACATGGTGCGGACGGCCGGGCGGGAGCCGCGTGTCATCCAGGCTTCTCCGGCCGGGGAAATCGATACCGAGGCGGATGCGGACGACGGCGGCCGCGGCGCCGGCACCGCGCCCGGAGCGGGCGGCCTGGCCTTGTTCAATGCGCCGGTCAGCATGGGTCAGCGCGAGATGACCCAATTGCGCGATGAGCTACGCGCGCTCAAGGAACTCCAGGTGCTGATAATCCCGCACCTGGACCTGCTGGCAGGCGGCGCCGAGGGTTTCGGCCCGGCATCCACCGACGTCCGGGAGCTGACCGAGTTGCTGTACGCCTCGCCCGAGGCGGTCATCCTGGCCTTCGCCGATCCGTCGCTGACCATTCCCGAGGTGCTGGCGGCGCGGTTCAGCCGTCGGCTGAGCATCGAGGGCACCGACCGGATGGTGCCTGGTCCCGGGGGCACCGCGATACCGGTCGAGCGCGCGCTGATCACCGAGGCGGAGGCGGATCGGTTCCGCGGCATCGACGACACGGACTTCTACAAGCACGTGGCCGGGCTGAACCCGGTACGCATCAGGCAGGCGATGAGGTACGCGATGCTGGTGCACGAGAGCAAGCCACGGGCAACCGCCAGCGACCTGCACGACACCATCCGTACGTTCAAGTCGCACCTGGCCACCGGCTTCCAGATTCCGGACACGACGTTCGACCAGATCGGCGGTTACGAAGACGTCAAGCAGGAACTGCGGGAAGCGCTGCACATCATGGCCCAGGTACAGCACCTGCCCGAGGAGGACGGGAAGCTAAAGAGCTCCCTGGTTCCGCGCGGGTTCATCTTCCACGGCCCGGCGGGCACCGGCAAAACGCTGCTCGCCAAGGCGGTGGCCAGTGAGATGCGCGGCACCATTCAGGTGGTATCCGGTCCCGAGCTGACCAGCAAATGGGTAGGCGAGGGCGAGCGCAAGGTGCGCGACCTGTTCGCCGAGGCTCGTCGCAACGCGCCGTCGGTCATCGTGTTCGACGAATTCGACTCGATCGCGACCCGCCGCTCGTCCAGTGCCGACGACGGCGGCAGCCGGGCCGCCAACGCGATGGTGGCCCAGATCCTCACCGAGATGGACGGGTTCCGGCCCGAGGTCCCGATGATCGTGATCGGCACCACCAACCGGCTCGACATCATCGATCCGGCGCTGCTGCGCCCGAGCCGGTTCCGCAGCTTCCACGTCAGCCTGCCAGACGAAGATGCCCGGCTCCAGATCATCCGGGTGCACGCGGCGGCCCACCGCATCGATGTGGGGGGCGGCCTCGCGGAGGCGATCGCGAAGGGGACCGAGGGCTGGAACGGCGACGAGCTGCGGTCACTGTTCCGCAACGCCTATGTGGCGAAGTGGCTCCGGCACGTGCCGGCCGACGACCCCTCCGACCTCGCTCGGCTGCTGGCCACCCTGGCCGCCGAGATCGGCCGGTCAAAGGAGGGACAGCACGTGAGCCGAGGTGGACACTGATGGCGTGGCCGGAGCAGACCATCGCGACGATCCGGCGCCTGTCGACCATCGAGCGAGAGCTGGCCGACCGTTATGTGGACCGGGACGAGGCCATAGGGCTGCTCGTGCTGGCCGCGGTCTGCCGGGAGCATCTGCTGCTCATCGGCCCGCCTGGCACCGCGAAGACGGGCCTGATCGACCAGTTCTGCCGGGCCGTCGGCGCCCGTCAGTTCCGCTACCTGCTCACCCGCTTCACCGAGCCGTCGGAGCTGTTCGGTCCCCTCGACATCGAGCGGTTCCAGGCTGGCAGCTACCGGATCAGGACTGAAGGCATGCTGCCAGAGGCCGAGGTCGTGTTTCTCGACGAGGTCTTCCAGGGCAGCAGCGCGATCTTGAACACCCTGCTCACACTGCTGAACGAACGTCGCTTCAACAACGGCGCGCAGACCGTGGCGACGCCGCTGATCAGCCTGTACGGGGCAACGGCGGCACCGCCGGAAGATCCCGCGGTGGTTCCGTTCAGCGATCGTTTCCTGCTCCGCCTGGAGCTCACCGGGGTGCGCGAGGATCGGCTGGCCGACCTGCTTGACGTGGGCTGGGAGCAGGAGCGCAACCTACTGGCCAGCCAGTCCGCCAGCCCCGTTCCGGTCATCGCCCCAGCACAGCTGAACGAGCTGTCCGCGCAGCTCCAGCACGTCGAGCTGAAGCGGATCCTGCCCATTTATCAGCAGCTGATCCGTGAACTGCGGGCGCAGGGCAGCACGCTGTCGGACCGGCGCGTGGTGCGCGGCCTCAAGCTCGTCGCCGGCGCCTGCCTGCTGCGCGAGAGCGAGGTCGCCGCGGCCGTCGACCTGTGGCCGCTCCAGCATTTCTGGACGGACCCGGCTGACGCCCAACTGGTCGGGCAAGCGGTGTCGGAGCGCATCGCCGACGACCCGAGCACGCCTCGGCGTGCCGTCCGGACACCGGCGGAAATCATGGCTGTGGCGCGTTTCGAGGCGGAGCAGCCGGCTTCTGGCCGGTTTCCGGTCACCGAGAGCATGGTCACGGCGGCCTTGCGGGCGCTGGGTCGGCTGCGCCGCGAACTGTACGCCGATCATCCGGCCGCCATCTCGGAAAAGACCGACATCGACCGTTTGATAGCCGAAGTGGAAGCACTCTATCCAGGGAGCGATCATGTGTAATCCACGCAAGATCACCGCCCGGGCGACCCGCAAGATCGCCGAGGCGTGGCGCGCCGCGATCCAGCGCACCGCGCGCGCCAGCGGATCGGTCACCGGCCGCGCCTCGCTCACGCAGCAACTCGGATCGATGCTGGCCGAGCCGGCCAGACGCGCCTTTGAGCAGGCGGTCGCCGCCGACCCGAACTGGCAGCTCGTGGGCGAGGGGTATGTACTCGGCGTCCCCGGCGGTCAGGCCCGGTACCTGCCTGGCACTGGCGAGCTGGACATCAGCGTGGAGCTGTCGGCCTACGTCGAGGCCGAGGGAACTGCTAGCCGGGTACTGGAGGGCACCGTCGAGGAAACGTACGAGGCGTCGGCGCAAGCGCGTTATTACGCGGACGGGTACGGAGGTCGCACCCGCGATGTGGCACAGCAGGAAGCGCGGACGCTCGCTCAGCAGGAAGCAGACCGGCGGGCGGAGGCGGGCGCAGGCCGGGCTCGCCAGAAGGCCGAACGCAAGGCCCAGGACGCGCTGGCGGCGGACAGCAGCGTGGCGGCGGATGCCGAACGCGACGCGCAGGCCCGGCTGGCGGTCGAGCGCGAACGCCGTGGCGAGGAACTGAACCGGGAAGCCGAGGCGCTGCTGGAGCGGGTGCAGCGAGAGTCCCTGCGAGGGGTGTGGCAAACCGTGGCACTCGGCTATCAGAACGCGCTGGTCGCGTATGCGCGTGCGAACGGCGGCCACGACATCTCTGTCAGCAGGTCGGGCGGGAGCATTCAGGTCCAGTTCCAGATGGAAGCGTGAGAAGACATGCGGGTACAGGTCACGTTCCAGATCAACGCTGAGACCGGCGAGGTAGAGATCTTCCAGGTGGATGACATGGGCCGGACCCGCCAGCTCAGCGACCACGATGCCATCCACGAGGACATCGCGCTCGCTATCGCTCAGGTCATCGACCCCCGGGCAGACGTATCCGAGGTGATCGCGCCACCCGGGCAGGCGGCGACGGCGCCTCGGATCCCGGCCGCGCCAGCCAGCCAGCGGCAGGCGCAGGAACTCGACCAGGGCGGCTCGGCGTGACGAACCCGGCGGTCCTGTTCGAGCAGGCCGCCTCGTGCTTCGAGCGGGCCGGATACGCGGCGCGCTCGGCCGGCTGCCTGGAATCGGCGGGCCTGCCGATCGCGGCCGCGGAGCGGTACGAGGAGGTCGGCGACCTGGCCGCGGCGGCCCGCTGTTACCGGGCTGGACGTCGGCCGGTCGAGGCGGAGCGCTGCTACCTGGCACTCGGTCAGCCCGAGCAGGCGGCCGCGACCTGGGAGGAGGGCGGCAGCCTCGAACGGGCCGCCTTCATCCTCGCGCTCCGGTCACGGCGGTTCGAGCACGCCCGCTGGCTTGCCGCCGAGGCCATGCAGCACCTCCCGGCGCCAGTTTCCAGCCCGCGGACGGAGCCGAACCAGCTCAGGCTGCGCGCCGTACTCGCGCTCTGCGATGCCCGGGCCACCGGGGACTCTGGTTCCCTGGCCAAGGTGCTCCTCGCGATCGAGCGAGCTCTGCCAGGCTGGTCTCCGGGCGACCGGTCGCTGTGCGAGTCCTTCTGCGTGGCGGCGGCGGACGCGGTGGGCCGGCACGATCTGGCGGCGCGCATCCTGGCGGCCAGCCACCGGGCTGGAACCCCTGGTGCTGCCGCGCGGTGGCGCGCCTGGGCCGATGAGGTACTCGGCGGCATCACCGGCATACCGGCTAGCGTAGGCGGCGATCTGGGCGGTGCGGGTCCGGGCGGCGACCTGGGTGGCTCGGGGTTATGCGCCGCCGACGGCGGAAGGATCGCGAACCAGAGCCACGGCTGCCGTTCGAGATCACCCCGCTGCCCCCCGACCCGGACCCGGCCGAGCAAGCCCCGTCTCGGCCGCCTCCGCGGACGCCGCCGACCCCGCCGCGGACACCGCCGGCCGCTCCGGCCGCTCCCGCCGCGCCGCCGCCGGCCCCGCCGCGCCGGGATCGGAGCCCGCTCGTGGCCACCCCGATCCATCCCCTCGTCGCCGCACCCAGCCCGGCCGCGGACCCGGACGAACCGGATCAGCCCGCGCAGCGGGAACTCCCCGAACTGCTCGTGCGTTTCACCGCGGACTCGATACTGTCGGCCCTCGCGTTCGCCGACGCCATCGCCGGCACCAGCGCCGACGCCGACCGGACCGGCGTCGCGGCCGACGGGGGCAACCGCCAGCCGTCGTTTTACCCGTGTCACATCAGCGGCGTGGACCGCTCCATCTGGTATGGCCTGGACGAACATGCGCCCGGCGGTGTCGCGGCCGAACTCGCGGTGGCCCTGGGCGGCACGATCATATGGTCCCGCGACGTGTTGCCGGGCGCCCCCGCCGCGCCTGCCGGATCCGGCCAGGTGCCGGATCCCGCGGCCGCGCTGGAACCGGTCCCCCTGATATGGCTGGCCTCGTTGTTGATGCCCGCCGGGCGCCCGGGCCCGCTCACGGATATCACCGTGGTGACGACCGGCCAGCTGGCCGGACCAATCGTCCGGCGCTGGCAGCGCGCCCGGGCGCACGTAACCGTCAGGCAGCTCTTCATCGAACCGCTCAGTCCGTATGACCTTCCAGCCGAGCCTGGCGGCTATCAGGCGGTGCTGATCCGGATCACGTCACGAGACGGCCTGCTGCCGCGGCAGGCGATCGCCGCACTCACCGACCTGCCGCACACCGCGGTGTGCCGAATGTCCGATCGCTTGCTGATCGACGTTCGCTTCACGTTGCCGATCGATGATCGCCACCTGGTCGCCGAGATCCCAGTAGGCGAGACCTGGATCGCTAGTGGCGGAGACTTCGGCCTCTGGCGGATCATCAGCCGCGGCGCTGAGGTCGTGCCGCCGATGCGGCTCGCCTTTGTCGTCCCGTCTGGCGGAGGACCGCTCAGCGGCGACGTGTCTGGCATCGGCACGTCCGGCGGCGTGCCGGACCAGCCGACGCTAGCGCGCCTGGCACCGGTACGAGTGGTTCCCGCCGCCCGCCCCGACGGCCGCGCCGACGCGGTGCTGCTGGACGACCTGGAGCTGGCACGGCTACGGCGGTTCCTGAGCATGAGCCCGCTGGCGGACACCGCGTTCATCGTCCCCGGTCCGGGACGGCACCTGCTCACCGAACCAGCAGGGCTACTGACCGCGGTACCGTTCGGCGTGCCGGTCTGCCGGATCGGACCGGGAGGTCTGTATCTGGAAGCCGGACACGAGCTGGATCCACCGGTGCCGTTGACCGCTCGCCAGGAACTCTTCCAATTGGATAACCAGTCGGTCGTGGTGCTCTGCCACGATGGCGCCTACCGGCTCGCACTGTCCGGGATGGTGCCCGCCTGGCGGTTGTGGCTCGGCGAGGCACCCGAGCCAGCGAGCGGGATCTCGGCGCGCGGGCGGCAGCTACTGGCCGGGCTGGCACCGCCTGGGCAGCCCTTTACCACGCCTCGCGAGCAGGGCGGCGAATCTGGCCGCGCTGGCCAGGGTGACCAGCCATTGAACCTGGGGCACTTGCTCAGTGAGGCGGAACACCTCGAACAGCGAGGCGAGCTGGCCGGGGCGGCACGACGCCTGGAAGAGGCCGGTGAGTTGTACCGCGCGGCGGTGCTCTATCAGCGTGCTGCCCGCGAGGCGGCAGCGAGGCGCAGATGACCGAAGGACCGGCGGACTCGCTCGGTGATGCCACTATCGTCGCGATCGCCGCCTCCGACTGCCGGTGCGTCGCATTCTCCCCGGACGGCTCCGCGCTCGCCTTGGTGGCGGGCGGACGGCTCACGTTCCTGGAGTACCCGGACCGTCCGGTCTGGTCGGTGCCGTGCGAACTCGACCCTGCCCGTCCCGCCGACGTGGTGTGGGGATTCGGGTCGGAGCGGCTTTATGTCCTTGGCAACGGCATGATTTTGGGATATGGGTTCGAGTCGGGTGGTGAAGTGGCCTCGCCCGACTGGCTCACGGGGTATGGCGCCATGTCCGCCATCACGGCCTCCCCCGACGGCCGGTTCGTGGTGGCCGGCACGATGACGGGTCCGGTGCTCGCGCTCGACGATCTGACGCGAGCCCCGCTGGTGCTCCGCGGGACCGACCCGGCGACGGCGTTGTGCTGGCGGCCTGACGGCTCCGAGTTGTGCGTTGCGCGCGCCGACACGCTGGAGTTCTGGGATGTGGCGGATCAGGCGATGCTCGCCTCGGTGCACCTGCCCGAGGCCCGCGTCGACCGGCTGGCCTGGTCTCCCGACGGCGGGCTGCTCGCCGCGGCGGGCCAGTCAGGCGTGCACCAGATCCGGGTCGGTGCGCTTAGTGACCTGGTAACCACCGCCTACTGGCCAGCCATTACCGGGCCGCCGGTCTCCGTACAGTTCTGCCGGGACGGTCGGCGGCTGCTCATCGGAGTCCGCGACGACAGTGTGGTGGCCGTCAGCCGCACCCTGCGACCGCTCGACACGATACCCGCCGACATCGCGTATCCGAGCACTCTCGCCATCAGCAGCACCGGCCTGCTGGCCATCCGCACCAGTCGGGTAACGGTCGGCCTGGTAGAACTCCCGGATACCCTCCCTGGCCATGGCCGGACCGGGGAGGCCGGCCGGCGCTGGGCCGCCCGCCACGGCCGGACGGTCGGCCGTCGCAGACCCGCGACGAGCGGCTACGTCACCGGACCGCTGCGTCCCGCGGTGCTGCCCGCGACCCACCCGGTCGCCGCGTTCGCCTGGTGGCCGGACGGACGCAGCGCGTGCCTGGCGACAGCGGATGGCATGCTTGCCCGCATCCGCCCGCCCAGCGTCCAGCACGTCTGGCAGCTGGCAATCCCTAGGGTCTCGCACATCGCGATCAGCCATGACGGACTCATCGCCGCCACCAGCCAGGACGGTGTCATAGTCCTGAACAGCGAGGGCAACCTGGTCGCCACGCTGGCAGGCACGGGCCCGCTCGCCTGGTCGCCGCCAGGCACGGCCGAACCAGCTCTCGCGGTCATCGAGCCACCCGCCGATCCGGCTGGTCGCCAGCGCCCCGCGCCGCGGCGGGTGCTGATCCTGCGGCCGCGTACTGGGGATCAGCCCGTCCAGCGCCTCCCGATGCCGGACGGCGTGAACGGACTGAGCTGGTCTCCGGCCGGGCCCCTGCTCGCCGTGGCCGGCCGAGGCCATGTGGTGCTGTGGGACACCCGCACGGGACGCCGGGACCCGGCTCCGCTGCCGGCTGGCAGCTCTGACCGCCTCACCGGCCCGCTGGCCTGGTCAGCGGACGGCCGACGGCTCGCCGCCGTGGCTCGCGGCGACCGCCGGGCTCGTGTCCTGGTGTGGAACACCGCGAACTGGCAGGTGATCAAAGAGCTGCCCGTGGCGTCCCGGCCGGACGAGCCACCGCTGACCTGGTCCCCGGACAGCCGCGTGCTCGCGATCGCGACCAGTGCTCCAGGCGGCGCGAGCGCGGCAGTGCGCGATCAGGTCGAGCTCTGGGACGTGCTGACCGGTCAGCGGCTGACCGCGCTGAGCCGCCCGGACATGGCCCGGGTAACCGCGCTGTCCTGGTCACCCGACGGCGACACGATCGCGGCGGCGTATGCCGACGGCACCGAGGTGCTGTGGGACGTGGTCGGCACCGCGCTCCCTGACGCAGGTGATATCGCGGAGCTCGCCTTCGATCGCGAAGTTCTCGTCAGGCTGGCGTGTGCGGCCGCCGACGCGGGCGCGGCGGTCCCCCTCGAGTCCCTCGCCGGGCTGCTCGCCCTGGTCGGCGGCGATCCGCCAGAGGAGCTGATGGTGCTGGCCGCACACCGTGGCGTCGCCGCGCTGCGCGCGCTGGGCTGGCCACTCGATGCCCGGGTCGGCCTGGCGACGCTACTGGCCGCCGATCTGCGCCGCGACCCTGTGTACCTGGCGCCAGCCGACGCGACACGCGACCATCTGGCGATGGCGCTCCGGCAGGTCCTGGTCGGCCCGGCTTGCCCGGTCAGCCACGCCCCGATCCCGGTGGTCGAACTGACCGGCGTGCTGAACGGCGTCACGGACCGGCTGATGACGCTGCTCGACCTGCTTGGTCCAGATGCTGTGGCGGCCGAGCCTTCGTTGCCAGCCAGGCTGCGCCATCTGCGTGACGAACTGACGCCGCTGACCGCCTCGCAGCGCCGGATGCTGGGTATGCGGGTTCCGCTCGCCGGAGAGGGAGGCTCCGAAGGCGGCGCGGGCGGCCAGGGACGGGCTGGCGTGGCGCGCCACGGGAACATCGGAGCTCTGCTGCTCAGCCAGCTCGCCCTGCCGCCGCTGGTATTCGCGATCCGGCACGCCCGAGACGAGCTGCTGTACCGTACCCGCAGCGGGTCCCCTCCACCCGCGCCGCGCGCCGCCGTGCTGGTCCTGGATGACACCGCCGCCGCGCACGGCCGGGTCGGTGTCACGCTGCGGCTGATCGCGCACCTGATCGCGGTGACCGTGATCCACCAGGGATACCGCTGCGCGCTCGTGACGCTGGGGGCGCCTGCCACCGAGGCGATGCTGACCCGGCCCGAAGACCTGATCCGGATCTGGACCGCGGGAACCGACATGCCGCCCGATGCCGACGCCGGCTCCCGGCTCGCCAGGGGTCTGGTCCCGCAGCTGGGGACCGTACACGGGGGCGACACCCGGGTCATCTTGCTTACGCATCCGTACCAGCCGCCGCTCGCCTACCCGGGATCCATCACGGTGCGCGTCCACTATCCGGGCGGACCGGTCGCCGACGACGATCCGCTTTGCGTGGTCGTACCGCCAGAACCCACCGCGACCGAGCTGATCGGCGCCGTCTCCCGGCTGATCAGCTAACTTCGGGGCCCGGGCAAACCGCTAGCCGCAGAGCATCTGCTCGATTTCCTCAGGCCCTAGCGTCTCCAGGATGCGCTCCAGCACTTCTGGCCGGATCGCGTCACCGAGCACGACAACGCCGTCCTCGCCAACGGTGATGCTGAACCGGACCAGCCCGCCGGCTGGCTGCTCCGCGTACTCCTCCGGCTCGATCAGATCGGGCAGGTGCTCCACGAACCGATAGACGGTCATCTGTCCCATCGCCCTTCCACCGCTGTCCCGCACCGCGAGCACGCGCCGTCCTTCAGCCGCAGTTCGCGTAGTGCCCACAAGTCTCGGCTGACAACGGTCACTCCGCAAGCCGGGCAGCGGGTTTCTCGCCCCCGCGGACCCAGCGCTCGCTCGACATAGACGTAACGCAGTCCCGCCTCCCGGCCGATGCGCACCCCGTCCGCGAGCGCGTCTGGCAGGGTTGGGAGGTCATCGGATCGCCGGTAGGCGGGGGTGTACCGCAGTAGGTGCCACGGGATGCCCGGGTCAACTGACGCGATGATGGCCGCGATCCGCGCCAGATCCGGTGGGCTAGCGCTCACCCCGGGGATGAGCGGCGTGGCAACCTCGACCCACACCCCCCGCGCGTGCAGCGCACGGAGTGACGCGAGCACCGGAGCCAGCGGCGCGCCGGTGAGCTGATGGTGCCGCTCTTCGTCCGCGGCCTTGATGTCGATGTTGACCGCGGCAAGGGCCGGTGCGGCGAGCGCGAGCGCTTCCTCGGTGAGGAAACCGTTGCTCTTCCAGATGATGCCGACGCCGCGGCCGGCACCGAGCGCGGCCAAGGCCAGTGTCAGCTCGATAGCCAGCGAAGGCTCGGAATATGACAAAGCCACGCTCGCGCCGCGGCTGGCGGCGAGTTCGACCACCTCGGCTGGATCGACCGGCTCCGCCTGCCATGGCACGTCGTCGTCCCGGCCGTACTGGGAGATCCGGTGGTTGACGCAATAGGTGCAGCGGAACGTGCATCCCGGCGCGGCCAGAGTGAGCACGGTGCTGCCAGGCCGGAAGTGATACAGCGGCTTCCGTTCGACCGCGTCGTAGTGCCGGACAGTCGTGGCGAACGTCCGGGTCTCCAGGCGATCTCCGGTTCGTCGCCGGACATGGCAGGCGCCGACCTGGCCGTCCGCCAGCTTGCACCGGACGGGACACAGCGTGCACGCCAGCCGGTCTCCGGCAGGCTCATAAAGAGCGGCAGTAACCCATTCCATCGCGTCTCGCGATCCACCCCCTCCAAATCATCCTAACGACCAGCCAGGCCGGATCCCATGCCGATGAGACATCAAACCGCCGCCCGTCAAGAGGCCGGGCCCCGGGGAGGTACGTTCGAGGGCATCAGCGCACAGTCTTCGGCCGAACCGAGCGGGGGTAGCTACCGTGACCCAGAAGTTCAGTCGTTCCGAGTTGGTCTCCCGCCTGGTTCGCGCCGGCGAACTGGAAGTGTCAGGTGAAGACCAAGCTTCCTCCGGCAGCTCGGCGCCGAAGGCCGGTGACGAGCGCGGGTTCCTCGGTATCAATGAACGTTACGTAGTGCGCGCATCCACTCGCCCATCGCGACGAAGCCTCGGCTCAGCAACCCGCACTCATGCTCTTACGCCTGGGTTCGGGCTACCGGGATCTGAGCCAGGCCGAGAAGCGCGGCGACGGCGTGCAACTCGTCACTACGGAGGCGGTAAGCATCCCTCGAATTGACGCAGCGGAGCCGGCCCGCTGTCATCTCCGTGATCATGTTTGCCCTGCCGTCCAGCAGCGAACGCCACGTCGCCGGGGCCGCGATAACCGTAGCGACCGGTTCACCCGATCCGTTGGTACCTGCTGACCCGAAGCTCACCTCCAGTTCCTCGTGGTGATCGTCGTCCGACTGCACGACGAGCGTGACAGCTGCGCCCGAGAGTACTGGCCAGCGCGTGGTGACCTCGTGCAGCGAGACGCCATCGCGGTCTGTGATCCGCGCGGCGAGAGCGCGCGCCGCTGCCGCGACGTCCTGGCGGTGACGGCCGGCATCCTGGCCGCCCCTGGAAGCAGGTTCCTCGCTGGGCTGCGCCATGTGTTCTGCCGATGCCGTGGCGTGCCCGTTACCCGTTGCCGGGATAAGCGGGTGAAGGCGGGGATCCATCCGGCCGGGTGCGTCATTCCACCCCTCGTCTATAGGCCGGTAATCCAGCTTGGCGAGTATTTCATTGATGGACTCCCGCAGTTGCGGCAGCAGCGCGCCTGCCGGGACGCTGAGCCCTCTTCCGATCGAGTTGGCCGTTATCCCGCTGGTGAACCAGATCTTCTCGTCGCCAGGGCCGTCACCTTCGTGAGGGGTGCGGAAGCATGCTTCGGTGATGCCAGGCACCTGCATCGCGCCAAGAAATGAGAATATCGCCGCCGCGGTCTCTTCTGGAGCGGTCACGAGATCCTCGTACCGCACTCTGAGGCACCGCTCGGGATGCTTTTCCTGGAAGGCCAGGATCGACTGCGCGCAGGAGAGCCAGTAGCTTGCGATCGCAGCCACACTGTTCCCAGGGTACTGGGCGACGAAGGGATCGAAACCGTACCGGTGCAGTCCCCAAGGGCACGCCTCCACCCCGGAGGCGACCACGTCCATGCAGTGACGGAAAAGGCAGATGAACCTGGCCTCTGGATACACCTGGGCAAGGATGTCGGCGACCTGATTGGAATCCAGGGACTTGTCACACCACCGCCGCTTTCCGCACCGTTCCAGATATGGATCATGAAGCCGGTTGAGTGCCTCGCGAATCGCCGCGGCGGCACCGGACGACAAAGTGACTGGATCTGTTATCTTCTGCGTGCTCCCCGAGCCGGAGTGTTCCAGGACATCCCAGCAGTGGGCCAGCGTCGAGCAGGCGCTCCCGATGCCGGTCTCTGGCGGGCAGGCTAGTTCAGGGTGGCTGTCAAGCAGGAACCTGATCAGAGTGGAGCCGGACCTGCTCGCGGTCAGCACGAATACCGGGGACTCATTCTCGTGGCCGGCGAGATCATCAGAAGCCGCATTCACGGCAGGAATCTTCATCACGGACAGAGTTTCGCACAATCCGCGGCTAGCGGGAACCGCTGCGCAGCCGACCGGAAGTGAAACCATAGTCATCTGATAGTGGCTGGCCAGATTTCTCACGCAGTCAGCGGCCGTAGCATTTCCATAGGGAAACGTAAGTGCCGCCGGCGATGATGACAGTGTCGTCTCACTCACGATTCCCAAGGAGGTTCACGCATGATTGGTACGTCGATAGGACTCGCGGGGAAAGTCGCGAGCCTAGTACCTAACGTGTTGCCACAGGTCAGCGCCTCTGCGCTTTCGAGCGTAGTTATCTGCAGGCCCGACCGCATTTGCCCGATCTCCAGCTCGAGCCAAAGGTGGCGGTTTGTATTCTCGAGGGGAGGGCACGTAGCCTTCTCAAGCCAGATCGGTTGCTGTTCTATCATTTAGCCCTTCTGCTCGCGAGTGCAGGTCCTTGGGATACTGCACTCGCGAGCTGCCCGCATCCCCGGAAAGGGGAGTTGCGCGTGGTATACGCAGTCATATTGTGCCGCTGCCTGATAGGCGTGATTTTCGCGGTATCCGCGTTCACCAAGCTCCGCAGCCGCGGCGCATTCCATGCGTTCGCGTCCTGGATCGACGAACTGCCAATACTGCCTGTTCTTCCGGGCCGCCACAGGACGGCACTGACGGTCTCGATGGCCACTACGGAGGTCATCATCGTCGCGGCAGTCGCGCTCCCGTGGACGCCAATGGCCGGCCTGCTGCTCGCCGCCGTGACCCTGGCCGTGTTCACGGCCGGGACATTCGCGCTAGACCGTGCTCAGGCCGGGGTTGCGTGCCAGTGCTTCGGCGCGTCGGCATCGCCGCTGGGTCAGCGTGATGTAGTGCGCAATGCCGTGCTCTGCGCAGTGGCGGCGGCAGGAACGGCACTAGCTGCTCAGCGGAGTGCGGGCTCTGGCTCGGCGCACCCGGCCGGGATCGTGCTCAGCCTGTGGGGCGGGGCGACCGTGGCGATGGCCGTAGTTTTCCTCGATGACCTGAGCGCGTTCTTCACCAAGGCGGCCGCGACCATGGACAGCCCCGCGATGGGCCTGGAGGGGAAGAATTGACCTACCTCGTCGCCGCGGCCAGCTTCGCTGGCGTAGCCTGCTCAGTCAACCTCCTGCTGACGTTCCTGATCATCCGCCGGGTGAACCGGCACAGTACGCAGCTTGCCCGCCGTGTGCCCTGGCTGGCACCCCTGTCCCTTCCATCCGGTGCCACAGTGCCCGCGTTCACGGTACAGACCGTGTCTGGCGATACTTTCTCACTGACCGACCTGGGCGAGACCCCCGGCATGATCGCCTTCCTATCCGCAGGGTGCTCCCAGTGCCACGACCAGATCCCGGAACTGAAGACGTATGCGAGCACGATCCCTGGCGGCGCGGCCAGGGTGCTGGCGGTGGTGCGGTCTCGTGACCCGGCCAGGGCCGCGGAATTCGCTCACAAGCTGACCGGCTGGGCGTCGGTCACGGTCGAGCAGCCCCAGGGAACCATGCAGAAAATCTTCTCCGTGTCCGGAGTTCCGAGGTTCTACATAGTCGCCGGCGACGGCAAGATCAAAGCCAGCGGGATGACGGTGCGGCACATGGCCGCGGTGGTGCGTGAGGGACAACGCACATGACGGGGACGTATCCCGCTGGGGCGGCAGCGCGGAATCCGCGCGGTCCGGTCACGGTCATCATAAGCAGGGGATGGCTGGTTGCCCGCCTCATGTGGGCGTCGGCACCGTCGGCCGTGCTGGCCACGGCCGTGCTGGCGCTGGCAGCTGGTGCCGCGCCAACGGCCAGCGCCTGGGTGAACCGTGCCTTGCTCAACGGGCTGGTGCCACGAGACTCGAGCGGAAGCCACGCTACGGCCGGCGGTCACCTGGCCCGCGACCCGGCCAGTAGGCACGTTGCGGCAGGCGTAATCGGGCACGGCATAAACGGCGCCCACATCGCCGCGCTGGCGGTAGTGCTCGGCGGGATTGGCATGGTATCCGCGGCCGTGCCCCAGGTGCGCCGCTACGCGACTGGCCAGCTATGCCGTGAGGCAGGACTGATGATCCAGGACAGGATGTACCAGGCGATCAACTTGTTTCCTGGCCTGAGCAGATTCGAGTCGCCCGCGTTCATCGACAAGATCGGACTCGTCCAGCAGATCAGCAGCAATGCGGTGTCCACCCTTGTCAACGCCGCCACGACGTGCGGCCAGGCGCTGATCACGGGGACAGGCATGTTCGTGATCCTTGCCGCGATCAACCCCATTCTGGCTGCGATCGCCGGAGCCACGGCGGTACCCGTGATCGCGGCACAAATCACCAACAGCCGCAGGCGCGCCGACATGGAGTGGCAAAAGAACCCAGCGGTGCGCCGGAAGATGTTCTACAGCTCCCTGCTCGGGAATCCCGATGCCGCCAAGGAGGTCCGGCTCTTCGCCCTCGGCGACTTCTTCCGCGACCGCATGCTGGGTGAGATGCGCTCGATCAATTCTGGCCAGCGTTTGCTTGACCGGCGCATCTGCTCCATCGAGGCGCTGCTCGCGCTGCTCGCCGCAGCCGTCACCGCGGGAGGGCTCATCTGGACTGTCCGCCAAGCCGTCGTGGGTCAGTTGTCCATCGGTGACGTGTCCATGTTCGTGATGGCGATCGTCGGCGTGCAGTCCGCGATCGGCAACCTGGCTGCCCAGCTAGCGAGTCTTTACCAGTCGCTGCTGCTGTTCGGCCACTATGCCGACGTCATCCATGCCGGACCTGACCTGCCACTCGCTGATCCGCCTCGCCCCCTGCCAGCACTGCGCGAGGGCATCGAAGTGCGGGACGTCTGGTTTCGTTATGACGACGCCCACCCATGGGCGCTGCGCGGCGTCAGCATGTTCATCCCCACCGGTGTCTCGGTCGCGCTGGTAGGCCTGAACGGCGCGGGCAAGAGCACGCTGGTGAAGCTGCTGTGCCGACTGTATGACCCGCAGCGCGGCAGCATCCGGTGGGACGGCGTCGACATCAGGGACGTGGCACCCGAGGAGCTGCGGCAGCGGATCGGCACGGTCTTCCAGGATTACATGGCCTACGATCTGACCGCCGCGGAGAACATCGGCATGGGCGATCTCAGCCGGCTCGGTGACCGCGCGCGCATCGCGGACGCGGCCAGCCAGGCGGGAGTGCACGACAAGCTTGCCTCGCTGCCACAAGGGTATGACACCCTGCTCAGCCGCATCTTCTTCGGCAACCACGACAAAGGCGACCCGGAAACCGGCGTTGTCCTGTCTGGCGGGCAGTGGCAGCGGCTCGCCCTGGCTCGCGGGCTGATGCGGGCCGACCGTGACGTGCTCATCCTCGACGAGCCGAGCTCGGGCCTGGACGCCGAGGCTGAGCACGCCATTCACCAGCGGATCAACGCTATCCGGTCCGGGCGGGCCAGCCTGCTGATCTCGCACCGGCTCGGGTCCGTTCGCGATGCGGACGCGATCTTCGTCCTGACTGGTGGCCGCGTCATCGAATCAGGGACACACGAGGAGTTGATGGCAGCGCACGGGGAGTATCACCGGCTGTTCTCACTTCAGGCCAGCGGATACCAGGAGGTCAGGTCGGCCGCGCGCCGACGCGCGGCCCTCCCGGCAACGAAGTCATGAAGACCAGCCGCCCGATATGGGCTGGGTCGTTGGCGCTGGGCCTCCTCATGCTCGTCCTAGGTCATCTGCGGCGTCGTTTCGTAATCGTTCACGTGAAAGGCGGGAGCATGCTCCCGACCCTGCGTCCGGGTGACCGGGTACTCGTGCGGCGCGTCACGGCAGGCGGGCTCAATGTGGGCACGGTTGCCGTCGCACGCGCGCAGCATCGCGTGTCCGGCCGCTCCTATCAGCCGGCAGCTCCCCGCTTGGTGATCAAGAGGGTGGCCGCGCTGCCCGGAGATCCGGTCCCCCCCTCGGTCCAGGCCGCGACCGCCGGGGTATGCGTCGTTCCCGAGGGAAAGATCGTCCTGCTCTCCGACAACCCCGTCGGAATTGACTCGCGGCGCTGGGGTTTTGTTCCCGCCGACGACCTGATCGGTCCCGTCGTGGCTCAGCTTCCGGCGCGCAAGCAGGGAGATTCATCTAGCAGTCGAACTCGCTGGCTTTCACCGCGCGGGTGAAGGCCTTCCACTCCGGTTCAGTAAAAGTCAGCACTGCCTCACCGGGGTTCTTGGAGTCGCGCACCGCGATCATGCGTCCGGCCTGCGCCACTTCGACGCAACTGGTGCCTCCGCTCCCGCTGAAGCTGCTCTTGCGCCAACAGGCGCCGGACAGTTCGATGGCGTGATCCGCGTTCATGTCCCACCTTCATATGTGCCGACGGATCGCGCGTTCGTGACCCGCGTCAGGCCAGTTCGTCGCGGGCGCGGGCGATCAGATCCCGCGACGCCCCGGGCGCGAGGGCCGTCGCACGCAGATGGTCGAACATCAGGGTATACGCGGTGATTTGTTGCGATTTCTCCAGGTACAAAGCACCGGTGTAGTAGGGCACGTACGCCACATCGGGGTCGCCGGGCTCAGGGAAAGACAAGATCGTGAACGAACCGTCCATACCTGCGTGCGCGCCGACGTTGAACGGCAGCACCTGTATCGTGACACCCGGCTGGGCAACCGAGTCGAGAAGCCGATCGAGTTGAGCGCGCATCACCGCCGGGCTGCCGACTGGGCGACGGATGACCGCCTCGTTAACTACGACCCAAAGCTGCGGCGCGTCCGGCCCGACCAGGCGTTCCTGTCGAGCCATCCGCACCGCGACGTGGCGAGCGACCTCTTCCTCGGCGGCGGTGAGCATCGTTGCCCGCATGACTGCACGGGCGTAATCTTCGGTCTGGAGTAGGCCTGGCACATTCTCGGGTTCGTAGATGCGCAGCATGGCGGCGTCGGCCTCCAGGCCTACGTAGGTGTCGAACCCCTCGGGGACCGCGGCTCGGCGCGCCGATCTATGGCGGGTCCATTCAGGCACGCGACATCGGCGAGCAGATCGAGGAGTTCAGCCGCGAGGCCAGTCCCGGCCGAGGGGTCTGCTGAGGAGAGGCCCGCAGCCCAGGTCGAACGCTAGATCGTGCCGAGGTCAACTTCGACGGTGAATGGGCCGTGGCCTTGACGATTCCGGTGAATACATCGCTCTCGCGGTAATGCCTGCTTGCCGGATCCAGAAGATATGTATAGATGACAGGAATCCCGGTGGCGGCCAGCATATCGAAGTCAGTATCGGCATTCCAGTCCGGCCCGGCCGCAGCATCCAGAGCGTTGGCGATGATCCGGGGCCCAGACCATTGCCTTCACTCCAAATAGCGCGGAAATTACATGCTGACCGGAAATAAACCCGCCGGATTCGTACGACAGGCTGATCAAGCGTGCATCCGCCCGAACCTCCGGCTAGGCAGGTCAACTCTTGCGACATCGATGGTGCCATCGATGTCGTCGGGACCGGACAAATCCCCCGCCCAATGCAATGAATGGCGCCATCGTCGCACCGAGGGCGAGGGTTCGCCGTCCAAGTTGCCCGGGTTGACGGGGGTGGAGATGACCGCCTCCACCCGGCATGGACCCGGTATCAAGCCGCGGGCCGACGCGCCGCCGGGGTCCCGCTACCTAGCGTTGCATACGTAACCACAACAGCTCAGCAAGGAGTTCCCGAAGTGGACACCAGCGTTCTGATCATCAACTTCATCGTCCTGACCACGGTGCTGATCTCCGACCTCGGCCACCGCAAGGTCACCGCGCTGCGGGTGCTCCGCCCCTTCATCGCCGCGGCCGCGATCATCCCCCTCTACATCAAAGGCGCCGCGACCTCCGGCAACGGCCTGGCGCTCGAAGCCGCCGCCATCGCGGCCGGGCTGGCCCTCGGTGTCCTGGCCGCCGCGCTGATGCATGTCACCCGCGACGGCCGGACCGGCAAGGCCATCTCCTACGCCGGGGCGGCCTACGCACTGCTGTGGATCGCCGTGGCCGGCGCCCGGATCTACTTCGACTACGGCATGCACCACATGTTCGGCGCCCAGGTCACCCGCTGGGCGATGACCCACCAGATCACCACCGGCGCGTTCACCGACAGCCTGATCTTCCTGTCCGTGGCGATGCTGGTGGCCCGCACCGGCGTCCTGGCCGCCAAGTCCCGCAGCGCCACCACCCGCCAGCCGGCCGAGCAGCCCGCCCAGGCCATGGCCTCCCAGCGGTAACGAAACACAGCGCCCCGCCGGCCCGTCTCACGGACGAGGCCGACGGGGCTTCTTCGTTTTAGCTGGAACGGCGGTGGCTCAACGGTCGTGCGCCGACGTGACAGTGGTGGCGCCGACGGCGCGGATGCCGCGCTGGTTCATGCAGGAGTGCTCGACCAGGCGGGCCAGTTTGGACAGCCCGAGGATGCGCCAGCCGAGGATCGGGCTGTGGGTCATCGGGTTCCGTTCATGTCATGGCGGCCCGCGGGGATGGCGACGCAGCAGTGCTCGGATGCGGGACCGAGGATCGGGTTCAGGCCAGCGGCGCCCAAGCCCGCGACCAGGCCTTGAATCAGCGCGAGGTTCATCTGGCAGATCACCTCGGGCTCAAGTTCCGCCAGGTGGCGGAACGGGCAATTGCGCATCCGCAGGGTGCCAGCGTCGTCGCGCCACGGCTCATAGCCGCGCTCGGACAGCGCGCTTTCCACGCGGACCGTTCCGCCTTGCGCGAGGTGGGTGCCCAGGTTGTAAGCCGCAGCTCGCAACGCGGTCATCGCCTGGCCGCTGCGGTCGGCCCCGATGGCCTCGGCCAGCAGGCGCGCGGCCAGCTCGTACTCGCGCACGGGAACGGTCACCATGAACTCGCCCCCGGACCGGGAGTACACCTTGGCCGGTCGGCCGGCGCCCGGTCCGCTGCGGCCCGGCGGCCGCCGGTAGGAGGCCGTAAGCAGCCCAGCCCGCACCAGTTTGTCCAGATGGTAGACCGCCAGCGCACGCCCGATACCCACCGCGGCGGCCGCCTCGTCCCGTCCCACCGGCTCGGTGCGGCCGGACACGAACGTGTACAAGCGACCACGCACCTGGTCGTCCAGACAGCTCAGCGAGGCCAGGTCCGCCTCGTTCCGCGACAAACCCACTGTTGTAGTCTATCGATAGTGAAAACTCGCGAAAGAGACGAGGGTGATGACCGTCGTGGAGGTCGTGGTGGGCCGCGAGCTGCGCAGACGGTACACGGCCGCGGACCTGAGCGTGTTCACCTGTGACGAGGCGAGGCGGTTCGTCCCGCGGGGGGACGGTGATCCGCAAACCGACATCGCGCTGGCCTGGGAACTGGTGTACCGGCTCGAACCGGAGCTCTATGACCGGCTGGCGAGCGCTGAACAGCTCCATCCCGCTGTGGTGGACTGGCTGCCGTGCCACGTGGACCGGATCGCCGAGGTCGGCGCGGGCACTGGACGGCTGACCATGGAGCTGATCGAGCGAGGGCAGCGCATCGTGGCCGTGGAGCCCGCGCTGCCGCTGCGCCGCATCCTGCGGCGGAAGCTCGCGGCAGCCGACCATGGGGACCGGGTGCGGGTGATCAGCGGGTTCTTCGACCGGATGCCGCTGCCCGACGATTTCGCCGACCTGGTCGTCGCCTGCTCTGCCTTCACCCCCTCGCCGGGGCATGGCGGCGAGGCCGGCCTGACCGAGATGGAACGGGTATGCAGGCCGGGCGGGTGCGTGGCCATCATCTGGCCGAACCGCCTCAAGTGGCTCACCTCCCGCGGCTACCGGTACGTCAGCTTCCCAGGGTCGATGTCAGTGGAGTTCGGCAGCCACGACGAGGCGGTGGAGATGGCCGAGATCTTCTACCCGAAGGCGGCCGACGAGGTAAGGCGACACGGCTGGCGGAGCGTTCCCTTCGAGGTCCTGGGCATCAATCCGCCGCGCGACCTGGCCTTCAAGGTGCTGCCGGGATGAAGATCGCGATCATGGCGCCGCTGGTGACGGCGATCCGGGAGCCGAAGTGATCGCCACCGGAGTCGATCCTCGATCTCTGGCCGGCACGCTGTACCGGGCATCCGACTCCGCCGCCTCGGCGGACCCGGCCGCCGCCGAGGCGCAGGCGTGCGGGGCTCCCGTTGTCGCGTTCAGGCACGGGACTCAGCGGGGTGATCGTGGACGGCGTAACTGGCTTCCCCGTGCCGCCCGACGATGCCGGCGCCGGACGCACATGAGCATCTCTACGAACGAGTGATTGGTGGCTGACGCGATGCACTGGCTGGCAGGACGCCTGATGGTGGTCACCGGGGCCAGCCGCGGCATCGGTGCCGCCACCGCCGCGGCCGTGGCGGCGGCCGGTGCTCATGTGGTGCTGGCCGCCCGTGACGGTCAGGCTCTCGACCGCGTGGCGGGCTGGATCAAGGACGCTGGCGGCCAGGCCACGCCCGTGCCGACGGACGTGAGCGACGAGGCCGCGGTGGCGCGCCTGTTCGCTGTCGTGGCCGGCTTCGGCCGGCTGAGCGCACTGGTATGCGCGGCCGGCGTGCTGACGCCCGCACCGTTCGCCAAGACGACGTCGGCCATGTGGGGTGAGACACTCGGCGTGAACCTGACGGGCGCGTTCCTGTGCTGCCGTGCCGCGTTCTCCGCCATGATGCACGCCGGTGAGGGCCGGATCGTCAACATCGCGTCGCTGTCTGGCGTGTACGCCACCGAGAAAGTCCCGGGCCTGGCCGCGTACAACGTGTCCAAGTACGGGGTCATCGGCCTCACCGAGGCGATCGCGGTCGAAGGCAAGGTGCACGGCATCAGCGCTGTTTGCCTGAGTCCGGGCGCTGTCGACACCGAGATGCTGCGCCGCGCCAATCCGGCGCTGCGCCCCGGCCTGACTCCGGACGACGTCGCTGAACTGATCGTCGCGCTACTGGACAGTCCGCTGGCCGCCGCCAGCGGCGCCAACATCCCGCTGTTCTCGAACGCGTAGGGATCCGTGGAAGATAAGGTGCCGGAACCCGAGGCGCCTTATCTTCCATGGGGCCTTTTCCTTCGAGGTCTACGAAGTACACATAGCCCTGGCTATGACCGTGCCCGCGAACCACCTGTCCGCCCAGGAATTCGGGGGACTCATGGTGGCGGTGCCGCCGGTTTCAGTGTCGACCGGGTTCCCGAGGCCGTTGTGGGCGATGGCGGTGGCGATGAAGCCGCCGCCGGCGAGTACTGTGCCGGCCGGGCAGGTCGCGATGGACCAGTAGCCGGCCGTCCCGGGCGGGCCCGTGACGATCAGGGGTGGCGGGGCCGAAGACGTGACGCACATGGCAGTGGCCCTGACGCTGCCTTTGTCCATGTGGGCCAGCCAGGCGTTGGGGTTGAGAGAAGGCGCGCTTGCCCTAAGGGCATCGACGGGATTGCCATAGCCGTCCCGGACGGGGCTACTTTCATAGCCGCCGCCGACGAGCTGGGTACCGGCCGGGCATGTCGCTTCGGACCAGCCGCCAGGGCCCGAGTCGGGTCCGATGACGACGGTAGGTGGCTGTTGTATTTGTTTTGGCGCGGCGGAGGCCGGACCGGTCAGTAGCGATGCGGCGGCGACGGCTGCTGTGATGATCGAGGCGCTGATTGAGATGGTGTACAGGCGTTTGCGGGACATGGAAATTCCCCTCATTGAGTGATGTAACGGGACTACGAGGGCGCCCAGCCAGCGGAGGGTAGCTAGCGGTAATTTCATTGCTACTTTAAGTTATAAGCCGATTCGGCGCAAGGTTTGGTGCCCCTATTGGTGATATCGCGAGCAGGGCTGGTTGCGCCAATCAGCTATTAGGCCAACTGGCGGTGAAACGTCCGCCGCTTCCGCATATTTCCACCTTAAATGCCGTCAAAAAGTAGCTGTCAATGGCTTAGCGGTGCTTTCCTTGCACCACGTGAGCGTCCAAAGCAAATCGAGTTCGCGACGTGTCGTGGCGGGCGCCGATTTTGCCAGGATATGACCGTTATGTGACGGCGACTGCGGTGGAAGACGCGGAAGAAAAGAGCTTCGCGGAGCATAGGGCGCCGGTTTCCGGCGCCCTTTCTTCCAGAGGGCTCTTTTCTTCCCGCTGAGGGATGGCCATGTGCCGCTATGTATCGGTACGCGTAGTTCACTAGGCCGACCAGGACCAGGTCGCGTTCAGGGCCGGACCAGTGACCAGATGTCGGTGCGGGTGTCGGCCAGCGCGCCGGGGGCCGGCCGCGCCTGGGCGGCGATCAGGCGAGCGCAGGCCGCCATCTCACCGTCGAGATCCTGCTCGGGGTCACCGCCGCGGTCCAGGCCCCGCCGCCAACGACCACCATCGGCTTTCCCGTGATCCGCTCACTCATCGGGGAGGAGGACATGCAGTCGGGCGAGGAGCCCGCCGTCGACCACGTAAGCCGCGCCGGTGACGAACGACGCACGCGGGCTGGCGAGAAACGCCACGACCTCCGCGACCTCCTCGGGACGGGCGACGCGACCCAGCGGATGGGCGCGGCCCCACTCGGCCACCAGGTCATCCTGGCTCCGCCCGCCGCCGGGGCCGTCCGTGAACTGGTCGGCCGCCCAGCGGAGCATGGGTGTGTCGACCGAGCCGGGGCAGACGGCGTTCGCCCTGATGCCTTCGGCCGCATGGTCGAGGGCGATCGCGCGGACAAGCCCGTTGACACCGGCCTTACTCGTGCTGTACGCGGCCACCCCATCCTGGGCCGCAAACGCTTGCACCGAAGAGATCGCGACGATCGCGCCGCCGTCGCGGGCGCCGTCGCGGGCGCGTAGGTGCGGTATCGCGGCCTTGCACACCAGGAACACGCCCTTGAGGTTGACGCCGAGCACCTCGTCCCACACCTCCTCCGAGGTCTCCGGCACCGTGCCATGGCGCTGGATGCCCGCGCAGGTGACCACCACGTCCAGCCCGCCGTACCGGCTCACCGCCGCCTCGACGAGATCGCCGACCGCGGCGGCGTCGCTGACATCGGCCACCACGCCGGTAACAGCGGTACGGCCGTCGGACTTCAGCTGCGCCTCGGCGGCGCTGACCTCGTCTCCGATCCCGCAGAACACCACGGCGGCGCCGGCGCCTGCCAGCCGCCGCGTCACAGCCAGCCCGATCCCCGTCGAACCGCCGGTGACCAGCGCGACCTTCCCGTCGAACTCACCCATGAGATGCGTCATTCTCCCAGTCTGAGGTCGATGAAGCGCGCACGGTAGATCGCCGCGTCGCGATACAGGTCGGTGTTGACCAAGCTGTTCACGTTGTAGGAGATGACCAGGTGGCCGGGCGGGCTGACCTCCGGGTGGGCGTGCGCGTTGTAGGCGTACACGTCCGGGTCGCCGAGGCCGGCGTACAGGTTGTGCTCCGGCTCGTCGTAGATCGCGGTGCGGTCGGTGAACGGCCCGGCCGGCGAGCACGAGAACAGGACATCGATCTCCGGGCTGAACGCCTGAAGGATGTTCTGTGTGACCAGCACGTACACGTTGCCGACCCGGGTCACGCTGTACTCGTTGGCGACGCGCAGCGTCCCGTCAGACGCCGCGGGCTCGGCTATCCGGGCCGACGCGGACTCATCCGGCGACCAGGTCCCCTTGACCGTGTAGTACTGCCACGCGCCGCCGAGCAGGTCATCGCCGCGGACGCGGGCGACGTGCATGTACTTGTTCGCGCCCAGATCCTCGACGCCATAAACGTAGGTGTAGCCGCCGTCGCGGGCGATCCATACACCCCAGGCGATCCCGGCGGACGAAGGCAGCTGCCGCACGTCGAACGGATGTGACAGATCGCCGAGATGGTAGCGGGCCAGGACGTTGCGCTCGAACGCGAAGTCGAACGCAGCGGATCCGAAGCTGTCGTACTCCTGGTAAACGGCCTGCAGCGTGCCATCGGCCACGATGGCGTCGCCCGCCCAGTACCAGTGGGTGGAGTCGGGGGGAGGCATGAGTGCCTTCGGGTCGGATGCTGACCCGCCGTGGATTGTTTTCAGGTCGATGCTGGCGTGGCCGGTTTCCTCGACGAACGAGTTGTTGATGAACGGCGTGGTGCCCCCGTCGGAGATCGTCGGCGAGCGTGACCCGTCCGGGTTCACGTGCCCGAGGAAGGTGTCGGAGTAGATCCAGAGCTCGCGGTCGCCGGGCAGCGCCGCCGAGTACGTTCCGTCCGCGCCTGTCCAGTGATCGTTTCCGGCGCCGTGATCGGCGTAGTTGACGAACATGTCGTCAAGCGGAGCATCCGGCGTCGCGGTGGTCACGGCCGGCGCCGGGGTGCCGGGGCAGACAAGCGGGACCGCGGCAGCGGCTGTGGCCCTTGTAGCCGCTGTGGCCGCTGTAGCTGCCGAGGGGACCACCAGCGCTAGGGTCGCGGTCAGGGTGGCGGCGAGCGCCCCCATCTTGATCCTGGTCATCTGCCGTGTTATCCGTAGCATGGCCGCCCTCCTCGTCGTCACCTGTGACAACTCCGGTAACCTAAGTGATTAGATCACTTGCTGTCTAGATGTGTCTTCGCGTCATGACAGAATTTTGATCATGACTGATGTGCTTGAGCTGCATCGTTTGACGCGGGTCATCCCGGTGATCCGGCGGCCGGACCCGGACAGTGCGATCGAGGCGTGTCACGCCGTGCTGGCCCTGGGGGAAGCGGCGGCGCGGGAAACCGGCGCTGAACTGGTCGCGGGCTGGCCGGAGATCATCGAGCTGACCGCCACCACACCGGACTGGCCGCGGGTGCTCGCCTCGGTCCGGGCGGCCGTACCGCACGTCGTGACCGGCCTCGGCACCGTGACCGACGGCGAAACGGCCGCCCTGGCCATCGATACCGGCGCGTCGTTCCTAGTCAGTCCCTATCCGGCCGCCGAGGTCCGGTCGGTCGCGGATGCGGCCGGCGTCCCGTTCATCGAAGGCGGGTTCACGCCCGGCGAGATCGCCGCGAGCGCGCGGCACGGCGTGGCCAAGCTGTTCCCGGCCGCGTCGGCCGGCCCGGGATACCTCCGTTCCGTGCTCGACGTCATTCCCGGTGCCCGGGTGATTCCCACCGGGGGCATCGGCCTGGACCGGGTCGGCGACTGGCTCGCGGCCGGCGCCTACGCGGTCGGCGCCGGCGGCGGCCTGGTGAGCCGCCCGGACGCGGCTGGCCTGCTCGCCGCCGCGCTGGCCGGCCGCCGGTGACGCCTGGCCGGCCGCCGGCCAGGGCCGATCGGCCGGCAGTGAAGGTCGCGTGTGTCGGCGAGTGCATGATCGAGCTGCTCGATCTCGGCGACGGGACGATGCGGCAGAGCTTCGGCGGCGACGTCTTCAACACCGCCGCGTACCTGGCCAGGCAGGCAACGGGCCAGGCGGACGTCGAGTTCGTCACCCTCACCGGCGACGATTTCTACAGCGCCCAGATGCGCGCTGTGTGGCGGCGGTACGGAGTCGGCGACGGTTACGCGCCGACGCTGCCCGGCGGCCGCCCCGGCCTGTACCTGATCCGCCGCGACGCCGCCGGTGAGCGCACGTTCTACCACTACCGGTCGGAGTCGGCGGCCCGTCAGCTGTTCGGTCCGGGCCAGCCGTCGTGGATCGACGAGGCGGTGACAGGCCATGACCTGGTGTACTTCTCGGCGATCACGTTGTCGATCCTCGCCCCGGCCGCACGCGCGCGGTTCGCCGCCGCGCTGCGCCAGGCCGGGAAGCGCGGCGCCCTGGTGGCGTTCGACGGCGACTTCCGGGCCAGCGGATGGCCGTCGAGGACCGCGGCCCGCGCGGCGATCACGGACATACTCCCGTTCGTCGACATCGCGCTGCCCACCCTGGCCGACGAGCAGCAGGTATTCGGCGACCCGGACGCGGATGCCTGCGTGCGCAGGTTCCAGAACGCGGGCGTGGCTGAGATCGCGGTGAAGCTGGGCGTCGGCGGCTGCCTGGTGGTCCACCCCGATGGTCCCGCTGGCACCCTGGTTCCCGCCGTGCCGGGCGTCGCTGTGGTGGACACGACCGCCGCCGGCGACGCCTTCAACGGCGCGTACCTGGCCGCGCGCCTCGCCGGCGCGCCGCCGCTCGCCGCCGCCAAAGCCGGCAACGCCCTGGCGGCCGAGGTCATAACCCAGCCTGGCGCCCTGCTCCCGCCCGAGGGGTAGGAGCGGGTTCGTGAAACCACAGCCGTTCCCAGTTAAAAAGATGATCTTGCGGCAAAGTGATCAGATCAGTTACTGTCTAGACCACTTCGAGGGTTGGTTTCCGACGAGGCCGAGGAGGCCCGGCGCATGAGCACCACAAAGGCCGTCCAGTCCGACCGCGACGCGGTCTTGCGGAAGTACCGGGACGACGGCTACGTGATCTTCCGTGAGGTGATCAGCCCCGACCTGATCCGGGAAGCCGACGCGCACGTCCGCTGGCTACAGGAGCGGTACCCCGACCGCCGCGGCGAGGATCTGTCCACCGAACTGGTGGCAAAGGACCCGTTCTGGGTGCGTCTGGTCAGCGACGACCGGCTGCTCGACGTCGCGAGCATCTTCGTCGGGCCCGACATCGCGCTGTTCGCCTCGCACTACATATCCAAGCCGCCGTTCTCCGGACAGCTGGTGCCCTGGCATCAGGACGGCGCGTTTTGGCCGCTCGAGCCCATGACCGTGGTGACCCTGTGGCTGGCCGTGGACCGGGCCACGCCGGAGAACGGCTGCCTGCGCGTCATCCCCGGAACGCACGCCGAGGACCTCCACGGCGTCCGCGAGCGCCACGGCGGCGAGGCGGTGTTCGACGTGGAGAGCGACGTCGCGATCGACGAATCGAAGGCGGTCGACCTCATCCTCGAGCCGGGCGACGTCGAGGTCCACCACCCGAACATCATGCATGGCAGCAACCCGAACACCTCGCCACGGCGGCGATGCGGCCTGACCATCCGTTACATCCCGACCTCAACCCGGATCACGTCGCGGGAGCAACCGTTCCCCAGCGCGCTGCTGCTGCGCGGCGACCCGGGAGTCAACGGCTACCAGCCATGGCCGCGTTACGTCGCGGGGCGGGACTTCCCGTTCCGGGGCTGCGAGCAGTGGGTGGCGTGATGGCGCAGAGCGAGGTCATCCGGCCGAGCTTGTCCGGCGCGCTCACCGAACGCATGCTCGACCTCATTCGCACGGAAGGGCTGCGGCCCGGGGACCGGCTGCCTTCGACCCGCGTGCTGTCGCAGCGTTTCGCGGTGACCACCCCGACGCTGCGCGAGGCGCTACGCGGCCTGGAGGCCACCGGCGCGATCGAGATCCGGCATGGTTCGGGCATCTACGTCGGATCAAGCCTCGGCCGCATGGTGCTGCCCAATCCGAACATCGGCGAGTTGCGGGGCGGCCAGCTACTCCAGCTTCTCGACGCCCGGCTGCTGATCGAACCGCCGCTGGCCGGCCTGGCGGCCAGCCTAGCCACACCTGAGCATCTGGCCAGGCTGGAAGGCATCCTGACCGAAGCCGGCCGCCACCTCAGGGGTGATGACGAAAGACTCCACGAAGCGACCATGGCGTTCCACCGGGCCACGGCGGGCGCCGCGGGCAACATCGTGCTCGATGAGGTCGTGGACTCGCTGCTCACCGTGCACGCGGCGGAACAGCGGGAGATCCTGCGGATCTTCGACGACCGGCGCCGTGACCACGAGCAGCATCGGGAGATCCTCGACGCGATCGCGAGCGGTGACGCCGAAGCCGCGGAAACGCACATGCGGTCGCATCTGCGCGACGTGCGCGCGATCATCCAGCGCCGCCTGGCCGCTCCGGCCGACGGCTCCCTGGCCGTCGGCGGGGCCACCGCCGACGGCTCGGCCGACGCGACGGAATTCCCTGAGGAAGAGGAGACCGGCTTACATGAACAGATCGCATCGACTGCTCGCGGCGGCGGGTGCCGCCGCGGTCATGCTGGTTCCCGCCATCGCGGGCTGCGCGTCCGCGTCCGGCTCCGGATCGGCGCCGCACAAGACCCAGCTCAAGTTGTACAACGACAAGGGCGCGTGGACCCCGTTCTTTCAGCAGATGGGCTCGCTGTCCAAGCAGCAGATCGGTATCGGGATGACGCCGGTCGGCTACACCGACGAGAACACCTACCAGGCGTTCATCGACGCGTCATTCCGCACCGACGTCAAGCCGGACCTGTTCACCTGGACGACCGGCGGCCGGCTCCAGCAGATCGTCAGCCTCGGGCAGGTCGCCAGCACCTCGGCGCTGTGGAAGCAGGCGATCGCCGCCGGCAACCTGTCGCCCAGCCTGGAGCCGTACTACACGGTCAACGGCCAGCAGTACTGCGTGCCGCTGAACGTCTCCTACTGGGGCATGTTCTACAACAAGCACGTCTTCGGCAAGTACGGGCTGACGCCGCCGACCACCTGGGCGCAGTTCCTGAACGTCGCCCAGACGCTGAAGAGCCACGGCGTGACACCGTTCTATGAGACCTCGACGCTGTTCACGTTCGTCTGGTTCGAGCAGCTGCTGGCCGGCAGCGACCCGACGCTGTACAACGACCTGTCGACCGGGAAGGCGTCATACACCAGCCCGGGTGTGGTCAGCGTGATGAAGCTGTGGCAGTCCTTCATCAACGACGGCTACATGTCCAACCCCGGTGTCACCACCGACCCGTCGGTCATGCTCCAGCAGGGCCAGGTCGCGATGGTCCCCGACGGGAGCTGGTTCAACACCAGCATGACCCAGCTGAAGCTGAAGGCGGGAACCGACTACGGCTTCTTCATCATCCCGAACGTCAACCCGTCGCTGGCCCAGACCTCGCTGATCTTCGAGAGCGGCCCGCTGTGCTCGCTGACCAACGCGCCGGATCCCGCGGCCAGCACGGAGTACATGAGCTGGTGGCTCAAGCAGGGCCCCCAGCAGCAGTGGTCCACCTCCCGGGGTGACCTGTCGGCCAACCCCAAGGTCACGCTGTCCGGTGACGCCGACCTCAGCGCGGTGACCAGCGAGGTGCGCGCCGGCAAATACAACCTGCTGCTGCGCTACTTCGAGGCGGCGCCGGCGCCCGTCCTGGCCACCGCCCTGGATGCCTTCGCCGCCTTCATGGTGCACCCCGGCACCTACATGAGCGTGCTCCAGCAGATCCAGACGTCCGCCCAGTCGTACTGGAGCACGCACAAGGCCGGGAGCTAGCCGACCCGTGTGGAGCCAGACCCTCACCAACCCCGGCCGGCGCCTCCAGCAGGCGCCGGGCGGCGCGGCCCGGCAGCGGCGACGGCGGAGAGCGGCGCCGCTGGTAGGCCGCTTCCGGTACGGCTACGTGTCGCCCGCCGTGCTGCTGGTCGCCGTGCTGCTGTACCTGCCGTTCCTGTGGACGGTGTATCAGAGCTTCACCAGCTACAGCGGCCTTGGCCCGATGACGTGGACCGGCCTGGCCAACTACCGGACGCTGCTGCACGACCCGTACCTGCTGTCCGCGATCAGGAACACGCTGCTGTGGGTCGCGGGCACGCTGGTGCTGCCGGTGGCGCTGGGCCTGCTGGTGGCCGTGCTGTCCTACAACCTGCCGCACGGCGGCTGGTACCGGCTGCCCTTCCTGCTGCCGTACGCCATGTCGGGTACCGGCGTGGCGGTGGCCTGGGGGATCATCCTGGAGCACGGCGGCATCGCCAACAACCTGCTCAGCGCCATCGGGCTGCCGGGCGGCGGTGAGTCGTTCCTGCTGTACGCGCCGCAGAACAGCATCGCCATGATAATCGCGTCGACCTGGCAGCAGCTCGGGGTCAACGCGCTGCTGTTCGTGGTCGGGCTACAGTCGATACCCCGCGAGCCGATCGAGGCGGCCAGGCTGGACGGCGCGTCCGGCTGGACGTTGTTCCGCCGGATCATCTGGCCGCTGCTGGCCCCGCTGACCACGGTCGTGGTCGGGCTGGCCCTGGTGGCGAGCCTGAAGACGTTCGACATCGTCTGGGTGATGACCCAGGGCGGTCCCGGCCGGTCGTCGGAGACGCTCGCGATCACGATGTACAAGGACACGTTCGTCGCCGACCAGTACGGCTACGGGTCCGCGGTGGCGATCTTCCTCACCGTCGTCACCGGTATCGTCTCGTGGCTCTACCTACGGCGTCAGCTCAGCAGCAGGAGGGCGATCGGTGCGTAGCCGGCTGATGTCGGGGGTGACGCGGCGCGCCGTGCTCATCGTGATGGGCATGATCTGGCTCTTCCCTGTGTACCTGATCCTGGTCAGCGCGCTGCGCCCGGCGGACAGCTTCGATCCCAGCCGGGCGTGGGTGCCGTCCGCGCATCTCGGGCTGTGGTCGAACATCGCGAAAGCGTGGAGCGCGTCACAGATCGGCCAGAGCCTGGGCAGCTCGCTGCTCTACGCCATCGTGGCACCAGTGCTGGCCTGCCTGATCGGGGCCCTGGCCGGGTACGCGATCGTGGTGCTGCGGCTGCGCCACGGGTTCGCCTGGTTCATGATCATCTTCGGCGGCACGATCTTCCCCGCGCAGATGCTGCTGATCCCGCTGTTCGTCAGCTACAGCAAGGCGAACCTGTACGACAGCCGCCTCGGGATGATCGTCATCTACACCGCGATCAGCGTGCCGTTCGCGGCGTTCGTGATGCGGAACTTCTTCACCGGGGTGGCGTTCTCCATGTTCGAGGCCGCCCGCATGGACGGCGCGTCCACGTTCCGCGTGTTCCGGCAGATCTACCTGCCGTTGGCGCGCTCCGCGCTCACCGCCGTGTTCATCCTGGAGTTCACGTTCGTCTGGAACGACCTGCTGTTCGGGCTTACGCTGACGCAGAGCCAGGGCACCCGCCCGGTGATGACCGCGCTGGCCGCGCTGCAAAGCGACGTCTACGCCGGCACGCCGGTGCCGATCGCGCTCGCCGCCGGTCTGGTCGTCTCCGCTCCCCCCGTCCTGTTGTTCCTGGTCACGCAGCGATATTTCGCCCGCGGGCTCGCGCTGGGCCAGCTGTAGAAAGGGGTCCGTTCACCATGACCAGCCGTCTGCTGCGCGCGTCGCTCGGCTCGCCGGACTACGACGAGATCAGGGACACGCTGCGCCGGGACAGCTCCGTCATCGTCGCTTCCGCACGCGGCCTCTCGGCGCGAGCGGCCGTGCTGCCGCTGCTGCGGCGGGACGCCATAGGCAACCTGCGGCAGGCGATCCGGCTGGACGTCTCCATGAACACCGAACGTCGGTTGCTCACCGCCCTGATCAGTGTCCACGGCAACGTGGTGGACACGGTCGAGGTGACCCCGGGGACCGGCGCGCTGCTACTGGTGCCCGAGGTCACCGAGCCGACCGCCGGCCGGCTTGAACTGCGCGACGGGTCCGCCGAGGTGGCCACGGGCACGGTGACGATCACCCCGCAGCGCAAGTGGACCGTTTTCGTCGTGCACCACTCCCACCTGGACATCGGCTACACCGACCCGCAGGGCGCCGTGCTCCGCTACCACCAGGAGTACCTGGACTCCGCGCTGTCGCTGGCCCGCGCCACCGACTCGTGGCCGGACGACGCGCGCTTCCGCTGGACCGTGGAGTCGGCCCTGCCCGCGCTGCGCTGGCTGGCAGCCAGGCCGACGGCGGCGGTGCGCGAGTTCACCGACCGGGTCGCGGAGGGCCGGATCGAGGTGACCGCGCTGCCGTTCCAGCTGCACACCGAGGCTTGCTCGACCGAGGAACTGGACCGGCAACTGCGGTTCGCCGGCCAGCTTCGCGACCGGTTCGGCATGACGATCCGGTCGGCCATGCACACCGACGTGCCGGGCGCCGTGGTGGGCCTGATCGACGCGCTGACCCGGGCCGGTGTCCGTTACCTGTCCGCCGCGCACAACTGGGCCGGACGGTCGGTGCCGTACCTGGTCGGCGGCGAGACGCTCACCAGGCCGTTCCGCTGGCGCGCGCCGAGCGGCAACGAGCTGCTGACCTGGTTCACCGACACGCCGCACGGCATGGCCTACATGGAGGGCAACACGGTCGGCCTGGCCGACGGCTACGACCTGGCCCTCGACATGCTGCCCCGCTACCTGGACGCGCTGGCCCGGCGGCCCTACCCGTACGGCCAGGAGGCCTTCGGCTGGAACGGCATCCCGGCCGACGCGACGATAGCCCGGGCGCCTTATCCGTTCGACGCGGTACACCTGCGGCTGCAAGGCGCGCATGCCGACAACGCCGGGCCCAGCATCATCCCGGCCGACATCGTCCGGCGGTGGAGCGAGAGCTGGACCTACCCCCGCCTGCGGATGGCGGTCAACAGCGATTTCTTCGCCCATGTCGAGCAGTGCTACGGCGACCGTCTCGCGGTACACGAAGGCGACTGGACCGACTGGTGGGCCGACGGCATGGGGTCGGGCGCGCGGCCGCTCGGTTACGTGCGACGGGCGCAGGCCACGCTGCGCACCGCGGAGACCATGCACGCGCTCGCCTCGGATGAGTCCGCCGACGCCGCGGTGGCGGAGGCCTATGACAAGATCGCGCTGTTCAACGAGCACACCTGGGGGGCCGCGGACCCGTGGGAGGACGCCGAATCGGGGCGTGACTCCGGCGGGATCCAGTGGACGCTGAAATCCGCGATCGGCTACCAGGCTTACGACGCGGCCGCCGACCTGGAGCAGTCCGGACGCCGCCGGCTCGGCGCGACCTTCGCCCGGTCACCGGACGCCGCCGCTTCCTACGTGGTGATCAACCCCGGTCCGGTCGGGCGGACCGACATCGCCGAGGTCTTCCTCCCCCGGGATGTCCTGCCGCTCGATGTCCCGGTTACGCTGACCGACGCGCGAACCGGACGCGAGCTCGGCCACCATGAGACGGTCGTGCACCCCGACGACTGGCCCACCCGGCCGATCGGGCGGCGCCTGGCGGTCGTGGTGCCGGACGTGCCTTCCCTCGGTTACGTCAGGCTCGATATGGTCAGGGGGACTGGTGACATCGCGGCCAGCGCCGATGGTGGCGGCGCGGTCGGCGCGGTCGGCGCCGTCGAGAACGAGTATTACCGGGTCAGCTTTGACGCTGAGGCGGGCGGCATCTCGTCGGTGTTCGACAAGACGGCCGGACGGGAACTGGTCAACGACTCGGCGGCCGCCCGGTTCGGGCAGTACATCTACGACAGATACGCCACGGCGCCGCATTTCAACCATCTGTCCGGGCATATCGCCGCGCACGGCTCGCCGCTGCTTGGCGGCCGGTACGTAGGCGAGAGCGCGGTGATCACCCGGGCCAGGCGGACCCCGGCCGGTGAGCGGCTGGTCGTCTCGATGACCGCCAGGGGAACCGACCTGCTCCGCACGACCATTGACCTGTACCCGGGCGTGCCCCGGGTGGACCTCACCTTCCGGCTGGTCAAGCAGAACACCCCCGCCAAGGAGTCGGTGTTCTTCGCGTTCCCGTTCGCTGCCGGGGCGCCGCCCGCGGCGTGGGAGCTGACCGGCGGTGTCGGGGGCGCCTCGGTGCCCCGCGTTCCCGGCTCGGCCACCCACATGATCCCGATCCGGCACTGGGCCGGTTTTTCCGATCCCGAGCTGACCATTGCCTGGGCCACGCTGGAGGCGCCGCTGGTCCAGCTCGGCACCATTCACGTGCCGTACGCCCCGTTCCCTCCCACGCTGGACGCCGAGCCGGGAACCATTTATTCGTGGGCCCTGAACAACATCTGGGACACCAACTTCCCGTCCGCCCAGCAGGGCGAGATGATGTTCCGGTACGCGGTGTCATCGGCGGCGGGCGTGCCGGCCCGCAGGCTGGGCGCCGCGACGGCGGCAGGCCTCACCGATCCGTTCACCGCGATCCCCGCTACCGGGACCGGTACGGCCAGCGCACCTTCCGGCGTGTTCGCCTCGGTCGATCATCCCGACGTGCATCTGACATCGGCGGGCCGATCAGCCGGCGAGTTGCGGCTCCGGGTCCGATCGCTGGCACCCGAGCCGGTTTCCGCCACAGTCACCGTATTCGGCGAGCCGATCAGGGTAGCCGTACCCGCGTGCGGCACGGCGGAGGTCACGCTCAGCGCCGGACAGCGGAACGATCGGTAGGGAGAACGTGAAGATAGCTGACATCCGCGCCACGACGGTCACCGTTCCGCTGGAGGCGCCGCTGCTGCACGGCAACGGAGCGCACTGGGGCCGGTTTGTCCGGACGATCGTGGAGGTGGAGACCGACAACGGGCTGGTCGGGCTGGGCGAGATGGGCGGCGGCGGGCAGAGCGCCGAGCAGGCCTTCCGCGCTCTGCGGCCCTATCTCGCCGGGCACGACCCCTTCCAGCTCGAGGCGCTCCGCTTCAAGATCGCCAATCCGACAGCGGCGCTGTACGGGGACCGGACCCAGCTGCACGCGGCGATCGAGTTCGCCTGCCTGGACCTGATCGGGCAGCACCTCGGCGTGCCGGTGTATGACCTGCTCGGTGGCAAGCTGCGCGACTCCGTCCCGTTCGCCGCGTACCTGTTCTTCCGCTACCCGGCCAGCGGTGTGACCGAGGTACGCACCCCGGAGCAGCTCGTCGCGCACGCCAGGGCGCTGAAGGCCGAACACGGGTTCACCGTGCACAAGCTGAAGGGCGGCGTGTTCCCGCCCGGCTACGAGCTGGATTGTTACCGGGCGCTGGCCGCCGCGCTGCCGGGCGACCGGCTGCGCTACGACCCGAACGCGGTGCTGAGCCTGGGCGACGGGATCCGCTTCGGGCAGGCGATAGCGGATCTGGACAACGACTACCTCGAAGATCCGGTGTTCGGCCTCGAGGGTCTCCGGCAGGTCCGGGACAGGATCTCGGTTCCGCTCGCCACCAACACCGTGGTGGTGAACGCCGAGCAGCTCGCCGCCAACGTCCTGCGGCGTGCCGCGGACGTGATCCTGCTCGACACCACGCTGTGGGGAGGAATCCGCGCCTGCCTGCGGGCCGCCGTGGTGTGCGAGACGTTCCAGCTGGGCATGGCCGTGCACTCCTCCGGCGAACTCGGCGTCCAGCTGGCCACCATGCTGCACCTCGGCGCGGTTCTGCCCGGGCTGAGTTATGCCGCCGACGCGCACTACCATCACCTGGCCGACGACGTCATAACCGGTGGCAAGCTGAAGTACGCGGGAGGCCGGATCGACGTGCCCGACGGCCCGGGTCTGGGCGTGCGCCTCGACCCCGGCAAGGTCGCGCGGTACGCCGAGCTGTACCGCGAGCTTGGCGGCTACCCTTACGACCGCGACCCCGGCCGTCCCGGCTGGTACCCCCTCGTACCCAACGAGCGGTGGGCTGACCCCGCCACGGAACTCGGCCCGCTCACCTGAGCGCCGCCCGAGCGCGGGCGACACTAGACTTGGACACCGTGGAAATCAGCTCCAACGGCGGCGGTTTCTTCGACAATGCCGATGATCTGCTCAGTACCATCGAGAGCGAGCTAGGGCCGGAGGCCGCCGAGGCCCTCCGGCTATCGCGCGAGCGGCGGCAGCACCCGAGGGAACTGACCGACTCCGAGAGCAGAGAGTTCCGGACGGCGCTGGACCCGGTGCTCCATGACCTGCGGATGAGCGGGGCGATCGTGCCGGACGTCCGGGAACAGCCGTGGGACGACGACCCGGATTTCGTGTTCGGCTGGATCGAGTCCGCTTCGAGCGGGCTCGGCATCCGGATCCAGCTCGGCCTTTCCGCCGCGGAGCGATTGGCGGATGTGGCCGATCAGGTTCAGGAGTGGGAGGTCGAGGAACTGGCCGCCGAGGGACGTCCGGCCACCTGGCCGGAGTGCCCGGAGCATCCGGACTCCCACCCGCTGACTCCGGAGGTGCGTGACAGCCGCGCGCTGTGGTGCTGCCCGAAGTCCGGCCACGCCATACATCCCATCGGGGCGCTGGGCTTATCGTCCCTGCTGGTTGTCGTCGCCAGTGGTTAGCGTCGCCAGTGACGGCGGAGGGGCGGATCTAGTCGACGCGTTCGCCCACATGATCCTGGCCGCCATCGACGAGATCGCGCTGGTGATCGCGCGCGCCGACGCCCCCCGCGCGGCCATGGACACCGGCCGCGCCCCCGTCCAGGAACTCCTCCGCCGCCTCCTAACCCCCTAGCCAGACCGCACCCGGGGTATCAAGGGGTACGTTGCGCCAACCACCCCCACCCAAGGGGCACGTTGCGCCAACCATCCCCTAGCGGCATCCACCCCGGCCCACGTTCTAAACACGCTCAGCGTCCTGGATAAGCCAACAGGGTCAAAGCTGGGCGCTCTCGTGGTGGCTTACGTGCATGTGGGGGTTACGTGCATGTGGTTCCGTTTACGGCGAAGGTGGCTGGGGGCGTGTTGCTGTTCGTAAAGGTTCCGGTGAAGCCGATCGTGACCGAACTCGCCGGGGGGATCGTGGAGTTGTACGACTCGGCGGCCGCGGTGGCCTGCTCACCCGACTGCGTTCCGGTGGCGTTCCACATCGTGGAGATCTGCTGATCTCCCGGGAACGTCCAGGTCAGCGTCCACGGGCTGATCGCCGAACTGCCGGTGTTGGTCAGCGTGATCTGGCCCTGGAAGCCGCCGCTCCAGGAGTTGACCAGCGAGTACACGGCCGAGCAGGCCAGCGGCCCAGGCGGAGAGGACGAGGTGGGCGTCGGAGTCGGCGTGGGGGTGGGCGTCGGTGTCGGGGTGGGAGTTGGTGTCGGGGTGGGGGTTGGCGTGGGGGTGGGGGTCGGGGTCGGCGACGGGGTGCCGCCCGCGGCGGGGGCACCGGTGTAGAACGTGGCGGGCGCCGCGAAGCCGGACGTCCTGCCCTGGCCGTCGATGGCCTCGACCATGTACGCATAGCCCGTGCCACCGGACAGCCCGGACAACGTATAAGACGTCGCCGTCGTCGTGGCCACCAGGCCAGCGGAAGGAGCGAGTTCGTACACCCGGTAGCCCGCGATCGGCGAACTCCCGGCCGTCGACGCCGACCAGGACAGCGTGGCGCCGGTCGCCGAGACCCCGCTGGCCAGGGCCGTCCCGGGCACCGACGGCGGCACCGGCGACGACGCGGTCAGCGAGGTCGCCGAAGACGTGATGAACTGGGCGATGCTGGACGCCGCCGACGCGACGCCCTGGCTGTCCACCGCCGTCACGTAGTACCCGTACGGCGAGGTCCGGCTCGCGTTGAGCCCGGTTACCGCGAAGGACGTGCCCGTGGTCGTCCCGACCAGCGTCCCGGCCGAGGTGTACACGTCGTAGGAGGCAACCGGAGAACTTCCCGCCGTCGAGGCGGTCCACGACAGCGTGGCGCCGGTCGAGGTAACCGAACCGGCCGTCAGGGCGCCCGGCGCCGACGGCGCCTCCGCCGAGGACGACGAGGACGAGGGCGGGGTGCCCCATATCAGCGTGTTGCCCGAGTAGAGCGTGATGTCGCTGACCGTTACCGGCGTCGCGTTCGCCGTCGTCGGTATGCCCTGGAACGACCAGTCCTCGGCCGGGTTGTGCGCCGACGGGAACGTGATGCGGAACTGCACCTGGGCCTGGTAATCGTCACCGGAATAGTCGGCCTCACCCACCGGCTCGATGTCGAGGTTGGCGCACGACACCTGGATGTAGTACGTGGAGCCGGCATACAACGTCGGGCCCGTCGCGGGCTCGCACTGGCTGTAGGACGAGCTCAGCGTGATCTGGCTCGGTGTCTCGCCCGGATCCAGGGTGAAGTAGTAGCGGAAGCTGGCGTCCGGCATCTGCCGCGCCGGCCAGGCCGACTGGTTGTTGATCAGCGCCTTGATCTCGACGAAGTTCGAAGCGGAGTTGTTGACCGCGGCCTGCACGTAGATCTGCGGCCCGTCGGGCGTCTCCGGGGCCGGGAAACCAGCCACCGGCGTGCCGCCGTACTGAGCCGTCAAAGCGGCCAGGTCGCCGGAGAACAGCGCGTTGTAGTCGAGCGCGCCCTCGGTCTCCTGGTAGTTGGGCCGCTGATCGGTGAACTGGTCGTTGTTCGACGCTGGCCCGCCCACCAGCAGCCCGTAGTCGAGATGCCGGGTCTGCGCAGGCGTGGTCAGGTTGTCCGACCACGCATCGTGCGCGGGAGCGTTGTGCGGGAACTGGGACCAGGCGCTGTTCTTGCCGTTATTGGTGAACCCGACCTCATAGCTCATGTTGTTCGGGTTCTGGCCGAGGATGTAGTTGATCTGCTGGACGGCGAAGTTGTGGTACGTGGTCGCCCGCGCCGGATCCAGCCCCGCGGACGTCAGGTAGTTGCTGAACTCCAGCGCCAGGTACGCCGCGTTCGAGGAGTAGCGCAGCGATCCCCACTGGTTGAGGAAGGCCTCCCCGCCGGGCGAATACGAAACCGCGGATCCGTTGAACCCGGTCGTCCACCAGTCCAGGTTGTTCTCCGCGTCGGTGATGTACTGCTGCTGACCGGTCAGCTGGGCCATCCAGACGTAGTCGGCGAAGCTGTCGTCATCCCAGTTCACGGTCCAGTTGTATTCGTGCAGCGTGGACTGCTGAGCCAGCGGCATGCTGGCGAAGTCGGTCTCCGCCTTGGTCAGCCAGCTCGCCGTGCCGGTGGCTTTGTAGAGCCAGATCTCCGCGGCGACCAGCTGGGTCCAGTAGCCGCTGAAGGAGTTGTAGAAGCCCTGCGCGGAGGTGATGCAGTTCGCGTAGTCGCCGAGGTGGGTGTCGGCGAACGTGAACAGCGATTGCGCCTGCGACAGCAGCGCGGCGGAGTACTTGGGGTCCGCGGTCTTGAAGACGATCGACGACGCGGCCAGGGCGGCGGATGCCTGCCCGACCAGGTCCGAACCCGCACATGAGGCGGTCACCGCGGAGGACGGCCGTACGGTCGGGTTGGTCTCCGCGGGGCCCCAGTACTGGTGGTCGGTGTTCGGGTTGGCGACCTGTCCGTAGAACGTGTCAGGCCCGGTCGCCGCGGCCAGGATGTAGTCGTCTCCCCAGCGCAGGTTCTCCATGGCGGTCTGGGTCTGGCCGGCGGCGGTGTAACCGGCCGGATAGTCGAGCAGGCTCCAGGCGAGCATGTTCATCGCCCACGCCTCCGGCAGCCCGAACTTCACCAGGTCCCCGGCGTCGTGATATCCGCCGGTCAGGTTCACCCCGTTGTCGGACCCGTCGCTCAGGTCGGAGTCACCACGCCAGTCCACCGGGTTGTCCGGCGGAAGCTGGCCGGATCGCTGCGCCTCATAGAAGTACATCGCGTCCTGCAGCGCCTCCGTGTAGTCGAAAGCGCCACCCGTGGAAGGCGCCGCCTGCGCCGCGTGCGCCGCGTGCGCGACTCGCGGCACGGCGACCAGGGTCAGCAGGCCGAGCCCGAGCGCCGCCGCGCCCGCGGCGAACCGGCTGTGTTGAATTGGCCTGGGCCTCCGGCCGCGGCGGGTTGATGATGGGTACATGTTCGCCTCACCCCGCGGTGCAGATGACGGTCTGGCCGTTGTCGGCGGTCAGAGTGAATGATGCCGGCGACGCGTCGCTGGCGGAGAAGGTCCCCTGCATTCCGAACGACGCGCTACTCCCCGCGGCCACCGTGGCGTTCGTATCGAACGGGTCGTGTGCCGCGATCGTCTCCCCGGTCTGCGTGTAGAAGGCGCTCCACAGGTTGGTGACCGTCTGGTCGCCCGGGTAGGTCCAGGTGACCGTCCAGCCACCGAACGGCTCGGTGCCGGTGTTGGCCAGCGTGACATTGGCGGTGAAGCCGCCGGTCCACGAGCTGGCGATCGTGTACGTCACCTTGCAGCCCGGCGTTCCCGCCGCGGGGTTGGTGGCGAGCGCGCTGGCGAGAGCCGGGTCGAACGTGCCGGCCTTGTCGGCGCACCCGTCCGCCTCGCCCGGCGGCTTCACCCACAAGAAGGCATCCACGTAGGAGTAGCCGGTGTTCGCCGTCGGATTGAGACCGAGCGTGCGCCCGGACGGGTCACACCACGTGTTGCCGGGGCCGATGCCGTTACGGCTGGTGTCGATCACCAGGTGCAGGCTGGCGTCACCGAGATCGGTCAGGATCTGCTGGCCGTAGTACAGCTCGTCGTTGGTCCACTCGAAGTTGGACACGTTGGTGAATACGCCATTGGCGTCGGTCGTGACCCCGGCGGCTTTCAGCACCGCCGCCTGCTGCGCGGCGGAGTTCCAGTTCGAGTGGCCGCCGTCGAAGTACACCTTGGCGTTGGGATCGTCGGTGTGCAGGACCTGGCCGGCGAAGGCGATCGCCGCGTCCCGCGCGCTCGCGTCCGAGCTCGACAGGCAGCTCTGCAGGGCCAGCGAGTCCGGTTCGACCAGCACGATCGCGGTCGCGTTGCCGAGGCCGGCCGCGAAGTCAGAGATCCACGTCTCGTAGGCGGCGATGGTCGGCGCGCCACCCGCCGAGGCACCGCCGCAGTCGCGGTTCGGGATGTCGTAGGCGACCAGGATGGGCACCTGGCCCTTGGCCGCCGCGGCCGAGGCGACCGCCGAGACCTGAGACTGGATCGCGGACGGGTTGTAGGTGGTGTACCAGGTCGCCTGCGGCTGGCTGGCGACCTTCGCGGCGATGACCGGCTCGCGAGAGTCGCCCGGATTGGCGGCGATCCACTGCTCGACGTTCGAGTCCGGGTTCGTGTAGAACACCGTCCCGGCCGGCAGGCTCCCCGTCACCCCGGCAGCGACGGAGGCGGACGCAGTCAGGGGCAGTCCGAGGGCGGCGACGGCGAGTGCCGCCATCGGAACAAGAACGCGTTTCATCGCGGCCTCCAGTCGGCGCGGCACGCTCCGGTGCGCGCCGCGCTGCCCGGACGCTAAGAAAATCACGGCCGACCGGTCAATAGCGCGCCCCACCAGCGCCGTCCCACCAGCCAGCTCCTATGTAACTTTCCCATGCCGTCGGCCGGGAGCAGGCTGCTCAACGCCACCGCGAGCTTGTGAACCTCGAGCAGGTGCTCCTCGGCCAGCTCGGTCACCAGCTTGTCACCCTTCTCGGTGAGCTCGATGCGTACCACGCGAGCGTCGTCGCGATCCGGGCGGCGCCGCACGAACCCCGCCGCCTCGGCCCGGTCAACCAGGCCGACCGCGCTGTGACTCTGCAGCATCAGGTAGTCGGCGATCTCCCGGACGGATGGCGCCACGTCCCCCGGGTGGCCCTTGATCGCCACCAGCAACTGGTGCTGGACGTGGGTCAGGCCGACCGCGATCGCCTGATTTTCACTCCACCGCTGAAACCGGCGCAGCGCGGTGCGGAACGAGAGCAGGTTCTCGAACTCCTGCCGGGTCGGCTGAATGAGGCGGCCCTCCTCACGTCCGCGTGCGGATGCCAGCTTGTCTGAATGTATCGTCATTCAGCCGACCGCGGAATCTCTTCGCAGCGCGACATATTCCGGCGGCGCCTGGGTAGCCGGCCGACGAGCCGATCAGCCGACGCTGATCAGCCGACCGAGGATCGGGCGGGCAGGAGGAACCACCGCCGTTCGTTATAAAGAAAGGGAGACCGGCCGCATGGAAGTGACCAGCGTGGTCAAGGACCAGCACGCCGCCATCCGCCGCGCGTTCTGGCGGGCAGCGGTGCCCGGGCGGCGCCGGGATGGCGAGTTCCGGCGGCTGGTCCGGATGCTGGCGACGCATGAGGCCGCCGAGCAGGTTCACGTGCACCCGGCCGCGCGGCGAGCCGGGCGGATCGCGGCCGCGACGGCCCGGGAAGGCGAGGAGGAGCAGGCCAAGCAACTGCTCGCCCGGCTGTGGCAGATCGGTCCCTACGGTCACGGGTACCTTTCCGGCCTGCGCGCACTCCGCCGGGAGGTGCTGGCCCATGCCGCGCGGGAGGAACGGGACGAGCTCCCCGGCCTGACGCGGTTGAGCCACGCCCGCCGCTGGATGCTCGGCCTCGAGGTGCGGCTGGCGCGCGAACTGGCGCCCACCCGGCCGCATCCGCGGGTCAACGGGGCGCTGGCCAACCGGCTGGCCATGCCGGTGCTCGGACCAGCCGACCGGGTCCGCGACCTGGTCAGCGAGAAGTTTCCCGGCCGGGGCAAGTAACCCAAGGAACAGCAGTCGCCATGGTGATCCCATCAAATGTCCCGGCCGGGACCATACCTGTAGAGAATGTCGCCGTCCACGCGTTCGAGATCCCGGTGGACGGCCCGGACGGTATGGAACAGGACGGCACGCTGTCCTGGTCGTCCACCGTCCTCGTGCTGGTCGAGGCGACCGCGGGCGGTGTCACCGGCCTCGGCTACACCTACGGCGACGTGGCTACCGCGACGCTGGTGCAATCCAAACTGGTTTCGGTCGTTACCGGCATGGACGCGCTGGCGCCGGCCTCGGCCTGGCGCACCATGTTCGCCGAGCTACGCAACGCCGGCCAGCCCGGCATCGGGGCGATGGCGGTATCCGCGGTCGACATCGCGCTGTGGGACCTCAAGGCGCGGCTCACCGGCGAGCCGCTGTACCGGGCGCTACCGGGATTCCGCGATGAGGTGCCGGTCTACGGCAGCGGCGGGCTCACCAACTATCCGCTGCCCCGGCTCATTTCGCAGGTCTCCGGGTGGGCGGCGGCGGGGATTCCCCGGATGAAGATCAAGACCTCCCGGGATCCGTCGGCCGACCCGGCACGGCTGTCGGCGGTGCGCAAAGAGGCGGGCGACGGCGTCGAACTGTTCACCGACGCCAACGGCGCGCTGAGCCGGAAGGCCGCCCTGTACTGGGCGGACCGGTTCGCCGGCGAATGGCGGGTGTCCTGGTTCGAGGAGCCGGTGAGTTCTCTCGACGTCGAAGGGCTGCGGCTGCTCCGCGACCACGGCCCGGCCGGGCTGGACATCGCGGCCGGTGAGTACGGGTACCTGACACCGGATTTCGGCACGCTGCTCGGGGCGGTCGACTGCCTGCAGGCGGACGTCACCCGGTGCGGCGGCATCACCGGGCTGCTGCAGGTCGGCGGGCTTTGCGAGGCCCGTCAGCTGGATCTGTCCGCGCACTGCGCGCCCGCGGTCAGCGCACACGCCTTCTGCGGTGTCCCGCGGCTGCGGCATCTGGAGTACTTCCACACCCACGTCCGCCTGGAGTCGATGGCGTTCGACGGCGTCCTGTCGCCAGGCGGCGGAGCACTGCGGCCCGACCCGGGCCGGCCCGGGCTCGGGCTTTCCGTCCGCTGGGCCGACCTGGAGCGCTACCGCGTCTACGGCAGCGGGGGGTGAATGTGCCATCGCACGCCCCATAGGGGGGACGATGGCACATTCACCCCGGTTCAGCCGGGGTGGCAGTGCGGGGCTGGGGGCGGGATGTCGAGGGTGGGGTTGCGGTCGAAGAAGCCGGCCGGCTTCAGCGTGAAGCCGCACCGGGTCACCGGCATGACCGGCCAGTCTTCGGGCCGCGGGAAGTGGACCGGCCCGAACGTGTGCCAGACGACGATGTCCGCGCCGTCGATGTCGGAGTCCCCCGCGACGAAGGCGGGCAGCCCCGCTCCCCCAGGGTTCTGGTTCACGAAGTCGCCCGCCGGATAACGGTGGGCCGGATCGTACCTGGTCACCCACAGGTGGCTGGCCGCGAACCCGGCGCGCGCGGCCAGCGGCGCGCCCGGATCGGCCAGTAGCGCCGGGGCCGCCTCGGGATACAGGGTGTAGGCGGTCGGCTGGCCGAACCGGTTCGTCCGCGAGGTGCTGATCACCCGCCAGGTCCGCCCCCGCGACGCGTCCGCCCGCCGGGCGGCCCGCGATTCACTGGCCAGCCTGGTCACCTGCCGCGCGATGGCGTTGCCGTACGGGTTGTCCGGCCCGATCGGCAGCCCGCAATAGTCGACCTCCTCGACCGCGTTGGCCAGGCCGTCCACGGTCATGTCCAGCCGGGCGCTGAACAGGTGCTGATGCACGGGCGCACCGAGCCCCGGCGCGACCTCGGCCGCATACGGCTGCCCGTAATAGCCCGAGGTGAACAGCACCCCGGTCATCTTGACTTCGCATTCGATCGTGCCGTCGAGGTAGAAGTACCAGTAGAAACCGTAGTCGTAGTTGCCGACCGTGGTGAAGTACGACACGACCAGCCGCCGCTGCCGCCGGGACTGGGCCGATCCGTTGAAGATGTCGGTATGCTTCCACAAGATCCCGGAATCTTCCTCGTGGACGCAGATGGCGTTGCCGACCACCCGGGGCTCGCCCGTGTCGTCGGTCACGGTGGCGTCCAGATAGGCGATCTCGCCCAGGCAGTCGCAGCCGAATTCCAGCGAGTTGACCCACTTCCCGACCAGGTACTCGCCGGTGTCGAAGTAGGCCTGCCAGTAACGGAACCGCGGGTCGCCGTAGGGCACGACCATCTCCGGTACCGACGCGCGGTAGATGACCGGGCGGCTGGCGAGAGCGATCTGGTGCAGGGTGAGGCCTTCGCGGAGGTCGAACCCGACCCGCATCGACCAGTCCTGCCACCGCAGCAGGTTGCCGTCCAGGGTGAAGCTGGGACCTTCGGGCTGGGTGATCTCGATCGGCTTCAGCGTGGTCCGTTGAGGTCCGCGCACGGCCGGGTCGTCGTAGTCGCCGGACTCCGCGGGCACCGGCAGCGTGAACTCGTCGACGACCTTGAACACCCGCTTCTCGACGAGGTCGACGTAGGCGGTCACGCCGTCAACCGGGTGCGCCCAGGCAAGGTCGTGCTCCCGCGCCTGGACGAAGGCCAGCACGCGCACCATCCTTCTCTGGTCGTCGGCGCCTGGCCCGTACGCGCCGGCGGTGATCGGGGCGATCCGGAGCTTGCTCATATCGGTCAGCCCGCGCCTGGCCATGGCGGCCTGCCAGCCGGGATCGGCCCGGACCACCTCTTCGACCACCCCGAAGTCTGAATCGACGATCGGAAGCTGGCCGTCGGTCTTGGTGTCGAGCCGGTGCTCGCTGACCACCCGCCGCTCGGTCAGCGACACCACCACGTCCGCCGACTCGCCGGTCTCCGTGTTGATCAGGAAGGCCCGCAGCCTGCGATCGGGTGTTCCGTCCGCGGCCAGGACCTCGTCCTTGGGCGGCTCCTCCAGCCCGTAATAGGCGAACCTGACCGGCTCGGAAAGCAGCCCGGCCGCTACCACGATCTCCCGGCCGGCCAGGTATTCCGCCGCTGTCGCCGGATCGAGCGGATGAGGGTCAGCCACTAAAAATCTCCATTACAGCGAACGGCTGTGGTTTGCGGTCTGTTTTCCCGCGCCGCCACCGGGCTAGTCGTCGGCGATGATGGAACCGACCCGGTCGCCGAGGGCAGGGTCGCGCCTGGTGGCGAGCACGGCGTAGGCGACGAAGACGACGGCCAGGCCGAGCGCCATGTACGGGAACCAGTTGTAGGGATCCGGCTGACCGGGCTTGCACAGGTAGTAGACGGGGACGGCGATGGCCGCCATGCCGAGCACCGGCAGGACGCCGTGCTTGACGACGTTGAACTCGGCCGGACGGTACCGGCGGTAGTAGAACGGCAGCGCGAGGTTGGCCAGGAAGTAGACGACCAGGATCAGGATGGTCCCCATGGTGCCGGACTCGTTGAAGTAGTTGAACGGGTTGAGGCTGCCGGTGCTGCCGCCGATCAGGTGCCCGAGCGCCCAGCCCACCACGATGACGCCGGCGATGGCGACGAACGCGAAGATCGCGTTGATCGGGGTCAGCCGGGTCGGGTGCACCCTCCCGATCCAGCGCGGCAGCAGTCCTTCGCGGCCCGCGTTGAAGACCAGCCTGCACTGCGAGTTCACCGCCGCGATCAGCACACCCACGGTGGAGGTCGTGCCGGCCAGGTAGGCGATGAAGGCCAGCCAGCCGGCGACGCCGTGGGCGACGGTGATGAAGGGGATGGTGACGCTGGTGCTGGTCAGTGCCGCCCCGTTGTACTTGAATCCGCTGACCGTGGCGTAGGCGAGCAGCAGGTAGGTGAATCCCATCAGCGCGACGGACATGTAGACGGCTCGCGGCACGTTGCGCCGCGGGTTGCCGGTTTCCTCGGCCAGCGCGGCCGAGTTCTCCCAGCCGATGAACAGGTAGACGGCCAGCGGGAAGCCGGCCGCCAGGCCGCTGAAGCCGTTGTTGATGTGATGCGGGTTGAACGGCGAGCCGGCCAGGTGGCCGCCGTTCTTGATCAGCGTGGCGACAGCCACCACCAGGAGCACGATCAGTTCGAAGCCGAAGAAGAAGCCGGCCAGCTTCGTGGACGGGGCGACGCCGCGGATCATCATGGCCATCGCGCCGGCGGTGAGCAGGATGGTGAACACGACCCACGGGACGTTCCAGCCGAGGTAGTAGTTCAGCATCAGCGACAGGAACCCGCCGGAGACCACCAGCACCGACGAGATCGCGATGATGTAGCCGGCGCCGGCCAGCAACGCAGTCGTCACCGCGCTGCCGCCGCCGAACGTCTTGCCGACGAAGGTGATGAACCCGCCGGTGGACGGGTGCGCCCGGGAGAACTGGGACAGCGTGTTCCCCAGCAGCGCCACGGCGACTATGGCCGCGATGATGGTCAGCGGCGCCGCGATGCCGGCCGTGCTGACGATGAGGCCGAAGGCGAAGAAGAAACTGTACGCCGGGCCGATGTTCGCCATCGTCGAGGCCGAGATGTCGATCAGCCGCAGCGCACCCCGGTGCAGCCGCTCCGGGGACTCGGGTGCTTTCGTCTCGGTGAACGGAACCGGTGCCGCTTCGCTCATGTTCGCTCCCACCGCCAGGCAAGCGCTTTCCGATAAGCTCGAAACTATCGGATGGTCCCAGGCGGCGCAAGAGTTGATCTTGGCGGGCGCGGGTGCGTGCTCTCCCGCAGGATCACCTCGCCCGGGACCGGGAGGACCCGGGGGCCGCCGGTTCCGGTGCCGCTGCCGCTTAGTAGCAGTTCAGCGGCCATCTCCCCCATCCGTTTCAGCGGCAGCCGTACGGTGGTGAGCGGCGGGTAGACATCGCGCAGGGTGAGGATGTCGTCGAATCCGGCCAGCGCGATTCCGGTCGGCACGTCGATGCCCGCGGCGCGTAGCCGGGCCAGCGCGCCGACCGCCATGACGTCGGTCACCGCGAACACGCAGTCCGGCAGCGGCTCGCCGGCGGCCAGGATCGCGCTCATCGCCTCGTAACCGCCGTCCCTGCTGAGCTCGCCGTGCACCACCCGGGCCGGGTCCAGCCCGATCGACCATGCTCGCAGCCCGGTCAGGAAGCCGTCGCGCCGGTCCCGCGCCGTGAGCAGGCCGCGCGGTCCGGCGAGCACCGCGAACTCCCGGTGCCCGAGCGCCGCCAGCGCCCTGGCCAGCGCATCGGCGCCCGCCCGGTTGTCCGGCATGATGGTGTCCACGCCCAGCAGGTCCTGGCCCACGCAGACGGCCTGGCTGCCGGACCGGGTGAACGCCTCGATCTCGGCCCGCAGCGCGTCCCTGGCCGCGCTGTCGTCGGACCTGCTGCCGATCAGCACCACCGCCCGCGCTCGCTGCGCGCGCATCAGCGCCACGTACTCCCGTTCGGCCCTCTCGGTGGCCGACGTGCTCGACATGCACACCAGCAGCCGTTTGGCGTCCAGTGACTCGATCAGCCCGGCCGCTATCGAGGAGAAGTACGGGTCGGCGATGTCGTGGACGACCACGCCCACCATCGTGCTCTGCCCGGTGGCGACCGCCCTGGCCTGCAAGTTGGCGGTATACCCCAACTCAGCGACCGCCTTGTTGACCCGCTCGGCCAGCGAGCGTCCCACCCGGCGCGACCCGTGGTTCACCACCCGGGAAGCGGTTGTCAGCGAGACGCCCGCCCGGTCGGCGACGTCCTGCAGCGTAACCCGTTGCGGTGTCAGCCCCCTCGCCTCGGTCACCCGCCCCTCCCTCACCGGCGTCTGCTACTGTACCCTCATATCTGGAAAGCGCTTGCCCAAACGTCGTAACAGAGTATCGTCCGAACCCGAGGCTCATAATGACCCGTAAGGTCATCCACGTCGCCATGAACGGCGTCACCGGCCGGATGGGCTATAACCAGCACCTCGTTCGTTCCCTGCTGAGCATCCGCGAGCAAGGTGGCATCCAGCTCGACGACGGCACGGCCTTGTTCCCGGAGCCGGTGCTCGTCGGCCGCAACGCGGAACGGCTGCGCGCTATCGCCGAGCGGCACGGCCTCGAGCGGTGGACGACGAGCCTGGACGAAGTGCTGGCCGACCCGGCCATCGACGTCTACTTCGACGCCCAGCTCACCAGCGCGCGCGAGGTCAGCCTGGCCAAAGCCATCGAGGCCGGCAAGCACATCTACGCCGAGAAGCCGACCGCCGACTCGGTGGATGGCGCGGTGCGGCTGGCTCGCCTGGCTCGCGACGCCGGCATCACGCACGGCGTGGTCCAGGACAAGCTGTTCCTGCCCGGAGTGATCAAGCTGCGGCGGCTGATCCGCGAGGGCTTCTTCGGCCGGGTGCTCTCGGTCCGGCTGGAGTTCGGCTACTGGGTGTTCGAGGGTGACGAGATCGCCGCCCAGCGGCCTTCGTGGAACTACCGCGCGGAAGAGGGCGGCGGGATCGTCCTCGACATGTTCCCGCACTGGCAGTACCTGCTCGAGGACCTGTTCGGCCCGATCACCGCGCTGTACGCGCGGAACACGACGCACGTGCCGCGCCGCTGGGACGAGTCGGGCAAGCCGTACGACGTCACCGCGGACGACGCCGCCTACGCGGTCTTCGAATTCGCCAGCGGCGCGCTCGCCTCGGTCAACGCGTCCTGGACGGTGCGGGTGAACCGGCGCGAGCTGCTGGAATTGCAGGTGGACGGTACGAGGGGGAGCGCGGTGGCCGGCCTGAGGCACTGCGCGGTGCAGCACCGGGTGTCCACGCCGCTGCCGGTGTGGAACCCGGACCTGCCGGATCCGCTCGACTACCCGGCCCAGTGGACCGACGTGCCGGACAACATGACGTTCGACAACGGGTTCAAGGCGGAGTGGGAGCTGTTCCTCAAGGCCCTGGGCGGGCCGTTCCGCTGGGATCTGGCCGCTGGCGCGCGCGGCGTTGAACTGGCTCACCTGGCCCTGCGGTCGTCGGCCGAAGGCCGGCGGATCGAGGTGCCCTCGTCTTCGTCTCCTTCTTCGTCTCCTTCTTCGTCTCCGCCTTCGGCCGGGCTCGACGGATGACCGCTCGTATCCAGCTGCCGGGACGACCGGAACCGACCGAGATCAGCCTGCCGGGCTGGGCGGCCGGCTATCCGCCGCCGGCCTCCCGGCGGGTCTACGCCGCGGCCCACGTGGCCGCCACGCCGGCCGAAGGCGCCGCGGCCGCAGGCCCAGGCAAAGTCAACACAGTCGACTGGGAGGCCACACTGGGCTTCCGTGATCACCTGTGGTCGCACGGGTTCGGCGTGGCCGAGGCGATGGACACGGCGCAGCGCGGCATGGGGCTGAAATGGCGGCAGGCCCGCGAGCTGATCACGCGATCGTCGGCGCTGGCGGCGCAGCGCCGCGCGGAGGGCCGCTACGCGAGCCTCGCCTGCGGGGCCGGCACCGATCACCTGCTCGCGGACGGCGGTTACTCCATCGGCGAGATCATCCGCGCGTACACCGAGCAGATGGAGTTCGTGCAGTCGCAAGGGGCCGACGTGATCTTGATGGCGAGCCGGGCGCTCGCCGCGGACGCAACCGGGCCGAACGACTACATCGAGGTGTACCGCACCCTGCTGAAGCAGGCCGACCGGCCGGTGATCCTGCACTGGCTCGGCGAGGCGTTCGACCCGGCCCTGCGCGGCTACTGGGGTGGCGTGGATTTCGATACCGCGTCCCGCACGGTGCTGGAGCTGGCCAGCCACGCCGGGGAAAAGATCGACGGCATCAAGCTGTCGGTGCTGGACGCCGCCCAGGAGGTCTCGCTGCGGCGGCGGCTGCCGCCGGGTGTGCGGCTCTACACCGGCGACGACTTCAACTACGCCGACCTGATTCGCGGGGACGCGACCGGGCACAGCGACGCCCTGCTCGGCGCCTTCGCCGCCATCACCCGCCCGGCCGCCGCGGCGCTGCGAGCGCTGGACGCCGACGACGTGGCCGGCTACGACGCCGCCATCGGGCCGACAGTTCCGCTCAGCAGGCTGATCTTCGAGGAGCCGACGCCCTACTACAAGACCGGCGTGGCGTTTCTCGCGTGGCTGAACGGACTGCAGCCGCATTTCGCCATGGTGGGCGGGCTGGAACGGGCGCGGCCCGCCGGTCATCTGATCCGGCTGTTCGAGCTGGCCGCCGAGGCGGGTGCGCTGGCCGATCCCGGATTGGCCGTCGACCGGATGACCGGGCTGCTGAGAGGTCTGTCGTGATGGCTTGGGAGGAGGACGGTCTCGGCCTGCGCCGGCTGTCGCTGAACCAGGCGACGGTCAAGAAGCTGACGGTGGCGCAGACAGCGGACCTGTGTGTCCGTCACGGCATCCCGGCGATCGGACTGTGGCGGGACCGGGTCGCCGAGTTCGGCCTGGCCGAGTCGGCGGCCGCGGTACGCGCCGCCGGGCTCTACGTGTCAAGCCTGTGCCGGGGCGGGTTCTTCACGCACATCGATCCGCGAGAGCGCGCCGCCGCGCTGGCGGACAACCGCGCCGCCATCGCCGAAGCGGCCGAACTCGGCGCTGACACGCTCGTCCTGGTGTCCGGTGGCCTGCCGACCGGATGCCACGATCTAGCCCTGGCCCGGCGCCTGATCGCCGACGCGATGGGCGACCTGGTGCCGGACGCGCAGCGACTGGGGGTCCGGCTGGGGATCGAGGCCCTGCATCCCATGTTCTGCGCCGACCGGTGCGTGATCAGCTCGCTGGGCGAGGCGGTGGAACTCGCGCTGCGGTTCCCCGCGGACGCGGTGGGCGTCGTCGTGGACACGTATCACGTCTGGTGGGACGCTCGGGTGCTGGATGACATCGCCCGCGCGGCCGGACGGATCGTCAGTTACCAGGTGTGCGACTGGGTGCTGCCGCTGCCCGCCGACGTGCTTCTGGGCCGGGGGCATGTGGGCGACGGCGTGATCGACTTCCCGCCGATATCGGCCGCCGTGACGGCGGCCGGATATGACGGTTACATCGAAGTCGAGATCTTCAACGCCGACGTATGGGAAGCGTCGCCAGATCGGACCGCGGCGACGGTGCGGGAGCGGTTCCCCCTGGCGCTGGCCGCGGTTCCTGGTTCAGCGTCAGCTCAGTCAGGCCGTGGCAGCGAGCGGGCCGCCCAGCCACCGACGTACTGATTCCTCTGGTATGCGGAATGATCGTCCGATGCGCACCGAGTCAAGCCGCCCCGCGTGAACTTCGCGGTACACGGTCATCTTCGATACCCGTGCGATCCTGGCGATCTCGCCCACGGTGAAGAAACGCGTCTCCAGCAGGGGGTCATTACTCGTAGCCATTAGACCTGTCCTGTTCGTATCGACCCTACTCTGTAAGTAAGCACAGATCACGATCGCCGTCAACAGCACGGGAGATCATCCGCAGTCACACATACAGTCCCGGCAGCCGACCCGCCACACGCCCCTCGCCCGGTCCCGTGTAACCTGCAGCGACCCTCGCACGCTCCGCGCCCCCGGTCAGCTTATGTCACTGGGTATGCGAAGGGATACGGTGAGCTACGCATATCACCGCACAACGGGGCACCCGCCCGCCATCTCATGGAAAAAAGGAGCCCCTTGGAGAAAAAGGTGCTGGAAACCAGCGCCCAACTTTCCACGAGGCCCCTTTCTTCCGCATCTTCCGGCACAACCGCCGTACACATAACGGTCACGTCCCAGCAAACCGGACGCCAGCAGCAGCCCGGCGCCCCAGTCGGGCCGGCAGCCCGGCACCCGGGTCGGGGCCGGCAGCCCGGCACCCGGGTCCGCAGGCCGGCGCCCGGGTCCCAGGGCGCACCCGGGTCCGTAGGCCCGCGGCCGGGTCCGCGTGCCAGCGCCGGGTCGGGCCGGCAGGCCGGCACCCGGGTCGCAGGCCCGCGGCCGCCCGCGACTCCGCCGCTCCCGCGATGCATGCTTCCGGCTGCGTTCCTCCGCACATGCGACGATGGCGCCATCCATGTCGATGGCGCCCGAAATTGTCCGCCGTAACGACATCGATGGCGCCATCGATACGCCTCGCGTATTGCACCCTCGTCGTGGCGACTATTCAGGTAGCGTCAGCGATCCAAATTCGGATCCTTGTCGGATGGATGTGGCAGCGACCCGGTTATAACCGGGTCGCTGCCACATCCATCCGCGCGCTCCCTGATGCAGGCGGGATGAGCGTGGCAAGATGTGTACCTGGGCTCCCTGCGCCTGGACCTGCCGGGCTGGTACAAGCCCACGACGCTTGGTGAATAGCCGCCGACGCCCCCGACGCTGTGCGGCGTGTAGGTAGCACCACGCCTAACACAAGAGTCTCGCTCCGCACCTATTTACGGATCATCAGCTACGCCTCGTCGGCGATACCCGACATTTCTGGATTAGTCCCCAGGGCACTGCGCGCGGACTTCCGGTAGTAGCCGACGGCCCTTGCCGTTGCCGCGCCGCCGGTGGGCCTGCTGTTGCCGCGCCGCCGGTGGGTGTGCTGTTGCCGGGCGGCCGGTGGGCCTGCTGTTGCCGGGCGGCCGGTGGGCCCTGCCGTTGCGGCGGGCCGACGGGGAGGGATTGACGGGGGGCGGTGCTGGAGTTACGCTATGCATTAACTTTTAAGAAACTTTACTATTAATTGGGGAGCGGCCTCACCGCGCTGGAGGTCATGTGAGAGATCCGTCCCGTTCCCGCCTGAGTAATGGCCGCCTTCGAGCGGTTCTCTCGCGCCCGTTCCGCGCCCGCCGGCGGCTGCGGCTGGCGGGGTCGCTTGTTCCGGCCGCGTTGCTGGCGGTGGGGTTGGCCGTGGGGTTCACGGCGCCCGCCGCGTCGGCGCAGTCCAGCTTGCTCACCAACGGCGACTTCGCGACCGGAAGCACCGCCGGGTGGACGTGCTCGTCCGGCGACACGGTGGTGTCCTCGCCGGTCGCCCCGGGTTCGTCGCACGCGCTGGCCGGGACGCCGACCAGCAGCGACGACGCGCAGTGCAGCCAGGTCGTCAGCGTTCAGCCCGATTCTTCCTATACGCTGACCGGCTTGGTGCAAGGCGACTACGTCTTCCTCGGTGACAGCGGAACCGGGAGCAGCGACACCGACGCCTGGACGCCTTCGGCCACTTCGTGGACGCAGCTGTCCACCAGCTTCACCACCGGTGCCAGCACGACCAGCGTGACCGTGTACGTCCATGGCTGGTACGCCCAGCCGACCTTCTACGCCGGTAACCTGTCGCTGACCGGACCGGCGGGCAACGGCGGCGGAGGCGGCGGGACCGCGCCAGCGGCCCCGACCGGCCTGACGGTCACCGGTACCACGTCGTCGTCGGTGTCGCTGTCCTGGACCGCTCCGTCCGGGACCGTCACCGGCTACCTCGTGTACTCCAATGGTTCCCAGGTGGCCAACGTGACCGGAACCAGTGACACGGTGACCGGCCTCGCCGCATCGACCACCTACACCTTCACCGTGGCCGCCTACAACCCGGCCGGCCAGTCCCCGCAGTCCAGCCAGGTCAACGCCACCACCGCGTCGGGTGGCGGGGGCGGCGGTGGGAGCGGGCTCCCCGCGCATCTGCTGATGGGTTACTGGCAGGACTTCACCAACGGCGCCCAGCCGCTGACCCTGGCCGACGCGCCGGCCAGCTACAACCTGATCGCGGTCGCGTTCGGCGATTCGGACAGCACGCCGGGGCAGGTCACGTTCAGCCTCGACTCCGGCCTGTCCTCGGCGCTCGGCGGCTACACCCAGCAGCAGTTCATCAGCGACATCCACACGCTCCAGGCCCGTGGCCAGAAGGTCATCCTGTCGGTCGGCGGCCAGAACGGCACGATCAGCGTCAACGACGCCACCAGCGCCGCCAGCTTCGCCAGCAGCGTGGACTCGATCATTCAGCAGTACGGGTTCAACGGCGTCGACATCGACCTGGAGAACGGCGTCAACCCGCAGTTCATGGCGTCAGCGCTGGAGCAGCTGGAAAGCGACGTGGGCTCCAGCCTGATCATCACGCTGGCGCCGCAGACCGTGGACACGCAGTCCACCGGCAACGACTACTTCCAGCTCGCGCTGAACATCAAGTCCATCCTCACGATGATCAACACGCAGTACTACAACTCGGGCTCAATGAACGGCTGTGACGGGAACGTCTACTCCGAAGGCACCGAGAACTTCATGACCGCGCTGGCCTGCACCGAGTTGCAGGGCGGGCTCTCGGCCTCCCAGGTGGGCCTCGGGCTGCCCTCCTCCCCCTCGGCGGCCGGCAGTGGTTACGTGTCGCCTTCGGTGGTCAACGCGGCCCTGGACTGCCTGGCCGCACGAACCAATTGCGGCAGCTTCGTCCCATCCAGCAGCTACCCGGGCATCCGCGGCGTGATGACGTGGTCCATCAACTGGGACGCGTCCAACGGCTACAACTTCGCCAGCACGGTGGCGCCCCACCTGACGACGCTTCCGTGATCCCATGGCGGGCCGCCCGTGGAACAACCACGGGCGGCTCGCCTGATGGCTGACGTCCGGCGCATGCCGCGTCATAATCCGGCCGTTGGCCAGTCACATCAATATGACCCACAGTCGCTCGCACCTGATTTACTACAACGCGCTGAGCCGCCGCGTCGCGGCCGAGAACGACCACTATCGCGGGGAGACGCCCGGGCCGAACACGTCGCGGCCGAGACACCTTTCCCCGCAGACGATGTGGCTCGTGCTGGAGCGGGACGGTTACCGGTGCTTCTGCTGCGGGGAAAGCGTCATCGGGCAGCGGTACACGATCTGGCGGCGCAACCGCACCCGCGGCGATTCCCCGGCGAACCTCATCACGGTCCTGGGCACCCCCTCGACGGGTTGCATGGAACGGCTGGAAGGCCACGATCCGCTGGATGAGGCAAAGGGCTACATCCTCAAACCTACCCATGACCCCGAGCGGATTCCCGCGCTGCGTCACGGCCGGACCCCGGTCTGGCTCACCACCGACGGCGGATACCGTTTCGAGTAAGAGGCGTCACGCAGGCAGGAGGCGACCAGCGATGACCGATCAGAGTGACCCGGGGGTAGAGGGCACGGTGGCCCGGCCAGGCGGCGTGTCTTACCTGCGCATCCCCGCCCGCGACGTGCCGGAATCAGCGGACTTCTACCGGGCCGTCTTCGGATGGCAACTGCGCGGCTCCGCGGCGGAGCCGAGCTTCAGCGACGGCACCGGCCACGTCATCGGGCACTGGCGCACCGATCTGCCCGCCGCCGGGGAAGCCGGCGTGCTGCCCTACATCTACGTCACCGACCTCGACGCCACGATGCGCGCGGCGATCGGCCGCGGCGCCGAGTTGGTCACCCCGCCCTACCCGGAAGGGAACCTGTGGGTAGCCACCATCCGCGACCCGGCCGGCAACGTCATCGGCATCTGGCAGGACGGCCCGCGCGGATAGCATTCTCCGGCCCGCAGCCGCGCTTCCCGCCGCCGCTGGATTTCCCTGAATGTCCGGTAAGTCTTGAACTAGGTGTGGATTAAGGCGGAACATCCATGCTGCACGGAAATTAAATGCACAAATACGGCGGGCAAAATTCCACGTAGCATGTAATTTCCGCGCTATATGGAGGTGAAGGGCAACGATCTGGCCGACCGGCCACCCCGAGCCGATGGCGTCAATGGCACGCTGGGGATCCTGGATCTTAAAACTTTGTATGTGGGTGGCGGTTGCGGTGGACGAGGTGGAAGAAAAGGGCCTCGCGGAGGAAAGGGTGCTGGTTTCCGGCACCTTTTCTTCCGGAGGGCTCCGATCTTCCACGAGATGCCCAGCCCGGTGCCCGCTATGCGGCGATATTTGCAAGTTCACCGGGCTGGGCATCTCAGCGGAGACGGAATTGCCAAAAACCCGCGAACGCACGTTATCGTGAAATGTCGCCACGGTACGGAAAAGTCACTGCACAAAGCGACAAATTGACGGCCGGATACCTGACCGGCGTTCTGGAAGAGGCGAAAGGCTGGGAGAGGGTAAAGGCTGGGAGAGGCGGTAGGTACGTGTGGCGCTGCCGTGAAACAGGGCGTCGCGTTCGGCGGGGCTCAGCGCGGCGGTCAGGTCGAGGGCGGCCCGCCGGACGTCGTCGTAGCTGGCGGCGAGCGTGCAGACCGGCCAGTCGGAGCCGAACATCAGCCGGGAAGGCCCGAAGGACTCCAGTGCCGCCTCGGCATAGGGGCGCAGGTCGCCGCGCTGCCAGCGTTTCCAGTCAGCCTCGGTGACCAGGCCGGACAGTTTGGCCACGGTGTTCGGCAGCGCGGCCAGACGGCGCAGGTCCGATGCCCACGGCTCGATCTGACCCGAGGCGATGGGCGGCTTACCCAGGTGATCGAGCACGAACGTCAGTCCGGGCACCGCGCTGGCGGCCCGCGCCGAGACCGGCAACTGGCCAGACGTGATGACCAGGTCATATACCAGCCCTTCGGCGGCGACGGCGCGCAGGCCGCGCAGGACGTCGGGGCGCATAAGCCAGCCGGGATCGGGTTCGCTCTGCACCTGGTGGCGGACGCCGCGCAGCCACGAACCTCCCGGCAGCGCGCGCAGCGCGGCTAGACGATCGGCGACATCACCGGCGGTCAGGTCGACCCACCCGACCACGCCCGCGATCAGCGCACTGGCATCAGCCAGCTCGAGCAGTTCGGAAGTTTCACCGGGAACGGTGACGGTCTGCACCACCACGCTCGCCGTCACGCCCGCCGCCGCGGCCACCAGTTCGTAGTCGCTGACCAGGAAGTTCCGGCGCAGCGGCGCCAACTCGGCTCCGGCGATCCAGTCCTGATCGCGGACCCGGAGATCCCACACATGATGGTGAGCGTCGACCAACATATAATTCTCCGCAAACATCCGATGTTTCCACAAGTGGGGGGCCAACCGTGGCGGTTACCGACGAAGCCATCGAGAAGATCAAGGCCATGATCACATCCGGTGCGCTGCGCGCCGGGGACCGGCTGCCGCGGGAAGCCGACCTCGCCGCCGACCTGGGACTGTCCAGGAACTCGCTGCGCGAGGCGGTGCGCGCCCTGTCCCTGGTCAACATACTGGACGTGCGGCGCGGCGACGGGACCTATGTGACCAGCCTGGAACCGCGCCTGCTGCTGGAGGCGCTGAGCTTCATCGTCGATTTCCACCGCGACGACACGCTCCTGGAGTTCCTCCGCGTCCGCCGCATCCTGGAGCCCGCCGCCACCGCCATGGCGGCGGAGCGGATAACCGCGGACGAGGTCGAGGATCTCCGAGAACTGCTGGACAGCGCCGGTCCCAGCCCGCAGGCAGAAACCCTGGTAACGAACGACCTGGAGTTCCACCGCCGGATAGTGGCGTGTTCGGGGAACTCGGTGCTCGCCTCGCTGCTCGACTCGATGGCCGGGCCCACGACCAGGGCGCGGGTGTGGCGGGGACTCACCCAGACCGGGGCGATGACCCGGACGCTCGCCGAGCACCGGGCCATCCTCGACGCGCTCGCCGCGCACGAGCCCGAGATCGCCCGCTCCTGGGCCACCGTCCACATCGCCGGCGTCGAGCAATGGCTGGCCACTGTTCCTTGACCGGGGGGAGCCGTCCCCCCGGTACCCCCGCGGCGTGACCGGCGCCCCTAGCCGGCCAGATCGGCCCAGAGGGCATCCGGTATCGGCAGCGTGAGGTAGCCCGCGTCAGCGCGGATTTCCCCAGGACTGCGGGCGCCGACCACGGCGGCGGAAACGGCCGGGTGCCGCAGCGCGTAGCGCAGCGCCGCGGCGGGAAGCGGCACCTCGTATTTGGCGCAGACCTCGCGGAGGCGTCCGACACGGCCGACCACCTCGGCGGGGGCCGGGGCGTAGTCGTAGTGGTCGCCGCCGGCCAGGATGCCGCTGTTGAAGACGCCGCCGGCCAGTACCGCCACGCCGCGTTCGGCACACAGCGGCAACAAGGTCGTAGCGGCCGAGTCATCCAGCAGCGTGTAGCGGCCCGCGATGAGCACGCAGTCGAAGTCGGTGTGCGCGACGAGCCAGGCCAGCGGCTCCGCGAAGTTCATGCCCGCGCCAACGGCCCCGACGACGCCCTGGGACCGGAGTCCGGCCAGCGCCGGGTAGGCGGCCTCCATCGTCTCGGTCAGGTGCTCCTCCGGATCGTGAATCAGCACTATGTCCAGGCGGTCCAGCCGGAGGCGGCGCAGGCTGTCCTCGACCGTGCGCAGTACGCCATCCCGACTGTAGTCGCGGACCCGGGACAGCGCCGGTGTCCCGTGGAAGCCGGCGACACCCTCCTCCACCGGACCGGATGCCGGCAGCAGGCGCCGGCCCACCTTGGTGGACACGATGAACTCGTCGCGCGGCCGCCCGGCCAGGAATTCGCCGATCCGCCGCTCGGACAGGCCGACACCATAGTGCGGCGCGGTGTCGAACGCACGGATGCCGACGTCCCAGGCAGCGGCGAGCGTGGCATCGGCCTGCGCCTCGCTGACCGGCTCGTACAGCCCGCCGATCGGTGCGCCCCCGAACACCAGGGGACCTAGCCGCGCCATACCGCGCCCGATGGATACGAGTATTCGGCGATCGATCCGGCCAGCATCTCGGTGGACGCGCCCGGCGCCCGCGGCGCTATATACCTGCCGCCCGAGACCACCGCGGGCGCGGTGAAGTGCTCGTGCAGGTGATCCACCCACTCGATCTTCCTGCCCGCCATCTGCCCGGACACCGCGACGTAATCGAACAGCGACAGATGCTGGACGATCTCGCACAGCCCGACCCCGCCAGCGTGCGGGCAGACCGGCACGCCGAACTTCGCGGCGAGCAGGAGGTTGGCGATGTTCTCGTTCACGCCGGCGACCCGGCACGCGTCGATCTGCATGATGTCGATGCCGTCGGCCTGCAGCAACTGCTTGAACATGACCCGGTTGGCGACATGCTCCCCGGTCGCCACCCTGACCGGCCGCACCGCGGCGCGGATCGCCGCGGTGCCCAGGACGTCCTCCGGTGCGGTCGGCTCCTCGATCCAGGCGGGCCGGAACGGCGCCAGCTCGGTGATCCACGAGATCGCGGTCGGCACGTCCCAGACCTGGTTGGCGTCCAGCGCGATGTCGAAGTCCTCCCCCAGCACGTCCCGCGCGATCGTGATCCGGCGTTTGTCGTCGTCGAGCGCGGCGCCGACCTTGAGCTTGACCTGGGTGAAGCCCTCGTCCGCGGCCTGCCGGCACAGCGCCGCGAGGCGCTCGTCGGAGTAGCCGAGCCAGCCGGGCGCGGTCGAGTAGGCCGGGTAGCCGTCCCGCTTCAGCGCGGCGACCCGTCCGGCGCGGCCGGGAGCGGCTCGCTCCAGCAGGTCAAAGGCCTGGTCCGGGGTGAGCACGTCGGTCAGGTAACGGAAGTCCACCAGGCCGACGATCTGCTCCGGGGTCAGCTCGGCGAGCAGCAGCCACAGCGGCTTGCCGGCCCGGCGCGCGGCGAGGTCCCAGCACGCGTTGAGCACCGCGCCGATCGCCATGTACACGACCCCGCAGTCCGGGCCGAGCCAGTGCAGCGGACTGTCGCTGATCAGCCGCCGGTACAGGCCGCCGAGATCCGATATCAGCTCGTCCACGTCCTGGCCGGCCAGGAACGGCTCCAGCAGGCGGATGGCGGCGAGCTGCACCTCGTTGCCAAGCCCGATGGTGAACGCGAACCCGTGACCGGCCAGGCCACCCGGGTCATCGGTCCGGATGACCACATACGCCGCGGAGTAATCCGGGGCCGGGTTCATCGCATCGGATCCAGCCAGCGTCCGCGACGTCGGAAACCGCACGTCACACGTCTCAAGCCTAACGACTTTAGTCACAGCGCCCCCAGTCGAAACGTCGGGTAGCTCCGCGGCGAGCGCCAGCGAGCTTCGCGGGTCGCCCGGCTGCGGAGGCCCGGAGGGTCTCCCGGCCGGGCGACACTGCGGCGGGTCGCGTCGCGGGCCGGGGGGTGTGGGGGGTTGGTGTTTACCCCCCACATAATTCCGCGCTCGCTTCGCCGCCTATGATGCGGGCCAGGAGCAGGGCGAACAAGATCACGCCGCCATTGATCGCGTCGATCCAGTAGTTCGGCGCGTTCTCCAGGTCCAGGATGTTCTGCACCAGGCCAAGCAGGATCACGCCGGACGCCGCGCCCACCATGTTGCCACGGCCGCCCTGGAGGGACACGCCGCCGATGACGGCCGCCGCGAACACCGCGAAGATGATGCCCTCGCCATACCCCTGCTGCGGAGTGACCGACGAGACCCGGCCGGCCTCCATCAGGCCACCGACCGCGGCCAGCACGCTGCCGGCCACGTAGACGCCGATCCGGATCCGGTCCACCTTGATACCCGCGGCCCGGGCCGCCGCGCGGTTGCCGCCTATCGCGTAAATCGCCCGGCCGACGCGGTGATAGCGCAGGAACAGGCCGGTGCCGATGAAGATGATCGCGGTGACGATCAGCGACACCGGGAACGCGCCGAAGCTGGCCGAACCCAGGTAGCTGAACGCGCTGGGTAGGTTGAACGGCGCCTGGCCCTTGACGATACCGTCCTGGAGGCCAGCCAGCAGGATCGTCATGCCGAGCGTGACGATGAACCCGTTCAGCCGTCCCTTGACGATCAGCAAGCCGTTGGCGAAACCGGCCGCGACGCCGATCGCCAGCAGGATGAGGATGCCGACATAGGGGCCGAGCAGCATGCCGTTGCCGAACGAGGCGACCGGCACGATCAGCCACGCGGCCACCATGGGCGCGAGCCCGTAGGTGGACTCCAGCGACAGGTCCATACCGCCGATCAGCAAGATCAGCGACTCGCCCACCACCACAACACCCAGGGCGGAGATCTGCTGCCCGATGCCGGTCATGTTCGACACGGTCAGGAAGTGGCTGTTCAGCACCGCGCCGACGATCAGCAGCACGGCCAGCACCGGCACCAGCGCGGCCTCGCGCACCCAATTGATCGCCGCAGTGCTTGCCGCTCGCCTCCGGGGCGCCTCGAGGCCTCGCCTTCCCTCGTCGCTCGTGCTCTGCTCTCCGCGCGCCTCCGCATCCCAGGCGACGCCGCGCCCCTTTGGCTCGCTCATTTAACTCCCATACCTTCCGTCGCCGCGATCAGCGCCTCGCGGTCGAACGGCGGATCGGTGAACTCGGTGAAGACCTCGCCGCGGACCAGGACCACCACGCGATCGCAGATGACCAGGTCGTCGAGCTCGTCGCTGGCCAGCAGCAGGCTCGCCCCGGTTTCCCTTGTCACCCGGTCCAGCTCGGCCAGCAGCAGTTCCTTGGACGCCACATCCACCCCCCGGGTCGGGGTGATGGCCACGATCAGCACCGGGTCCCGGGCCAGCGCGCGGGCGACCGTCACCTTCTGCTGGTTCCCGCCGGACAGTTCCCGCACCGGCTGGCCGAGACCGGCCGCCACCAGGGACAGGCGGCGGGCCAGCGGCGCCGCCATCCTCTCCCGGCGCCTGGGACCGACGAAGCCAGCCCGCGCGATCCGGTCGGTGACGGTCATCGCGATGTTCTCCGCCGACCCGAGCAGCGGCACGAACCCATCCGCCTGCCGGTCCTCCGGTATGTAACCGATCCCTTCCCGCAGCGCCGCGGCCCGGTCGCCGGGCTTGAGCGGGCGACCCCCCAGCCGGACGGCGCCGGCATCCGGCGCGGTCGCCCCGGCCACGATCCTGGCCAGCGTCGTCGCCCCGGAACCGCGCAAACCGGTGACTCCGACCCGCTCGCCGGGTCGCACGGTCAGCGACACGTCGCTGAGCAGGACACCCGGCGACGCGAAGCTGATCCCGTCCACGGTCAGCGCGGGGCGAACCGTCGCCCCGGTGGCGGCGGTGGGTCGCGGAGGGGGAACCACAGACCGTTCGTTGTAAGGCTTTCCGACCATGGCGGTGACCAGCTCAGCTTTGCTGACCTCGGCCATTGGCGCGGTCAGCACCTTCTCCCCGTCGCGGAGCACCGCGACGTCGGTGCAGATCTCGAAAACCTCCTCCAGATGATGGGAGATGTACAAGATCGCGACCTCCTGAGCCCGCAGCTGGCGGATGCGCTCGAACAGGCGCTGGGTCGCGCCGCGCTCCAGCGCGGCGGTCGGCTCGTCAAGCAGCAGGCAGCGCGTGCCGGCCGCCAGCGCGCGGGCGATCTCCACTACCTGGCGCTGCTCCACCGTGAGGTTCCCGGACGGGGTGCCGGCGTCCACGTCGAACCCCCAGTCGGCCATCACCTGCCGGGCCTGCTCCCGCATCGCGCGCCAGTCGATGACACCGAAGCGGCGGCGGGGCTGCCGGCCGAGGAACACGTTCTCCGCGACGGTCATGCCGGGCACGACCATCGAGTGCTGGAAAACGGTGGCCAGCGGGGCGTTCAGCCGTACTTCTCCGGCGTCCGGCGGGTAGATGCCGGACAGGATCGAGACCAGGGTGGACTTCCCCGCCCCGTTACGGCCGATCAGGCCGAGGCAGCGGCCGGGCTCCAGGGTGAGATCGACGCCGCGCAGCGCGCGCGTGCTGCCGAACCGCTTCTGGATCCCGGCCGCCTCGACCGCTGGTTCGGTCATGTGGACTTGCACACGCCGCCGTGCGCAGTCCCGTAGACGTTGCCCCACAGGCTGGTGTCGGACACCGGCGTGGTCGTCACCGTTCCGGACTCTCCATCCACCGGAGTGATGCTGAGCGTCTGCTGCGCCTTGGTGACGAAGGGGGCGACGATCGGGTCGGCCAGGTTGCTGTCGCCCTGATAGCTGACCATCTGCAATGCCGGGGCACCGCCGCCGGGCTGGCCGGCGCTGTGCTGGACGCCGTTGGCCGCGTCGAGGGCGTACTTCAGCGCCCAGTACGCGTACAGGTTGGCCGGCTGGGACTGCGAGGCGTCGAGCGTGCCGTTGCCGACGTCGCACATCTCGAACGGGACGCCGTCGTCGCTGACCACGATCACCTTGCCCGCCAGGCCCTTGGACTTCAGCAGGGGCAGCACACCCGTGTCCGGGCTCGACCACTGCGAGTAGATCGCCTTGAGCTGGCTGCCATAGGCGTTCACCGCGTTCTGCGCGTCGGTGACAGCGGTGGCTTCGGTCCACACCGTCGGATCCTTGAGGACCTTGACGTTGGGGGCGTTCTTGGCCATGCAGTCGTTGAACGCGTTGGTCCGGTCGGCGCCGTTGGAGCTGGTCAGGTCGCCTTCCAGATCGAGTACGTAGCCGGACTTGACCTTTGAGCTGATGTAGGCGCAGGCATCCAGGCCGTACAGAAGGTTGGACGCGCGGACCACCATGTACACCTTGCCGACGCCGACGATCGTGTCGACGGAGATCAGCTGCACGTGGTGCGCGCTGGCGTACGCGATCGCCGGGCCCAGGCTGGTGGCGGTCTCGGGGTTGACGACGATCGCCTTGGCGCCTTCGTTGACCAGCGTCTGGATCTGCTGGTTCTGCAGGCTCGCATTGGCTGCCGCGAGCAGCGGGCCGAGCAGATGGATGTGCAGTTGCTGGGCGTACTGCGTCTCGTAGTTGATGTAGGCAGCCCAGAAAGCGGTGTCATTGTAGGTGAGGTCGACGCCGATGGTCGTGCCGCTTGTGCTGCCCGACGTGCCGCCCGACGTGCTGGAGCCGGCGGACGCGTTGGAGCCGGAACTGGAGCTGGAGCTACAAGCGGCGATGAGAGTCACCGCGACCGCCGCGGCGGCCGCGGCAGTGATGGCGCGGAGGGAACCCGCGCGTCTGCGCACGGTCATAGTGCCTCCTGGCGGACCCCTCCAGTCAAGTCCAGTTCGGGGAGGGGTCGGGGTTGAGGTCCTGTGCCAGGAAAATAGATCGGATGTCTTTGCGTGTCAATGGGTTGAAAGCCCGCTATGTCGGTTCGATACACTAGTGATACACGGGGTGTCATCCGATCTTTGGTGGTCTTATCCGCAAACCCTGCATCCCGCCGTCCACGGCGAGCGCGGTGCCAGTGGTCGCACCCGCCAGCGGACTGGCCAGATAGGCGATGGCCGCGGCCACCTCGCCGGCGGTCACCAGCCGGCCCATGGGCTGGCGGGCGGCCAGGGCCTCGCGTTCCTTTTCTGGCTCGGGCGCCGAGTCAAGCAGGCGCCGCACCCACGGGGTATCGGCCGTCCCCGGGGTCACGCAGTTGACCCTGATGTTCTCGGCGATGTGGTCGGCCGCCATGGCGAGGGTGAGCGCGTAGACGGCTCCCTTGCTGGCCGAGTACAAGGCCCGGTTCGGCAGGCCGGCGATCGCGGCGATCGAGCACGTGTTGACGATGGCCGCCTGGCCGTGTCGTTTCGCAGCTTCTTTGAGGAGAGGGAGCGCGGCCCGGGTCGTGCGCACGATCCCGAGCACGTTCACGTCGAGCACCCGGCGCCACTCGTCGTCATCGTTGTCCGCCACCGTGCCGGCGGCGCCGATGCCGGCGTTGTTGACCAGGATGGCCAGTCCTCCGAGGGCTTGCGTGGCCTGCGCCAGTGCGGCGCGGACCTGTTCATCGTTGGTGACGTCGGCTACAACCGGATAAAGGTCGGCGCTTTCGGCGGGGTTGGCGCTTTCGGCGGGTTTGACCCGATCCAGCACGGCGACCTGGGCCCCGCGTGCGGCGAGCAGGCGCGCGGTGGCCAAGCCGATACCCGAGGCGCCGCCGGTAACCAGCGCGGTCAGCCCGGCGAATTCGGCAGATTGCTCCGTCATACATCCGATGTATAGCACTCGGGAGGGATCCGTGGTACCCGTCGCCACAGCCGTCCTCCTGTGTGCGCGCTCTTTAGGGGGTGAATGTGCCATCGTCCCCCATAGAGGGGGTGCTATGGCACATTCACCACCTTGGGCCGACCGGCTTAGCCGACCGGCTTGGGCAGCGCGAGAATTGCGGGAAGTTTTCTCGCGGATCCTCGTCCACAGGCCGGCACAACCTGTCCACAGGCGACTGCACAGGCCAGTCGGTCGTTCATCCCTGGCTGTGCACACCGCATCGCACCGGAAGCGGCGGTCGGTCCACAGGAGATGGCGGGTTATGCACATGGTGATGCACAGGCGGCGCGCGGTACCGTGCCGACCTGGGAACCGATGATCGGAGGGGATGTGGAGATCCGGTCAGCGCAGCAACTCGCATGGGATGACAAGACGGCCAGGGGATTCAACCTCGCCGATGTGCCGCTGGAGTTCTGCCTGCTTCAAGGTGAGGTAGCCGAAGCCTTCGATTCGTGGCGCAAAGGTCGCGTCGATGTCGGGGAAGAACTCGCCGGCGCCGCCATCTACCTTTTCGGCCTGGCCCAGATGACCGGCGTCGACCTTCAGGAGGAGATCGAAGCCAAGCTCGCCGCGAGCCGCGGCGCCGGTGCCGGGCTCGGCGGCGGTCAAGGGGCTGGCGGGGGTGACTCGGAGAGGGCGGTGGTCACGGCTTCGGTCACTTCGGCGTGGGTGAGGGCCAGGCGTTCCGCGACGCGGGCGACCTGACGGGCCACCTGGCCGGGCGGCAGCCCGGCGATCAGCGGCGCGACCGCGCGGAGCGCGAGGAACTTCCCGTCGGTGAACTCCACCCATCGGTCGAACCTGGCGGCGGTCCCGTCGATGACCAGGTCCGCCAGCGGGCGCGCCGACGAATCGAGCAGCCCGGCCAGAGCCGCGGAGCCGTGCTCGCGGAAGTAACTCGCTGGGTCCGAACCGGGCGGGAAGGAAACGGCGGCGAGATCGTCGGTTACCCCTCGCAACAGCCGATGGGCCCGGACCGCCGCGAGGCGGCCGGCCCGATCCCCGTCCAGCGCGACCACCACACCCGCCGCGCCAAGGCAGGGATCATGCCGCGCGGGAACACGTGCCCAGTCGAGGGTGGCGAGCAGACGGGCTTGCCCGTGGGTCAGCGCGGTGCCGCAAAGGGCCACTCCCGCGTACCTGGCCGGATCGGCGACGGTAACCGCCATGGCGTCCAGTGGACCCTCGGTAATCACCAGGCGGCTGCCGGTGGCGACTGCTGGCTGTGCCTCACAGAGGCCGAACAGCACTTGCCCTTTCCGGTAAAGGGCGCTCGTGGGGCTATTCAGGTAGGCCGGTATGGATGGGTCGGCGCCAGGTGGCGCGCGACCGATGAAGCCGGCCACGGTGCCGTCCATGGACCGGATCGGAAACATGACACGGTCCCGGAATATGTCGATCAGGGCGCCGCGTCCTGACCACTTTGCCAGACCAGCGGCGCGGATCGCCGGATCGGTGAAACCGAGGTCGCGTAGATGAGCGGTGAGCTCGTCCCATGCCGCCGGCGCGTAGCCGACACCCCGCCACCGCCACGTGTCAGGCTCGAACCCGCGACTGGCCAAGTATCCCGGCACCCAGCTGCCCTCGGCCAGGCAAGCGAAGAACCGGGCCGCGGCCCGGGTGACCGCGACCAGATGCCTGACACCGTACTCGTCTACATTTTCGAGTGTAAGCGGACACGGGAGCATATACCAGACATCGTGTTCCCGGCGATCGGCGTCACCGGAGAGGTACCAAATGGAATTGAGGCGATTGCCGCGTGCGACAATTGGTACATAACGGAAAGGCCATTAGGTCGCCTACCTGGGACTTTCGTTTGCGATCACCGCCACGGGGGATGGTTCGGGAGGTCCGCATCCGGAGGTTAGCGACAATGATCACCGCAGACGCGCCTGGGGGGCCGGGACAGGTCCGCGATCCGTCGCTGGCGGATGCCATCATCCCGCTGGTCACCCTGGTCGTGCTCATAGCTGGCTCGCTGGCATTGTTTGGTCTTGACGCTCTGGATGGCCCGATCCAGGTGGCGCTGATCCTGTGCGTACTGGCCGTCGCGGTGATCGTTCTGAAGAACGGTTATTCCTGGGATGAGGTGCAGCACGCGGCACAGAATTCTCTGGCGTCAATCGCGAGCGCGATTTTCATCCTGCTCGCGGTTGGCGCATTGATCGGCGTGTGGAATCTGTCCGGTACGATCCCGACCCTCATCTACTACGGCATCAAAATTCTCTCGCCCGCGTGGTATTACGGGGCCAGCGCGCTGATCTGCGGGATCGTCTCGCTGACCATCGGCAGCTCGTGGACCACAGCGGGGACGATCGGCGTCGGCCTTGTCGCCGTGGCTTCCGGGATCGGCGTCTCCACCGCGATCACCGCGGGGGCGGTGGTTTCGGGTGCTTACCTGGGAGACAAGCTCTCACCGTTGTCGGAGACGACGGTCCTGACCGCCCAGCTGGTCAAGGTCCGGGTCGAGGACCATGTCAAGCGCCAGGCGTGGACCTCGGTACCGGCGTTCATGATCGCCCTTGTGGTGCTGCTCGTGTTCGGCCTGGTCAAGGGCGCGCAGGTGCACGCGCCGGTGCCGACAGACATCGAGCTGAAAAAGATCGGCGAGATTTACCACGTCAACGGCTGGAATCTGCTGCCGCTGCTACTACTCGGCGTGCTGTCCTTCCGCAAGGTGGCGGCTCCGCTGGCACTGACGGCCGCGGCGCTGTTCGCGGGCGTGCTGGGGGCCTTCCTGCAGCCCCAGGTGATGGCGGATTTCGTGGGCAAGGACACCGGAGCGGTGGTCGGCTCGATCAAGGGCATCTGGCTGGCAATGGCGAACGGGTTCTCGATCAGATCCGGCACCGGAGAGATCGACCGGCTGCTGTCGCGGGGCGGCATGCACAGCGTGCTGCTGACCGTCTGGCTGATCATCGGCGCGGTGACGTTCGGCACGCTGCTTGAACATTTCGGGTTGATCTCCCGGCTGGTCGACCCGCTCATACGTGCGGCCAGGAGCACGGGCAGGCTTTTCGCTACCGTTTTCGCCATAGCCTTCGGACTCAATGTCGTCGCCGGCGATCAATACATCGCCCTGGTGCTGCCGGTGAAGGTGTTCCGGGCCGAGTTCGCCCGCCGCGGCCTAGCCCCGTTCAATCTCTCCCGGCTGGCAGCCGACAGCGCGACGGTCAGCTCGCCATTGATCGCCTGGAACTCGTGCGGTGCGTACATGGGCGCCGTGCTTGGTGTCTCGGCGTTCCGATACCTGCCGTTCGCGATCTTCTGTTACGCGAGCCCGGCGCTGAGCGTCCTGTACGGGATCACCGGATTCAGGATCGAGAAAACGGCGCCCGTCGAGCCGGGGCGGTCCGGCGCCGCGCCCCGGGAGTTCTCCACGACCATCAACCCGGGTGATGATCCGGCCCACGTTCAGGGGGCGGGCGAGTGACAACCGTCAAGGCCGAGGCCCCGGCGGAGGTGCGGAAGTTCCCGCTGACCACGCTGACCGCGATGGTGGTGGGGTCGATGGTCGGCGCGGGGGTCTTCTCGCTGCCCCGTAACTTCGCCCTGTCCACTGGAATATTTGGCGCCCTGATCGCGTGGGTGATCGCGGGCACCGGGATGCTGATGCTGGCGTTCGTGTTCCAGACGCTGGCGGTGCGCAAGCCTGAACTGGACGCGGGAGTGTACGCCTACGCGAAGGCCGGTTTCGGTGAGTACCTGGGCTTCTTCTCCGCCTTCGGGTACTGGGCCAGCGCGTGCATCGGCAACGTCACCTACTGGGTGCTGATCACCTCTACCCTGGGGCTGCTGTGGCCGGGGGTGTTCGGTCATGGCGACACGCTGGCCGCGGTGGCACTGGGATCAGCGGGCTTGTGGATCTTCCACATCCTGATCACTCGCGGGATGCGGGAGGCCGCGACGATCAACAAGGTCGTGACCGTGGCCAAGATAGTCCCGATCCTGACTTTCGTCGTCGTCGCGATCTTCGCGCTGAAGGCGCACGTGTTCAGTGCGAACTTCTGGGGTGGCGAGCCGAAGACCGCCAGCGCCCTGTTTGACCAGGTGCGGGGAACCATGCTGATCACGGTGTTCGTGTTCTTGGGCATCGAGGGCGCCAGCGTGTACTCGAGGTATGCCAGACGGCGGCAAGACGTGGGCCGCGCCACCGTTATGGGGTTCCTCGGCGTGCTGGCGCTGTTCGCCGCGGTGACGATCTTCTCCTATGGCATTTTGTCCCGTGCGGAGCTGGAGAAGTTGCGGCAGCCGTCGATGGCCGGAGCGATGGAAGCGGTGGTCGGTCACTGGGGGCTGGCGTTCATCAGCGTCGGGGTGATCGTGTCAGTGCTCGGCGCGTACCTGGCGTGGACGATGATGGCCGCCGAGGTGCTGTTCGTGGCGGCCAAGGACAAGGACATGCCGTCCTTCCTCCGCCGGACCAGCGATAAAAGCGTCCCGGTCCCCGCGCTGGTGATGACCAGCATCCTGATCCAGGCCGCGCTGCTGGTCACGCTGGTCTCCTCCGATGCCTTCACGTTCATGCTGAAGCTATGCAGCTCGCTGTCGCTCGTCCCCTACCTGCTCGCCGCCGGGTACGCCCTGAAGCTCGGGGCCAGCGGGGAAACGTACGATACGGCACCGCGCAGCCGGAACAGGGCAGTGTTCGCCGCTGGGCTGGCCACCTTCTACACCGTGTTCCTGGTCTTCGCCGCGGGCGTCACCTTCCTGCTGCTGTCGCTCATCATCTACACGCCCGGCACGATCTTGTTCATCATGTCCCGGCGGGAGCAGAATCGGCGGCTCTTCTCCGCGGCGGAGCTAGTCATCCTCGTCATCGCCGTCGCCGGCTTCATCACCGGGATCGTAGCGCTGGCGAGCGGCGCGATCACCATCTAGGAGAACCGGAATGACAGATACCACTCCGTCCCCGGCCGCATCGTACGGCGTGTACTCCGAAGTCGGCTGGCTGCGTAAAGTCCTGGTATGCGCCCCGGGGCTGGCTCACGAGCGGCTGACCCCGACGAACTGCGATGACCTGCTGTTCGATGACGTGCTATGGGTGCAGAACGCCCGTCGTGACCACTTCGACTTCGTCAGCAGGATGCGCGAGCGCGGCGTCGAGGTGGTGGAACTTCACACCCTGCTGACCGAAATCCTGGCCAGCCCGGAGGCGAAGCGCTGGTTGCTCGACCGCAAGGTCACCGCCAACGAGGTGGGCCTCGGGCTGGTCGCCGACACGCGGTCCTTCCTGGACGGCCTTGAACCACGAAAGCTAGCGGAGTTCCTGATCGGCGGGCTGTCTACCGCCGATCTACCCCAGGATTTCCGCTCGGGCTATCTCGCGCTGGCCCGCGAGCACACCGGCATCCGCGAGTACCTCATGCCACCGCTGCCGAACACTCTGTACACCCGCGACACCACCTGCTGGATCTACGGCGGCGTGACGCTCAACCCGCTGTACTGGCCGGCAAGGCACGACGAGACCCTGCTGATGAAGGCGATCTACACCTTCCATCCTGACTTTACCGGTGCGCGGATCTGGTGGGGCGATCCGGAAAAGGACTGGGGCCAGGCCACGTTCGAGGGCGGAGACGTGATGCCGGCCGGCAACGGCGTAGTACTGATCGGGATGAGCGAGCGCACCTCTCGCCAGGCGATCACCCAGGTCGCGGCGGCCCTGTTCGATCACGGCGCGGCCGAGCGGGTGATCGTGGCGGGCATGCCGAAACTGCGCGCGGCCATGCACCTGGACACGGTCTTCACCTTCGCCGACCGCGACTGCGTGACCACCTTCCCGAAGATCGTCGACGGCATCGAAGCGTTCACGCTCAGGCCCGGCGACAAAACCCAGGTCGAGGTCACCGCCGAGAAAGACTCGTTCACCGACGTGGTGGCCGCCGCCTTGAACCTCCCACGGATGCGGGTCGTCAACCTCGATGGCGAGGCATACGCCGACGAACGGCAGCAATGGGACAGTGGCAACAACCTCGTCGCCGTCTCACCTGGCGTGGTGGTCGCCTACGACCGGAACACCCGTACCAATTCCCTGCTGCGCAAGGCCGGGATCGAGGTTATTACCATCGTCGGCGCCGAACTGGGCCGTGGCCGTGGCGGAGGGCACTGCATGACCTGCCCGCTGATCCGCGACGCGGTGGACTACTAGCCGAACCGGAGGCATGCGCGTGCAACGTATAACCGTCCAGGCGGCAATCGCCGTGCTTCTCGCCCTAGCGCTTTCGGTCCTGGCGATCATCTGGCTTTCCACCGCGGTCGGCGTCAAGAACAGCGCATGTGAGCGGTACTCCTATACCTCAGGCTGCCGCTAGGGCTTGGTGGCTACCAGGGCGCAGACGTAGGACTCGGTGACGTTTCCGGGCATGTCGGTGCCTGGATCGGGCCGCCACTCGGGTAGCCAGACCAGACCGGGCGGGACCGGCTCAAGCCCCGCGGCCAGGTCCAGCACCTCGGCCCGGGTGCGGATATGTACCTGCTCGGTCGCCCGGTCGAAGTCCCGCCCCACGTCGCGCACCTCGGGAGTGGCATCCGATGTGGCGTGCGAGATCGCTACATGGCTGCCAGACGGGAACGGCGCGTGCAAGCGCGTTATGAGGTCCGCCGGATCCGCGTCGTCCGAAACAAAGTGGAGGATGCCAAGGAACATGAGCAGGGCCGGCTCGGAGAAATCGATCAGCTTGGTCAGCACGGGATCGGCCAGTATGGCTTCCGGCTCCAGCAGATCGTGCTCGATAATCACCGCGTTCCGGATTCCCTGGAGCATGTCCCGGCCATGTGCGAGGACCACAGGATCATGGTCCACATAGACCACCCTCGCATCTCGCGCCACGTCGAACGCCACTTCGTGGGTGTTTCCGACCGAAGGCAGTCCCGCGCCGATGTCGATGATCTGCCTGATGCCGATCTCGCCGACCAGGTAGCGGACAACACGCTGGAGAAACGCCCGGTTCCACTGCGCGGCGGTCCGCACATTCGGCAGCTTGGCCATCATCGACCGGGCCAATTCCCGGTCGACCGGGTAATTATCCTTGCCCCCGAGCAGGTAGTCGTAGACGCGGGCCGCGCTGGGGATGTCTGGCCGGAAGTTCGTCCGCCAGTCCAGCCCGGGAGATCCCGTGGAGGGCATCCCCTGCCGGGGCTCGGGAGCAGGGGTACCTCCGACGGAAGAACTAACGGAGCCACGATTGCCCGAATTCACCACCAAGCCCCTCCTCTAGTGAATATGCCGATTGTGCCGCATTCGACGCCCGGCGGTCACGTCTCTGCCGCCAGAAGGTGCGGCCGTTATCGCCGGGTCTTCCGCCGCGCTTCGCGGCCACTCGGCGACGGCACCCGCAAAGGTGGTCACAATCGGACAATACGGGCGACTCGTACACGACAGCACCATCGCCTCCATGTAGTGCATGTGCCATTGCATACCTCATGTTGTCTGTAATGGCACACTCACCACATCAACCACTATTCCGGAACGCCTGCTATCGGGCGATCCGCCGCAGCGGGCCGCAACGTCAGGTAGCTGAGGACCACACCGACCGCCAGCAGGGCAATGGTGACCCACAGACCGCTGTGGTAACCGTCGACGAAGGCGTGCACCGGGTTCGAGCCGCTCCGCAGCGCGGCGGCCTGGCTGGACCGCAGGACCGCCCCGATGACCGTGATCCCCAGCAGCCCGGCGACCTCACGCGAGGCATTGAGCAGCGCGGAGGCGACCCCGGCGCGCGCCTGCGGGATCGCTTCCAGCACCGCGTTGGTCACCGGCACGTTCATCAGGCCCGCTCCGGCGCCGAACACCATGAACCCGGGCACCAGCGAACCGAAGCTCGCCTGCTGGCCGAGCCGGGCGAACAGGACCAGGCCGGCGACCATCAGCGCCATGCCGAGCGCGACCGCGCGATGGCCGCCGACCCGCGCCTCGACCCGGGGGGCGATCCCGGCGAACACGGCCAGGGTGATCGCCATCGGGACGAAGGCCAGGCCAGCCCTGGTCGGCGAGAAGCCGAGGATGCCCTGGAGGTAGAGCGACGTGAAGAAGTAGATGCCGAGAATCCCGAACGCCCAGATCATCATCGTGCTGGTACCGCCGCTGAACTGGCGGATGCCGAAGATCCGCAGGTCCACCATGGGGTGCTCGACGCGGGATTCGACGCCCCAGAAGATCACCGCGGCCACCGCGGCGACCGCGAACGACGCCATGATCTGCGCCGAGGTCCAGCCCTTGTCGTGCCCCTCGATCAGCGCGTAGGTCAGCGCGAACAGGGCGACCGCCGAGGTGATCAGGCCGCCGGCGTCGAGGCTTCGTACCGCTGATGGGGCCCGCGACTCGCGCATGACCGGAGCGGCGATCCCGAACGTGACCACCCCGACCGGGACGTTGATCAGGAAGATCCAGCCCCAGCGGATGTGCTGGCTGATCAGGCCGCCGATCACCGGGCCGAGCGCCAGGCCCATGGCACCGATCGCGGTCCAGATACCTATCGCGGTGGTGCGCTCCCGCACGCTGGTGAAGGTGGCCATGATGATGGCCAGCGTGGTGGGCATCAAGAACGCGGCGCCGACCCCTTGCACTGCCCGGCTCGCGATCAGCATGCCGCCGCTGCCGGCCAGTCCGGCGGACAGCGAGGACAGCGTGAACATGGCCAGCCCGATCAGGAACAGGCGACGGCGGCCGTACAGGTCGGCGAGCCGGCCGCCGACCAGCAGCAGTCCGGCCAGCGTCAGCAGGTAGCTGCTGACCACCCACTCCAGGCCGGCCACCGACAGGTGCAGGCTCCGCTGGATCGTGGGGATCGCGACATTGGTCACGTTGTTGTCCAGGTAGGCCATGAAGGTGGCGAGGCTGACCGCCACCAGAGTCAGCCATCTGCGAGGGTCCGCACCCTCGGCTGTACGTCGTATCTGTACATCGTTCTTGTACCTTGTATAGGACATGCTCGCCATCATCACTTGTACGTCGTATAGTTGTCAAGGGCGAGGAGCGGACCATGAAGGCCAGAAGGGATGGCGAATTAGTTGGCAGACGACGAAGCCGCGCGGCCACGGCTGAGCAAGGCCACCGTGGTTGACCATGCGCTCAAGCTCGCCGATGCCGAAGGGCTTGACGCGCTGACCATCCGCAAGCTCGCTCACCACCTCGGCGTCACGGCGATGGCGCTGTACTGGCATTTCCGCAGCAAGGACGATCTGATGGAGTGCCTCGCCGAGCGGGTCTGGAGCGAGGTCCAGGTGACCACCGACAGCTCCGTCCCGTGGCCGGATCAGCTGCGCGGCGGCCTGGAGTCCCTCATCGGGGTGCTGCGCGCCCATCCGGCCGCGCCCCAGCTCTTGCTGGAGCACGAGAAGCGGAACGAAGCGGCGCTCGCCGCCGCCGAGGCCGCGCTGGAGATCCTTCGTGGTGCCGGGTTCGACCCCTGGCAGGCCGCCGAAATCGCCCGGAGCACGCTATGGACCGCGATCATGCTGGTGATGAGCGAACCGGGGAACAAGGCCGGCCTGTCCGCCGAGGAAAACGCCGAGGAGATGCGGCGGGCCCGGATCGAGTTGTCCATGCTGCCGGAACGAAAGTTCCCCCGGCTGATCGAGTGCGCCGTACCGATGACGTCATGCGACGATCCGGAATTCCATTACCGGGTGGGTGTCGACCTGTTCCTGGCCGGCGTAGAGTCGCTGGCCGAGCGAGGGACCACCAGTCCCGACTCGTAGGCCATCACCACGGCCTGGGTGCGGTCGCGCAGCCCGAGCTTGCCCAGTATGCGGCTGACGTGCGTCTTCACCGTCTCCTCGGTGACCACCAGCCGGGCGGCGATCTCGGGATTGGACAAGCCTTCGGCGACCAGCTTGAGCACCTCGGTCTCGCGCGGGGTCAGCGAGGCCAGCGCCGCCGCGTCCGTCGCCGATGGCGGACTGGGCTTCAGGCGGGTGAACTCGCCGATGAGACGCCGCGTGACGGCCGGGGCGAGCAGCGCGTCGCCCGCCGCGACCACGCGGACGGCGTCGAAGAGCCGCTCGGCGGTGACGTCCTTGAGCAGGAAGCCGCTCGCACCGGCCCGCAGCGCGTCGAAGACGTACTCGTCCAGGTCGAACGTCGTCAGGATCAGCACCCGCGGCCCATGGCCGCCCGAGCCCGAGCCCGAACCCGAACCGGACAACCGCCGCGTGGCCTCGATCCCATCCATGCCCGGCATCCGGACATCCATCAGCACGACATCCGGCTCGACCACCCCGCATACCTGTACCGCCTCGATCCCGTCCGCGGCGGTGCCCACCACGGCGAAGTCCGGCTGGGTGCCGAGCAGCGCCGCGAAACCGCTGCGAACCACCTCATGATCGTCGGCGACGACAACGCTGATCATGCGGCGGTCCCGGCTGAAACCGGCTGACCGGCCGCGGGAAGGGTGGCCTCCACCAGGAAGCCGCCGCCCGCCGCGGGTCCGGCGCGCAACTCGCCGCCGACCGCCTGGGCGCGCTCGCGCATGCCGATCAGCCCGTGACCGCTACCGGCCGACGCACCGCCTGGCCCGTTGTCCCGGACGCGCAGCAGCAGCGCGTCGGGTCCGTACCGCAACTCGACGTCGACCGCGGCGCCTGGCGCGTGCCGCCGTGAGTTGGTCAGCGCCTCCTGCACGATCCGGTACACGGCCAGTTCCACTCCCGGGTCCAGCCTGGTCACCTGCCCGGAGACGATTAGCCGGACCCCCGCGCCTGACGCCTTCCTTGCTTCGTCGATCAGGTCGTTGAGCTGCGGCAGCCCTGGCTGGGGCTGGCGCGCGGCGGGCTGACGCGCAGGTTGCTGGCCGGCCGCGTCCTCGCGCAGCACGCCGAGCAGGCGGCGCATCTCGGTCAGGCTGGCCCGGGCGGTGTCGCCGATCTCCCGCAGCCGGCGTTCGCCGAGTTCGGGCATCCCCGGCGTGGTGAGCCGGGCCGTCTCCGCCTGGACGGACACCATCGAGATGTGATGGGCGACCACATCGTGCAGCTCACGAGCGATCCGCGCGCGTTCGCCGCGGGCCATGTGCTCGAATGAGATACCCGCCACCGCTTGCTCCACCGCCCCGCGCGCGGTCGCTTCCCGGTGCGACGCGACCCCAGCCACGACGGCGGCAGGCCCAAGCGACGCCATCAGCATCACTATGACCCGCGTCTCGCCGCCGAAGGCCCCAGCCAGCGCGAGTCCGGTGAACGGCAGCACCAGTGCCCCGCCGAGGCCGACCGACCACACCGGCCCTCGGCCGAGACGGTAAGCCGCCAGCAGCAGCGCGACCAGCCCCGCTCCGGTGAGCAGGCTAAAGGACCCGAGCGACGCGAACGCGGCGGCAAAGGTGACCACAGCCGCCACGGCCGACCGCGAGAACCAGAGCGGCACGGTGGTGAGCAGGCACAGCACCGCGAGCGCCAGGACTCCCTGGGGGGGTCATCAGGGTGCCCGGGCCCATCAGGCGGATGCTCGACGTCCCCGGCAGCGGCGACCCGGCCCGGACATGCTCTCCGATGTCCAGCCGCCCGGCCAGCTCGACCAGCGCCGCCACGCTCAGCGCGGGCGCCGCCCATCGAGCCGGCCGTCGGTCCAGGTCCAGGTCCACCTACCCATTGTCGCCGCAGGCAGACAGACTAGCGTCGCCCTGGCGAGGAATTCCGCCGTCCCTCGCGCGGGGGACAAGCACCGGCGCTAAGACGGCTCGGCAGCGGGACGACCGCCCCGGTCCCGGATCCCTACTGTTGCGAACCATGGAAGCAACCATTGAGGTCGCCGGGCTGTCCAAGCGGTTCGGATCGACGCTTGCCCTGGACGGCATGACGTTCACCGTCGAGCCGGGCCAGGTCACCGGCTTCGTCGGTCCCAACGGAGCCGGGAAGTCCACCACGATGCGGGTGATCCTCGGCCTGGACGCGGCCGACAAAGGCACCGCGCTGATCGGCGGCCGCCCCTACTGGACCTTGAAGCAGCCGCTGAGCCACGTCGGATCGCTGCTCGACGCGGGGGCGCTGCAGCCGAGCCGCTCCGCCCGCAACCACCTGCTGTGGCTGGCTTACTCGCAGGGCCTGACCGCGAAGCGGGTCGACGAGGTCATCGAGGCGGCCGGCCTGCGAGCCGCGATCCGGCGCAAGGCCGGCGGATACTCCCTGGGTATGCGGCAGCGGCTGGGCCTGGCCGCCGCGATGCTCGGCGACCCGCCAGTGCTCCTGCTGGACGAACCGTTCAACGGCCTGGATCCCGAAGGCATCGTCTGGATGCGCCGCTTCCTGCGCTCGCTCGCCGATCAGGGCCGCGCCATCCTGGTATCCAGCCACCTGATGAGCGAACTCGAAGCTCTATCTACCGAAGATGGCGCCGACCACCTGATCGTAGTGGGCCAGGGCAGGGTCCTCGCCGACACTACCGTCGCGGACCTGATCTCAGCCGCCTCGGCCGACCGGATCACGCTGCGCACCGCCGCGCGGAACGAGGCGACGGCCGTGCTGGCCCATGCCGGGGCTACTGTCGCCGCCACTGGTTCCGACGTGCTCACCATTTCTGGCATTTCGACCGAACGGACGGTGGCGCTCCTATCCGGGAACGCTGTCCCGTTCAGCGAGATATCGGCCCACCGCGCCTCACTCGAGGAGGCCTACATGGAGCTGACCAGGGACGCGGTCGAATTCAAGGCGGCACCATGACGGCCTTGCTGCACGCGGAGTGGACCAAGCTCCGCACCGTCCGCGGCTGGGTCATCGCCATGTTGTTCGTGCCGATCATGACCGTGGGGCTGAGCGCGCTGATCTCGTCGGGCAGCGAGTGCGGTTACCAGTTTCCCGGCCCTAACGGGCAGATGCTGTCTGGCGGCTGCTCGGCGCCGACTGGCCCCGGGGGCGAACTGGTGCAGGACAAGTTCTACTTCGTGCACCAGGCGCTGGCTGGTAATGGCAGCATCACCGCCCGGATCACGGCGCTGACCAGCTCCAACCTGCAGCCGTGGGCGAAAGCCGGGATCATCATCAAGGCAAATACCGTACCGGGGTCGGCATATGCCGCGATGATGGTCACCGGCGCCCGCGGCGTGCGGATGCAGTGGAACTTCACCCAGGACACGGCGGGTATGCCAGGGGCGCATTGGCTGCGGCTGGTCCGCTCCGGCGACACGATTACCGGCTACGACTCCGCCGATGGCGCGCGATGGACCAAGGTCGGCGCCGTCACGCTCGGCGGATTGCGCTCGACCGCGCAGGTGGGGCTGTTCGCCACCACACCGCAGCCGCAAAGCGGAGCGGCCGCGGTGTCGGTCGGCCAGACCGTGAACGCCACCGGGACCTTCGATCAGATCATCGTCGCCGGAGCCACCCGCGGATCGTGGGCCGGCACCAGTATCGGAGAGGGACCGGACGGACTGCCGACCGGGGCATACCAGCAGACCGGGGCTGGTTTGTCGGTCAGCGGACATGGTGACATCGCGCCGGATACCGGCGAGGGAGCGGGCGGCACCGCCACGCCGATCTCGCACACCCTCGACGGGCTGTTCGCCGGGATGATCGTGGCGATCGTGCTGGGGACGTCGTTCATAACCGCCGAATACCGGCGCGGCATGATCCGCACCACGCTGGCCGCCTGCCCGCGGCGCGGCCGTGTGCTCGCGGCCAAGGCGGTCGTGGCCGGAGCGGCCACGTTCGCGGCCGGGTTCATCGGCTGCGCGATCGCGGAGCCGCTCGGCTCGCATCTGCTGCGCTCCCACGGCAACGTCCTGGAGCCGGTCACCAGCCTGACCTTGCTGCGGGTGGAAGCCGGCACCGCCGCCGTGTTCGCCGCGACAGCGGTGCTGGGCGTCGCCCTCGGAGCGGTATTCCGGCGCGGCGCCGACGCGGTGACAACCGCCATCGTGGTTGTCATCGTGCCGTGGTTCCTGGCCGTCTCGTCACCGGCGTTGCCGACAACCGTCGCGGACTGGCTGCTGCGAGTCTCTCCGTCGGCGGCGCTGGCCATCCAGCAGACGATCCCCAGGTATCCGCAGGTGATCAGTGATTACGCCCCGCACGACGGGTTCTTCCCCCTTGCGCCGCTGGCCGGGTTCGCGGTGCTGTGCGCCTGGACCGCCGCCGCGCTGTGGCTGGCCGCGCGCCTGCTGCGCCGCAGGGACGCGTGACCAGCATGGGCGCCACGCTGCACGCGGAGTGGACCAAGGCACGGACCGTGCCTACCACCATGTGGCTGCTGGGCGGCGTGGTCACGCTGACCGTCATGCTGAGCGCGCTGGTCACGGCGTCGACCAAATGCGGGTCCGCGGCCACCTGCGCCGCGGACCCGGCCAAGATCAGCCTGACCGGCATCTACCTCGGCCAGGCGGTGGTCGGGGTGCTGGCCGTGCTGGCGATCAGCGACGAGTACAGCACGGGCATGATCCGGGTCACGCTCGCCGCGATGCCGCGGAGGGGGATGGTCCTGACCGCCAAGGCGGCCGTCGTCACCGGGATGGTGCTGGTGGCGGGGGTGATCGCGGTGCTGCCTTCGGTGCTGATGGGGCGGATGATCCTGCCCGGCAACGGGCTGGTCTTCCCGGCGGCCGGCCCGATGCTGCGCGTGACGGTAGGGTCGATCCTCTACCTGGGCCTCATCGGGCTGCTCAGCCTGGGCGTGGCCACCATGGTGCGCGACTCCGCGGTGGCCATCGGTATCGTGCTCAGCCTGTTGTTCGTGTTCCCGATCGTCGCGCACTTCGTCAGCGATCCGATCTGGCAGCGGCACCTGGAGCAGATCGGGCCGATGACGGCCGGGCTGGCCATCCAGGACACCGTCGACCTCTCGAACCAGCCCATCAGCCCGTGGACGGGGCTGGGCGTGCTGGCCGCCTGGGCCGCCGGCGCGCTGCTGCTCGGCCGGCTGGTGCTGGCCATGCGCGACGCCTGACCCGTTGAAAACGGCTGTGGTGCCCAGAGGGGGCACCACAGCCGTTCAGTGTGACTAGGCTTTCAAGCATGAGGGTCACGATGATGCTTGCCGATCATGCTCAGGTCGCGGATGGCAAGCTTTTCATCTCGGGCGGTGGATGGTCCTCATGCGGCCCGGGGCCGACTCCGTGCGCGGTGGCGGTGCTGTTCCACGTGCCATGGCAGCACACCAACGAGAAGGTGAGCTTCCTGCTGCGACTGGTTGACGAGGATGGTCACGCGGTGGTCCAGCCCGGACCGCAGGGGCCGCAGCCGGTCCAGGTCAACGGGCAGTTCGAGGCGGGCCGGCCGCCCGGCATAACTCCCGGCAGCGAGATCGGCGTGCCGATGACGTTCGGCAGCGTGCTCAACCTGCCGCCCGGTCACCGCTACACCTGGATACTCGAGCTCGACGGCCAGACCGACGATGACTGGCACCTGTCGTTCGCCACCCGAGCCGCTCAGGCCGCCCCCGGACCCGAACCCGCCGAGTGATCAGGCGTTCCGGACGGCGCTGATCTCGAACTCCAGGGTCACCTTGTCGCTGACCAGCACGCCGCCGCCCTCGAGCGCCGCGTTCCAGGTCACGCCGTAGTCCTTGCGGTTGATGGTGACCGAGCCTTCGAAGCCGACCCTGAAGTTACCGAACGGGTCGGTCGCCGCGCCCTCGAAGGTGAACGGGATCGTGACCGGCCGGGTGACGCCGCGGATGGTCAGGTCGCCGGTGAGCTCGAACTCGTCGCTGCCGGTCTGGCGGGCGGCGGTGGAGACGAAGGTGATCTCCGGGTACTCGTCCATGGCCAGGAAGTCATTGCCGCGGAGGTGCTCGTCACGCTGGGCGTTGCGGGTGTCGATGCTCTTGGCCTGGATCGTCACGGTGGCCGTTGAGCTCGCCGGGTTGTCGCCGTCCAGCACGGCCGCGCCGGTGAAGTCGTTGAACGCGCCGCGCACCTTGGTGACCATCGCGTGCCGGGCCACGAACCCGATGCGGCTGTGCGCCGGGTCGAGCGTGTATGTGCCGGACAGGGCGCTCAGGGTGCTGTTCTCGGTGGTCGTGCTCATAACGTCTGCCTCCTGGTAGATGACGTGTCATGTACGCTCTCAGGGCTGCCAACATACATGACGCGTCATTCATTCCCCGGGATACCCTTGAATCATGACGGTTCGGTGGCTGAACCCCGAGGAACAGCGGGTGTGGCGCAGCTACCTTCAGGTGGAACGGCTGCTGCCCGCTCTGCTCGGCCGGGACCTGCAAGCAAGCTCCGGCCTGTCCGGACCCGAATACGAAGTGCTGGTCAACCTGAGCGAAGCACCCGACGGCCGGTTGCGCCCGTTCCAGCTCGGTCAGGCCATGCAATGGGAACAGAGCCGGCTCTCCCACCAGCTCAGCCGGATGGAGCGGCGCGGACTCGTCGCCCGCGAGGACTGCCCGAACGACGGGCGCGGCGCGTTCGTCCTGCTGACCCCGGCCGGACGGCGCGCGATCGAGTCGGCCGCGCCCGCCCACGTGGCGGCCGTGCGGAACCTGGTGTTCGACCGGCTGACCGAAGAAGATGTGGCGGCCCTGGGGCAGGTCTGCGCGAAGATCATCGAGGCGCTCGAGGAGCGCTCGGTTTAGCTCACCGCTCGCCTGAGCCGCTGCCGGAGCGGAACGTGCAGGGGCGGCGCGTCGAGCCCGCAGTGCAGCCCGCTGGGCGTGGCGGCCTCGCAGTCCTCGGGGGCCGGGTTCTTGATGGTCAGCGCGGCCAGCACGCCGCCGGCCGCGCAGAACACCGCCGATATCACCGCCGCGACCCGGAAACCGTGCGCGAGCATCGCCGGATGGAGGTAGCTGTCGCCGGTGATACCGGCCGCGACCGGCAGGACGGCCACCGCGATCAGCCCGGCCGCCCGCGCCACGTCGTTGTTCACCGCCGAGGCGATTCCCGCGTGTTCGGCCGGCGCGGCCGCCAGCGCGGTGGCGGTCAGCGGCGCCACGTTGATCGCCAGCCCGAACCCGAACACCAGCACCGCGGGAAGCACGGTGGTCGCGTAATTGCCGCTGTTGCCGATCATGGTGAACAGCAACAGCCCGGCCGCGATGACCAGCGGGCCGACCGACATCTGCAGCCGCGGCCCGATCCGTGCCGCCAGCGCACCCGAGCGGGACGACAGCGCCAGCATGATCACGGTGACCGGCAGCAGCGCGATGCCTGATTCCAGCGGACTGTAACCGCGTACCTCCTGAAGCACCACAGGCACCAGGAACAACGCGCCGCTCAACGCCGCGTAGACCACGAACGTCACCGCGTTGGCCGCGGAGAACTGCGCGGACCGGAACACGTTCAGCGGCAGCATCGGCTGTGGCTCCTTGGCCTCCGCCCATATGAACAGCCCGAGCAGGACCAGGCCGCCAAGCAACGGACCCAGCACCGGCGCCGACGTCCAGCCGGAAGCGGAGGCGCCGATGAGCCCGTAGGTGATCCCGGCCAGCGCGCCGCTGATCGCCAGCGCGCCGCGCACATCCAGTTTCGGCACCGGCCCCGGCGCCTTCGACTCGGGCACGTGCCTGGCCGAGATGGCCAGCACCACCGCCGCCAGCGGCAGGTTGATGAAGAACACCAGCCGCCACGACACCGCGCTGATCAGCCATCCACCGAGAAACGGCCCGCCCGCGGTGGCGAGCCCGCCCAGCCCGGACCACGCGCCGATCGCCTTCGACCGGTCGTCGGGCGCGAACGACGCCTGCAAAATGGCCAGGCTGCCCGGCATGAGCAGCGCTCCGCCGACGCCCTGCAACGCACGGGCCGCGATGAGGAACGGCGCGTTCGGGGCCAGCCCGCAGCACAACGACGCGGCGGCGAACCAGACGATGCCGGCCATGAACATCTTCCGCCGCCCGTAACTGTCGCCGAGCGTGCCGCCGAGCAGCAGCAAACCGGCCAGGGCCAGCGTGTACGCGTCCACCACCCACTGGAGGCTGCTGATGCTCGCGTGAAAATCCCGCCCGACCGCTGGCAACGCGATGCCCACCACGGTGGCGTCGAGCGACGTCATACCGGACCCGAGAACGGTCGCGGCCACGACCCAGCGCCCGGTGCTGGTGCCCAGCCGAAGCTCAGGCATTTAACCGTTCCTACTGAGGTCGTCCACCACCGGGGTCGCCGTGGCCATGTCTTTGCCTGCTTCCAGTGGGTCGGAGCTGGGCCGGGTCGCGAGCACGGATCCCCCGAGTATGAGGACGAACGCCACGCCGATCGCCGGGGTCAGCCGCTCGCCGAGGACGAGCACGCCGAGAGCGACCGCCACGGCCGGGTTGATGTAGGTGATGACGGTGGCCCGGGCCGGACCCACCTCGGCGATCAGCCGGAAGAAGATGAGGAACGCGGCGGCCGTGCAGATCGCGCCCAGCCCGGCCAGCGCGAGCAGCACCCTCGCGGACGGCACGTGCTGAGGCCAGGTCAGCGCCGCGAACGGGAGGTATATCACGGCCGCGAGGCCGAGGCAGAAACTGTTGACCGCGACGGTCGGCAGTTCGGCGAGCTTGCGGTTGGCGATCACCGGCCCGATGGAGTAGCCGAGCGCGGTACCCAGCACCTCAAGGACCGGCAGCGCGCTGCCCCGGCCCGCGCCCGGCCCGGCCAGCACGGCGACCCCGATCAGGCCGATCGCGAGGCCGGCCCAGCGGACCAGGCTGAGCCGGTCGGAGCTGCCGATGAGCAAGGCGATGATCGCGCCGAAGATCGGCACCGCGGCGACCAGCAGCCCGCTGGTCGAGCTCGGCAGGCGCTTCTCCGCGTTGGACAACAGGGCGAACGGTCCGACGATCTCCACCAGCGTGAACGCGACCAGCCAGCGGAAGTGACCCTTGAGCTGGCTGAGCCGCCGGTTCCGGAGGGCCATCGGGAGCAGCAGCGCGGACCCCAGCGCCACGCGGACGAAGACCAGGACGGGGACCGACACGCCTTCGTCGGCGACCTTGATAAGCAGGTAAGGCATGCCCCAGATCACGCCCATCGCGGCGAACAGCACCCAGCCGCGCCTGCTCACCGATGCCCCTCCCGACCCTTTTACCAGCCAGCCACTGCTGGCCACACTACAGAGTCAGGCAGAATCCGAATGAGCTGACGCCCACACAGACCTCGGTGTTCGAGCCTGATGGCCTGGCCGGGGAGGCCGCTGGCCCGGGAACGCTGGCCGGGACGGCCGAGCCAGGCATGGGCGGGCCGACGGGATTGGGCGGATTCGGCGGATCGGACGGATTGGTCGGATCGGGCGGCCTGGGCGGCGGCGCGGCGGCCGGGCTTGACAGGGCGCTACCTCCGCCGGTCGTGGCCGGCGTGGGGACGCCCGGGCCGCCGCCGGTCGTGGCACCCGGGCGGCCGCCTGGTGCTGGCGTCGCGGGCGTTCCGGGTGTTCCGGGTGTTCCAGGCGCGGCGCCCGGCTGATCCGGCTGCCCCGGCTGATCGGACTGCCCCGGTTGCGCGCCGCCAGCCGGTCTCGGCTGGCCGCCGATAGCCTGCGGCTGGTGGATGATCCGGACGGACACCGCCGACAGGAGCAGGAACCCGGCCACCGCCGCGGATATCACCATCACCGGGAACGTGCTGCCGGCCGGGTGGGTGCGGACGATGGCGCCCGCCCGGCCGAACGCGGTCCTGAACCGGTCCGCGATCAGCGCGATCAGCAGTTCGCCGGCCGGCAGGCGCGGCCCGACGCCCATCCGGCCATGCTGGCGCATCCGGCGCAGCGCGGCCGCGCGCTCGGCCGGAGTGAGCCCGGGTACCAGGTAGACCACGGTGATATGGCCGTGGCGCTCGGCATGACCGTTTAATCCGGGCTGGAGGTCGGGAGAATAACGGATCCTGATCACGGCTCAGCCTTCTCGTATCCTGGCAGTTGTCTTGGCAGTGTCTGGCAAGGAAGTGCACACGCCCCCCCACTGAGGCGTTCGCGTCTCCTACGTTACGCGCTGTAGCCGGTTGATTTGCCGACCGCAACGGCTTGCCGATTGTGACGCCTCGCTCACTCTAGCGTCACGGCGGGGCGTCTTCACCCCGAACGCCGTAACTTGCCCCGATCTGCGGCCATTCCCTAACCCAATGCCGGCCGCGGCCAACCGCGTACCGCTTATATCCAGAGTTGCCGGAAATGGACCAGAAGGTTGTGCGGTCCGTGGCGTACATGGTGGCGAGAACGTACATGGTGGCGGCGGCGTGCAGGATCTGGCGGAGCGACTGCCGCACGACGCGGAAGAAAAGAGCTTCGCGGAGGATAGGGCGCCGGTTTCCGGCGCCTTTTCTTCCAGAGGGCTCTATTCTTCCGGGAGGCGGTCGCCCATGTGCCCGCTATGTGGCGATACGCGTAGTCACCCTGGCGGCCAGCGCACTCCGCAAAGACGACATGTACGGCATGCCGTAAACGCACGTTATTCCGGAATACTCACGTCGCATGGGAAAAAGCCATCACAAAACGGTAATCACCGCGCAAATCGCTACCGGGCGGCAAGTCGGAGGGTCCTGGTCAGTGACACCACAGCCGTTCGGGTAAATGGGTGTATTACCGGCGACCGCCTGAAGCTATGACGCTGGCCTCAGCGCTCTGCCAGGCTGGCACTGCGGCTAGGCTGCGGGAGTGATATCCGCCCAGGCAGCTACGGATCCGGCGCCGTCGCGCGCCGAGGCGGGAGGCGCGCGCCCGGCGGGGCGGACGCGGTGGGCGGCGCTCATGTCACTGGCCGGCGGAGCCGCTCTCGCACTGGCGTTCCCGCCGTTCGGCGCCTGGCCGCTGGCGGTGGCCGGGCCCGCGGTGCTCGCGGTGGCACTCACCGGGCGCAGCCTGCGCGGATCGTTCGTCTGCGCGCTGGCGTTCGGCGTGGCGTTCTTCTTCCCGCTACTGTCCTGGCTGGTCAACGTCGCCTGGTACGCCATGGTGGCGCTCGCGATCGCGGAAACGGTGGTCTTCGCGGTGCTCGCGGTCGGCCAGCGCATGCTGCTGCGGCTGCGCTTCTGGCCCGTGGCGGTGGCCGGGTGGTGGGTGGCCGCGGAAGGGGTACGGGACCGGTGGCCATATGCCTTCCCCTGGGGACGGCTCGCGATGAGCCAGGCCGGAGCGCCGGCTGCCCGCTGGATGGCGGTCGGCGGCGCGCCCTGGCTGACGTTCCTGCTCGCGCTGACCGGCGCGGTCATCGCCTGGGCGGTACTGGCCCGGGGCCGGCTCCCGGCGATCGTCGCGGTGGTGACGGCAGGACTGGTGCTCGCCATCGGCCTGATACCGCTCGACCCGTTCGGCGGCGCGCCCACGGCCGAGGTAGCCGCGATCCAGGGCAACGTCCCGCGAGCGCGCAACCTGCCGCAGCAGCTCAACGACATCGAGGTCACCGCGAACCACGCGAGCGCCACCCAGAAGCTGGCCGCTTCGGTCCGGGCCGGGCGGACGCCAGCCCCCGACGTCGTGCTGTGGCCGGAGAACTCCACGGACATCGACCCGCTGACGGACATTGACACGCAGGACGAGATCATGTCGGCGGTACGGGCGATCGGGCGGCCGATCCTGGTCGGCGAGGTACTGGATGGCCCGCGCCGTAACGCCGGCCAGCTCTGGACGCCGGGCGGCGGACCACAGGTGCCGTTCTACGTCAAGCGCCAGCTCGTCCCGTTCGGCGAGTACATCCCGTTCCGTTCGTTCCTGTCGACGTTCACCTCGCTGCCATCGCTGCAGCCGATCAACTTCACCCCCGGTCGTTCGCCGGTGACTTTCAAGGTCGGGCCGATCAGGCTGGGCGACGTGATCTGCTACGAAGTGGGCTTCGACGACCTCGTGCGTTCCGAGGTGGCCGCCGGGGCGAACCTGCTGACCGTGCAGTCCAACGACGCCGACTTCGAGATAGACGGGCAGTCCGGCGAAAGCGCGCAGCAGGTGGCTATGGCGCGGCTGCGGGCCATCGAGAGCGACCGTGCCGTGGCGTACGTGTCCACCACTGGCGAGAGCGCGATCATCGCGCCGGACGGCCGGGTGATCACGAGCAGCGGACTGTGGCGGCAGGCGATCCTCCAGGCCCGGGTTCCGCTGGTCAGCTACCGTACGCTCGCCGACCGGGTCGGCTCGTGGCCCGAATATGTCATCATCGCGCTCACCGTGGCATCACTTGTTCTCGTTGTTCTCGGTGGTCCCGGTGGTCTCGCCATCGGCGTAGGTCTGCGCACGGCGGGTAACATGCGGTGGGTCCGGCTGTTGACAAGGGAGAGTCACCGTGCAAGCCCTGACCAGTAAGGTCATCCGGCGTCCAGTACTGATCGTCGCGGCGGCCGCGGCCATCGCCATGGGCGCGACCGCGTGTAGCGGTTCCTCCACTCCGACCGCCGCCCAGGTCAAGGCCTCGGCCAAGGCGCAGGCCACGCGCCTGGCCGGCGAGCTCCGGATCTCCCCAGGCGACGGCGGCAAGGACATCAATCCGGGCAGCGGGATCACGGTCAAAGCCGTCGACGGAAAAGTGACCAACGTCACAGTCAAGTCCTCAGGCGGCGACCCGGTCACCGGCACGCTCGCCCCGGACGGCAAGACGTGGCACAGCATGTGGACGCTCGGCGTATCGCAGACCTACACGGTCACCGCCACGGGCACCGGAACCGGCGGCCAGCAGATCACCAAGACCAGCACGTTCCGCACGCTGACCCCGGCGCAGACGTTCCAGACCCAGATCTTCGAGGGCTACCAGCAGTCCTACGGCGTCGGCATCCCGATCCTGCTGACGTTCAGCGCGCCGATCACCGACAAGGCCGCGGTCGAACGGTCGCTGGAGATCACCACGTCCAAGCCGGTGGTGGGCGCCTGGTACTGGGACGGCGACGAGAAGCTGTACTTCCGGCCGCGGGACTACTGGCCCGCGAACACCACCGTCAGCTTCACCGGACACCTCGACGGGGTCGAGGCCGCACCTGGTCTGTACGGCGCGCACCTTCTCACCCAGACGTTCAGCATCGGCCGGTCGCTGATCGCGGTGGCGAGCACCACCAGCCACCGCGCCCAGATCTACCTGAACGGCAAGCTGACCTACACCTGGCCGATCAGCACCGGCCGGCCCAGCCTGCCTACGCCCGACGGCACCTACGTGAGCGTGGAGAAGGGCAATCCGGTCCGGATGGTCGGCGGTGGCGCGCCAGGCAGCGCGGGTTACTACAACGAGCTGGTCAACTACGCGGTCCGGTTCACCTACAGCGGCGACTACTTCCATTCCGCGCCGTGGTCGGTCGTCGACCAGGGCACGACCAACGTGAGCCACGGCTGCGTGAACCTGCCACCCGCCGCGGCCCAGACCTACTACAACATGTCCATCCCGGGCGATCCGATGACGGTCACCAACAGCACCGCGGCAGGCAAATGGGATGACGGGTGGACGATGTGGTTCCTGACCTGGTCGCAGTACCTGCGCGGCAGCGCGCTGCACCAGGCGGTGGTCGCCGGGCCGCAGGGCAGCAAGTTCGTCGACCCGACCACGCTGCCCTCGTCGGCCGCCACAGCTCCGCTTGGCACCTCCGCCGCCGGCAACTACTACGCCGGCGCGGCGTAAGGCCAGCGGGCCGGGGATGCCGCTGCTACGGGACCTGCTGCCACCAGGGGGTTGATCCGTCGTCCGGCGTCTGACCCTGACCGGAGCCGCTGGAACTTGTCGGTGTGGCCGAGGGCGTGGGCGTGGGCGTGGGCGTCGGCGACGGGGATGCCGAGACCGGCACGGTGCCAGGGGTCTGCTTGGTGAGGTTGAACGTGGCGTTGGTGGCCACTCCGTTCGCGTCCATCGTCAGGTTCACCGTGTTCTGGAGGCCGAAGTTCGTGCAGCCCAGGTTCGTGAACGACGCACTCAGCCGGGCGGCCATGAAGGTGAACAGGTTGTTCCCGGTCGCGGGCACCGGCGAGGCGACATTCGCGAACAGGGCCGCGTTCGTGGCGATGAACGGGGTCTGCAGGTTGAGCATGCTCGCGCAGTAGTACGCTGGGGTGCCGACCTGCTGGCCGCCCCCGCCAAACCGGGACTGCGTGAACGGGAACCCCGAGCCGCGTCCCAGCAGCGGCTGCCCGACACCTATCCGGTACAGGTTGGTCTTCTGCACGCTGACCGCATTGCCGACCATGGCCATCGGGTCGTTCTCAGGCACCAGCGCCACAGGCGCCCGCTGGTAACGCGCGGCGGACAGCTCGTCAAGCGTCTGCGAGGTAGCCTGGGCGCCCCCGGCGGACAGATCCGGGGCGGTGAACGGCTTGCACTGCAGGGCGGGCAGGATGAAGTTGTCGAGCAGCGCGTTGTCGCTGCCGTTGTTGATGACCGTCGCACCGGCCAGCGCCGCCTTGTTCGCCGTGTTGTTCTGCGCCGTCCGGCCGTCCGCGGTGAGCAGGTACTGAGTCGTCACGTTGTCGCTCTGGTCCTGATCTATCAGGTCGAAGCTGCGCGTGGTCGGGCACGGCTGGCCGGTAACCGGGGATGTCCCGTTGGCTGGTATGCGCAGCATGCCGAACGCCTGGTCAATCCTGGCCGCCGCGTAGAACGCCGCACTGTTGCAGTAAGAAACCTGGCCGAACAGCGAGTCACCCAGGCCGTTCACGCACTTCGCCTGCGCGAGCGTTCCCGGCTGGGCGCCAACAAGCTGGAGGATGTTTCCGTTGAAGCCGACCATGATGTTGACGACAGCGCCCCTGGGCAGGCTGGGGACCACCGGCGCGACCGCCGGAGTCGTGCCCTGCGTGATCACAAGTGGCTCATAGACGGACAACTGCCCAGTTCGCGGGTTCAGGATCGTCGCCTGGACGAACGCGGACAGGTTCGGATTGCTTTGCTGACAGCCCGAGTCCGCCGCGTTCTGCCCGTTCGGCCCGGTCAGCTGCCACGGCGTGGCCAGGCCGACCGCGCTCAGCGCGTGCTGCGGCACGATGAGCGAGCAGTCCGTGTTGGCGTTCTGCGCCGCGGCAGCGGCGGCGGCCGATGCCGATGCGCCGGGATCAGTGCTCGCTCCCAGTGCCGTGGGATTGATCGTGGTGTGAGATGGACCGCCGGACAAGGCCAGCACCATCCCGAGCACCAGGCCCAGGGCCATCGGGATTGCCAGCGGCACTATGACTCGCGGGTTCATCCGTCGCGGATTCCCCCGGCCGCGCCGCCGTCGGCGTGCCTTGATCATGCTCCGGCGCCTTCCGGTCCCGCTCCCGGAGATCACGTAGGTCCACCTCCGTCGTACCTCTTACGATCCTGGAGGGTGACGTTAGACCTGCTACGGGACGATGAACGGCAAAACCGGAAAAATTCTTTTGTCCTATTTCGGTACGATAACGGAGGATTATATGCTGATCCGAGATCTTTCCAAGTCCTAACGTCACAGGTGAGACGGCGTGACCTAGGTCACAACTTCATGTAACAAATTTCTCATCTTTCGGCCCAGGCAGCTCATACACCCCTCGCAGCCCGTGGGCTTCGCTTTCCCGCGGTGCGCTAGGCCGCTTCCCAGAGGGAAGCGATGCCCTGGCCAACGCCGATGCACATGGTGGCCGCGCCGCGCCGCGCGCCGCGCCTGCGCATCTCGTGCAGCAACGTGGTGATGATGCGCGCGCCCGAGCAGCCCAGCGGGTGCCCGATCGCGATCGCGCCGCCGTTGACGTTGACACGTTCGGCGTCGAGCTTGAGTTCGTCGACCACCGCCACCGACTGCGCCGCGAACGCCTCGTTGAGCTCGACCAGGTCGAGGTCGCCGATCTGCCAGCCGGTCCGGCCGAGTACCTTGTTCATGGCCGGAACCGGACCGATGCCCATGTAGTCAGGGTGCACGCCGGCAGCCGAAGCACCGGCATAGCGAGCCAGCGGAGTGACGCCGTAGCGCTGCATCGCCGCTTCGGACATGAGCAGCAGCGCAGCAGCCCCGTCGTTGAGCGGCGAGGAGTTCCCGCCCGTCACCGTCCCGCCCTTGCGGAACGCGGGGGTTTTGGTGGCCAGTTCTGCCACCGTCACTTCGGCCTTGATCCCCTCATCCTGACCGACCGCACCGCGCTTAGTGGTAACCGGGACGATCTCCGCGTCGAACCGCCCCGCATCGCGGGCCGCCGCGGCGAGGTGGTGGCTGCGGACCGCCCACTCGTCCTGCCGCTCACGGGTGATGCCGTACCTGCCGGCCACGTTCTCCGCGGTCTCGCCGAGCGTGATAGGCGGATACATCTCCTGCATCCGCTGGCTCACCAGCCGCCAGCCCAGCCTGGTGTCGGCCAGGTCCAGTGACCGGGGAAACGGATCCGAGGTGCGGCCGACCACGAACGGCGCGCGAGTCATGGACTCCGACCCGCCCGCCAGGCAGATGTCCGCCTCTCCGGCGGCGATCAGCCGCGCCGCGCCGGCGACCGCTTCCATGCCGGAACCACACAGCCGGTTGACCGTCGCCCCGGGCACTTCGACCGGGAGGCCAGCCAGCAGCACGGCCATTCGTGCGGCGTTCCTGTTATCCTCGCCCGCCTGGTTGGCCGCGCCCCAGTACACATCGTCGATCGCGGCAACGTCCAGGCCCGGGTTGCGCTCGATCAGCGCCTTGATCACGTCCGCGGCCAGGTGATCGGGCCGCACCTCGGCCAGCGCTCCCTTGATCTTTCCGATGGGCGTCCGGCAGGCATCAACGACGAATACTGAACTCACACGAACCTCCTCCGGCGTACTTTCACGATATCCGCGCGCGGTAGACCGAAATAGCGATGCGACCCCGGAAAGTTCCGGGGTCGCATCGCCATGGAGTGGTGGCGGTCGCCGCGGGAGCGACAGCGTCGGAATTACATCCCAGCCGGGTTCTGGTGGTGGCGGTGTCCGCCGCCGCTCATGCCCGGACCGCCCGTGTTCTGGGCCGGGTTGACCAAGGGCTTCCCGTTGACCGTCGCGGCCTGCGGAGTCACGGTGTAGGTGGCCGCGGTGGCCACCTGGTTCCCGTTCAGCGTGACAGCTACCGGCTCCTTCAGGCCGAAGTTGTTGCAGCCCAGTCCGGTGAAGGACATGAACAGCCGGTTGGCCAGGAACGTCGCCAGGTTGCTGCCCACCGCCGCCACCGGGGTGCCGACGTTGAGCTCCTTGGCCATGTCCAGCTGGTTACGAGCCGGCTGGATGTTGACCAGATTCTGGCAGAAGGCTGCCGCGACCTGAGCGGGATCGGTGTTCTGCGCCAGCAACGGCTCGTCGACCAGCGACCGGTAGACGTTGGTCTTGGCCACGCTCATCTGGCCGCCCACCAAGGTCATCTCGTCGTTGGTCGGGACGAGCGCTATGGCGCCGCTGACATTAGTGACGTGGGACTGAAGTTCTTGCAGTGCCTGCGAGCCCTCGGTGCCGTTGGCGGCGGTGGTGTCCGGAGCCGTGACCGGAGTGCAGCCGTTGGCCGGGTCGAGGAACGCGTTGAGCAGCTTTTCGTCACTACCGTTCACGATCGGCGTGGAACCCGCCATCGCGGCGGCGTTGGCCGCGGTGTCCTGCGCGGTCTGACCGTTCGCGTTGAGCAGGTAGGTAGTGATGACGTTGTCGCTCGGGTCCATGTCAACCGTGGCGAAGTTGTGCGTGGTCAGGCAGGGCTGCCCGTCGGTGGCGGTGCCGGCGGCGGGGATCTTCAGGATGCCGCGCGCGAGCTCGAAGTTGGCCAACCGGTAGAAGTTGACCGCGTTGCAGGCCGACACCTGACCGATCAGCGACTGACCAAGCGCGTCGACGCAGCGACCCTGCTGCGCCCCTGATCCGGTGAGGACCAGGTTCGTCCCGTTGAAGCCGAGATCGATGATCACCTGCGAACCGCGGGCGATCGTCGGCGCTACCGGCGCGGCGGCCGGAGTGGTGCCTGCCGTGATGACCAGCGGGCTGTACACCTGCACCTGGCCGTTCGGCGACAGGATCGTGGCCTCGACGAACGCGCCCTCGGTGCCGAAGTTGGCTACCGAGCAGCCGTCACCCAGCTGCCACGGGGTCGCCAGGCCCTTCGCGCTGAGCGGGTTGGGCGGCACCTGGATGGTGCAGTTCATCGACGCCGCGGCCTGCGCTGCCGTCTGGTTCAGGTTGATGGCGTTGCCCGCACCGTCTACCGGAGCGGTGGCCACGTCACCAAGCTGCCGGAAGGCGACCTGGCCATTGGCGAAGGAGTTCGCCGGGGTCACCGCCGCGGCGCTGGCCGTAGCGCTCGGGCTCGCCGCGGCAGTCGCGGTCGCCGCCGCCGACGCTGACGGGGTCGCCGATGCGCCCGCCGCTGTCTGGCTAATGCTCGTAGTGTGATTCCCCGTGACCGCGAGCACGGTCCCCAGGGTCAGTCCCAACGCCATAGGTATGGCGAGGGGGACCGCAATACGCGCCGCGCGACTTTTCCTACCGCGACGGCGCCATGCGGACCGATGCCCGGTGAGCATTCAATCCACCTCCATGTCCGCTGTGACGCTCCCGGGGGATCACGTTAGACCAGGTAGAGGGCCAGAACGAGAGGAATTAAGAAGATTTGTGTTTTGTCCGGTTCATGCCCATATTGTTAATAGAAACTGTGAAATATATTGCGGACTTCTTACGTCGCAGATGACGGCATACGTTTGCATCGAGATTGCCCCGTGATACTCCGGCGGACGCGCCGTCCGGACCAGAAAATGTGGGCCATGCTGCACGGATAGTAATCCTTACGATCGTCCGGCCTGGGTCGGTTGTTTCGAAGTGGTTACGCGGCGACTGTTCCGATGCCCCTCGCGGTGAGGCTCGAAGATGGCCGCGGCTTCCATAGCGGCGCGGCCCGGAGTGCGGCGGGCTCAGGTGTTCGATTACATGGAAGATTGGGCCCCTGCGGAAGAAAAGGTGCTGGAAACCGGCACCCAACCTTCCACGAGGCCCCTTTCTTCCGCAGGTCGCCTGGGACGAATCCGGAAATATCCCCCGCACGAGACCCGGTCGGCGCTCCTTGGGCGGGAAACAGTCAGCGGCGTCCCCGGAAGGATCCCGGGGACGCCGCGGTGTGGAATGGTGGCCCGCTAACCGGACCGCTTGCCCTTCCTTATCTTCTGTGAGTCACTCACTGACCCGGGTTCTGGCCGTGACGAGCGGGAGCACCGTGCTGGCCGGTCTTGCCGTTGGCGGGCTGGTTGGCCGTCGTGCTGCCAGCCGCCCCGTTGTTCCCGTTGCCGTTCGGGTTGGCCGGCGTCTGGGTCATCACGTTGATGGACGCGTTGATCGCGACGCCGTTACCGTCCAGCGTCAGGTTCACCGGGTTCTTCAGGCCGAAGTTCTGGCAGCCGAGGTTGGTGAACGACATGCTCAGCCGGGCGGCGAGGAAGGTGAACAAGTTGTTCCCCGTCGCCGGTACCGGAGAGGGCCCGTTGAGCAAGTTGGCCCGCTGGTCGTTGATGAACTTGGACTGCAGGTTGAGCATGTTGGCGCAATAGCTCGCCGGGCTGTCTGACGCCTGGTTGGCGCCGAGCGGCTGCTGGTCGACCTGCTGCCGGTACAGGTTGGTCTTGTTGGCGTCCTGGTTGTTGTTGTTGAGCGTCATCGGGTCGTTCAGCGGGACCTCCGCGATCGGGGCCTGCTGGTCCTTGGCCGCCACCAGCTCGTCCAGCGCCTGCGACGTGCCTGGCTGGTTGTTGTTCGACAGGTCCGGCACCGTGAACGGCTTGCAGCCCACCGCCGGATCCACGAAGCCGTTGAGCAGCGCGTTGTCACTTCCGTTGCTGGCCAACGTCGCGCCCTGTAGCTGCTGTGTGTTGGCCGCGCTGGTGGCGCCGGCCACCGTGCCATCCTGCGCTGTCTGCCCGTTGGCGGTGATCAGGTACCGGGTGGTGACGTTGTCACTCTGGTCCTGGTCGATCAGGACGAACGACCGCGTGGTCGGGCACGCCTGACCCATGTTGGTCATGCCGAGCGCCGGAACAGCGGGATTAAGGTTGGCGTTGTTGGCCGCGTTGAAGAAGTTCGCCGCGTTGCAGAACGACACCTGGCCGAAGATCGAGCCGGGCAGCCCGTTGACGCAGTTGGCCTGGGCCACCGAGTTGGTGCCCTGCGAATTGATCAGGGTCAGGTTGGTGCCGTTGAAGCCGATGTCGTAAGTGATCACGGCACCGGCCGGCAGATTCGGCGCCTGTGGCGCGATGGCCGGCTGCGTGCCCTGGGTGACCACGAGCGGCTCGTACGTGTTGAGCTGGCCGGTGGCCGGGTCGATGATCGTCGCCTGGACGAACGCCCCGAGGTTTGCGAAGTTGGCCATCGTGCAGCCGGTGCCCTGGGGGTTGTTGCCGTTCGGGCCGGTGAGCTGCCACGGGGTCGCCAGGCCCTGCGCGGTAAGTGCGTTAGGCGGCACGATCAGCTCGCAGCTGACGTTCGGGGCGGCCGCGGCCGGCGCGGCGGTCGTGGCACTGGCCGTCGGACTCGCCGCCGCTGCCGCGCCCGAGCCGGTCGCCATAGCAGAAGCCGACGGTGTGGCCGAAGCGCCCAGTGCGGACGGGTTGATAGGCGTGGTGTGCCCCCCTGAGACCGCGAGCACGATCCCGAGGGTCAGGCCCAACGCCACCGGAATGGCGAGGGGGACCGCAACGCGCATCGCGCGGCTGGAACGCCTGCGGCGATGCCATGCGGACCGATGCCCGGTGAGCATTCAATCCACCTCCATGTCGGTCATGCCGGTCCGCCGGGCTACGACGGCGACATGCACTGGTGTGCCGCTCCCGAGGCATCACGCTAGGACGGATGATCACCGAGTTTGCTCAATTGAGATATTCGTAAAGCTATTTTGAGATACGCGATTGGTGGCCACTTTATCTGGGTGTTATCTTTCGTAGATATAACGTCCCAGTTCAACGCGGTCAGGATATTCAGAATCAGCGCAGAGGCAATGCTCGCCTTCCGGGCCCGCGCAAGCCCTTGACGCAGTTGGACGGGCGAACAGGCACGCGGCGAGGAGGCCCGAGATGCTGCTTGAGACCTCGCTCCTGACGGCACCGATGGTGCCATCGGCACGCTCGAATCGGACAAATTGCCCTGGAGGGCAGCACCGATGGCCCCATCGGTGCGCTCGCGGCGGCTGCTTCATCTGACCGAGCGAGGCTTCCAAACAGGTTCTGAGGCAGCCGACGGTCAGGTATCCGGCGGCGTTGAGGTCCCAGCGACATCAAGGGCGCCATCCATCGCGGCGGGGATCCGCGGCACGCAGCGGAGGGTCAGGGGGCGCCCTGCCAGCGGGATCGCTGACACCATCCAACGGAGCACCGACAAGGCCCACACGGCCCAGGCCTCTGCCGTTTCATCTTATGTAACAAAATGAATTCGTTCGACTGCGGATAGCCATTCGCGACGTGGGCAGGTCTAACCGTGACCGATCTGGGGGCAACTTTTGGGAGGCCGGCGACGTCTGAAAGTTGTGGGAGTTGTGATCGAACCAGGTGCGGTTCCACTGCCCGGATCTGAAAGAATTTTGTGTCTAACAACTTGTCGAGGGGACGGCCCGTGTCGGGATTGGGATGGTTTCGTGGGGAGCGTTCAGTGCACACGGGCTGGCGACGGCGCAGCCGCTTGCTGACCGCCGCCGGCGCTGGTCTGGTATTGGCCGCAGGCATCAGTATCGCGACCTTCGCGGCACCTGGTAGCCACGCCTCCTCCATGTCGGCCGCGGATCAGACCGTGGCCAAGACTGGGGCCAAGACGGGCGCCAAGACCGGGGCCAAGGCCAGGAAGATGACCCAGCTGACCGGGCCGCTCGAGGTTGTGTCCGTCACACCGTCCAACGGCGCCCGTTACGCCAACGGTGGATTGCCGATAAAGATTGTCTTTTCCGCCCCGCTGGCCGCCAACTCGCCGATGCCGGTGCTGTCGCCGCACATCGCCGGATCATGGCGGGTAGCGGGCGACGCCGCGGTGTTCACGCCGACGGCGGGTTACCTACAGCGCACCAAGGTCACGATCAGCATCCCGGGCGGGTCAACCGGCGTAGCGGCCGACGGCGCGACGCAGCAGAGCACCACTCCCGGCTATGGTTACCTGGCCAGCTCGGTAAAGGAGACCTTCACCACCGGCTGGTTCTCCACGCTGCGCCTGCAGCAGCTACTGGCCCAGCTCGGCTACCTGCCGCTCACCTGGACCTCCGGCGCCGGCGGCAGCGTCAGCCCCGGCAACGCGAGCGGTCAGCTCGCCGCCGCGTACCAGCCCTCACAGGGTTCTTTCAGCTGGCAGTCCGGGTATCCGAGCATGCTGCACAGCTTCTGGAAGCAGGGCTCGAACAACATGATCGACGTCGGAGCGATCCGGGCCTTCGAGAACGACCATGGGCTCACCATGGACGGCTACGCGGGCTCGTCTGTCTGGCAGCACCTGCTGTACGCGGTCGCCAAGAGCCAGAACAACAGGAACGGCTACACCTACGCACTGGCCAGCAAGGCCAGCCCCGAGACGCTGACCATCTGGCACAACGGGCACGTGGTGCTGCACACCCTGGCCAACACCGGCATCCCGGTCGCGCCGACCGCCGACGGCACCTTCCCCGTTTACCTGCGCTACTACTTCCAGGTCATGAAGGGCACCAACCCGGACGGCAGCAAGTACTCCGACCCGGTGTACTACGTGGCCTACTTCAACGGCGGCGACGCGGTCCATTACTTCCCGCGCTACTCGTTCGGCTACCCGCAGAGCCTCGGCTGCGTCGAGCTGCCCTGGGACTCGGCCAAGAAGGCGTGGCCGTATCTGACCTACGGCAGCCTGGTGACGGTGGCGGGCTGACCCCGCCTCCGGTCGATTCCATGATCATGGGTCAAAGCCGGTAACTATTCCCGCAAACGACCCATGATCATGGAGAGAGGCCTTAGGCCGGGACGGGCGGTCGCAGCGCGGCCATGCATCTGGCGAAGCCGGAATCCGGGATCGCGGCGGCGATGCGCTCCGCCTCCGCGGCGGTATCCACGTCGGCCAGTTCCGGCATGACCCGGACCCGGAACCCGGCCATCTTGAGCCGGAGAAGCTGGCGCGCCCCGGTGTCATCCCTGGACATCGGCACGCCAAGAACCGCCGCCGGGGTGGCCTCCCGCATGCCGAGCAGCCAGAAGCCACCGTCCTCGGCGAAACCGAACGTGGCGTCCGCGCTGCCGTCCAGTAGCGGTGCGGCCGCCGAGGCCAGCAGGTCGGGCGTGACCTGAGGGGTATCCATGCCGATCAGCACCACCGGCAGCGGTGCTGAATTGGCCTGGGCCTTCGGCCGCGGCGCGGCCGCACTGGCGTCGACGAAGGCGTGCGCGATCCGCTCGTCGAGGCCGTCTCCGCGCTGCTCGATAACGTCGAAGCCGGGTGGCAGCCACGGCCCGGGCGCTCCGTCGAGCGCGACCACGCGGCGGGCGACGTCCGCCCGCGAAACGGCCGCCAGCGTGTCGCCGAGCGCCGCCTCGGCCAGCGCCGCCGCTTCCACCGGCGTATAAGGCGGCGTGAGCCGGGTCTTCACCCGGCCGGGAACCGGCGCCTTCGCGATCACCACTATCTGGGCGGCAAGCGGCGGCGCGCCAGTACCACTCATGAGACCGCGACAGACGCGAGCACCCGGCGCATGTCCCGGACGGTCTTGAACGTCCCGCGCACAGTCCCGGTGACCTTGGACTTGCCGGTCCGCGGGTGGTAGGGCACATCGGCTTCGGCGATCCGCCAGCCGGCCTCGGCCGCGCGGACGACCATCTCCAGCGGATAGCCGAACCGCCGGTCGGACATCGGCAGCGCCAGCAACGCCTCCCGCCGGGCGGCGCGCATCGGTCCCAGGTCGCGCACTGGCACGCCTATCCGGCGGCGCAGTTCGGCGGCGAGCACCATGTTGCCCAGCCGGGCGTGCGCCGGCCAGGCGCCCCGGCCGGTCACCGACCGGCGGCCCAGCATCAGGTCGACGTCGCCCGCCCGCACCGGCTCCGCGACCACCGGCAGGTCACGCGGATCGAACGAGGCGTCCGCGTCCATGATGGCGACGATGTCGCTCTTGGCGGCCAGCAGCCCGGCGTGGCACGCGGCGCCGAACCCGCGCTGCGGCACGCTCACCACGCAAGCGCCGTGGTTGGCCGCGATGACCGCGGAACCGTCGGTCGAGCCGTTGTCCGCGACGATGGCCCGGAACCCGTCCGGCATCCGGGACAGCACCCAGGGCAGCGCGCCAGCCTCGTTGAGGCAGGGGAGGACAACGTCGATTTCCGAAGCACTCATGGCGCCAGAGATTACTGGTGAGCAGCGCGATTTCCGCCGGTAAATCGGCTGAACCAGCCTTACGAAGCTGTGACGGATGCCGCGGAGTGATCAACCACGCACGCGCGCGTGGTTGGCTCACAAGTATGCGGGTACTAGTCACCGGCGCCGCCGGATTCATCGGCTCCCATGTCACGGAGACCCTGCTGGCAGCGGGTCACGAGGTGCGTGGCTTCGACTCCCTCTCCCCGGCCGTACACGCCACCCGGCCGGACTACGTGACCTGGGAACTGGTGGTCGGTGACGTGCGCGATCCGGCGGCGGTGGACGACGCGCTGGACGGCGTCGACGCGGTGTGTCACCAGGCGGCCATGGTGGGCCTCGGCGTGGACATCTCCGACCTGCCCTCCTACATGGACGTGAACGTCACCGGCACCGCCGTGCTGCTCGAGGCCATGGGCCGCCACCACATCGACCGCCTGGTGCTGGCCTCCTCCATGGTGGTCTATGGCGAGGGCGCCTACGACTGCGCGCGACACGGCCGCGTCAGGCCAGCGCCCCGCGATCCGGACGACCTGGCCGCCGGCCGTTTCGAGCCGCGCTGCCCGCGGTGCGGGAGCGCGCTGACGACGGCCACGGTGACCGAGGACGCGCCGCTCGATCCACGCAACGCCTATGCCACCAGCAAGGTGGGCCAGGAACACCTGGCGGCGAACTGGGCGCGCCTGGTCAACGGTGCGGCGGTCGGCCTGCGCTACCACAACGTCTACGGTCCGCGGATGCCGCGCGACACCCCCTACTCCGGCGTGGCGGCGATCTTCCGTTCCTGCCTGGAGAACGGCACGCCGCCGAAGGTGTTCGAGGACGGCGGCCAGCGCCGCGATTTCGTGCACGTCACCGACGTGGCCCTGGCCAACCTCCGGGCGCTGGAAGCGACCGGCGAGCCATCAGGAACCCCCGGTCTGCGCTGCTACAACGTGGCCAGCGGCGAACCGCATACGGTTGGCGAGATGGCCGGTGCGCTGGCCGACGCGTTCGGTCTCGGCATCGACCCCGTCGTCACCGGCGACTACCGGCTCGGTGACGTCCGGCACATCGTCGCCGCCCCGGAGGCAGCAGCCCGCGAACTCGGCTTCGAGGCGCGGATCCCGTTCACCGACGGCATGGCCGACTTCGCCAAGGCACCGCTCCGCGAGCCCGCCCAGCTGCGCATGTAACGAACCAAAGACCCGATCGCAGACCCGCGCGGCGGCTTTGCCGTCGTCCAGCGAGCAGAACCTGGACACGAAGCGTTCGTACTGTGCGCGGTACGAGGCGGTCACCGATTCGACGCCGGCCAGCGCCGCGCACACCTCCTCGGACGTCGCCAGCAGCGGACCCGGGACCTCGGCTTCGAAGTCGAGGTAGAAGCCCCGCAAGTTGTCCCGGTAGTCCGCGAGGTCATAGGTGAAGAACAGCATCGGCCGCCCGGTGACCGCGTAGTCGAACATCGCGGAGGAGTAGTCGGTGACCAAAACGTCCGAAACCAGGTACAACTCCGAAATATCCGGATATGCGGTCACATTGACGGCGAACCCCGGGCGCATCCCGGACGGCACATCGTCCGCCATCTGGTGATGCCCGCGGATCAGGAACACGTAGTCCTCGCCGAGCGTCCGCCACGCCTGCTCGAGGTCCAGGCGCATGTCGAACCGGTACCGCTTCCCGTTGGCGTACACCTGGTTGTCCCGCCACGTCGGCGCGTACAGCACGACGCGCTTACCCGGCGGCAACCCGAGTCGGTCCCGCACCGACGATGCCACCGCCTCGGTGTCCGGCCGCCGCAGCAGGTCGTTGCGCGGGTATCCGAACTCGCCGATCTCGCCCTCGTACCGGAACGCGCGCCGCATCAGCGGCGTGCTGAACGGGTTCGGTGACAACAGGAGATCCCACTGAGCGACGTCGGCGGCCAGGTGATCGAAATACGCGGTGCCGCTGATGAACTGCGGGTTCTCGATGTCGAAACCGATCCGCTTCAGCAGCGTGCCATGCCAGGTCTGCAGGTAGAACTGCCCGTCCCGCTTCCGGAACGGCAGTTGCATGTCGTCGTTGGACACGATCCACCGCGACCGGGCCAGGGCATCGAAGTACTCGCGCGTCCCGCGCAGCACCCCGGTTCCGCCGGCCGGCACCGGGACCGCCCAGTCGTTCACCACCCACAGATGCTCGCGGTCGTCGCCCCGCCGGCGCAGTTCCGTCGCGATGCCGAGCGGGTTGTCCCCGCATTGCTTGCCCTTCCACGACAGGAACAGCACGCTGTCGCGCACCGGCGCGCGCAGGGCCAGCGGATAATAACCGCGCCGCAGCGCCCGCTGCGCGTAGTTGCCCTGCTCGGTGCGCCGCAGCCTCGGTTCGGCCACCAGCAGCGGATCATCGTGCCCGGTGACGATGAACCGGTACCGTTTCTTACCGGCCGAAACCCACTGACCGCTCACCGCGCCGAGCCCGTCGTGGTCATACTTCAGCTCGGCCAGCGCGACGCCCCCGACGGGGCGCACGAACAAGTTCCACTCCCCGTCCCGCAGCGGCACCTCAACGCCGAAGAAGGGCATCCGCTCGACGTCCATCTCGACGCTGAACCGCTCACCGTCCAGCTCAAAGCCGATAACGTGCGCATCCCCCGACCCGATCCGCTTCAGGACTGTCTCGTACGGCCCCTCCGCGCCCAGAAAGCTGCCGCGCAGGACAAGCTGGCCTTCCTTGCGCCACTGGAAAGTGTCGATCACCGGACGGGGGGTGCGCTCTGCCATCACCAGATCACCGTAGCGGCTCCGCCCCAATACGATCTCCCGGCCGCCCACCAGCCGTCGGCTTTCGGCGAGACCCTCGGGCCACGCCACCCGCACCCGGGGCCTGTTGCCCGGCTTGAGGTAAACGTCCCACTCCCCGGCCTCCGCCGAGGGGGAAACCTCGGCGCGGAAGCGGCCCTCGGCGACCCGCTCGGCCGGCACCGTGCGGGTCGTCGCGCCGCGACCGCGGATCAGCACCAGTTCCCCGGTCCGCGCTGGAATGCCGGGCGCGTCGATCTCGATGGCCAGCGAGTCCTCACCCCACGTGTACGAAACGACCGTCGCCGCTGTCCGCCAGGTGACAAAGTTGAGGCCCAGGCCCGCCCATTTCGCGCCGAACCGCACCCCGGGCGCCACATCGCGGGGCACCGGGCGCTCGGCCGCCCCCGGCACCGGCGTGTGCACCCGGGCCGGCCGCCACACCGAACGGCCGCGGACCAGCATGTAAGCCTGCCACGTGCCCGGCTTGCGGAACCGCCGCGGATCGACCGAGAAACGGAACCCGGACCAGTCGTAGTTGTACCGCTCCTGCTCCGACAGCGCGGTCGCCTCCGGGTGCAGGAATGACCGGGCCCGCAGCACCCTCGGCAGCCGGCGCCCGGGCGGCCGCAGCACGACGATCTTGGAGGTGTTCCGCCGCTTCGCCACGTCGATGGACGGCACGTTGGCCCGCCCCGTCACGACCAGCCTGTCCCCGTCCCAGGCCACATCATCGACCTGCATGTAGGGATCCAGGTCCCGCCAGTGCGGATGGTATACGCGTCGCGGCAGGCTGAGGTCTTTCCTTTCCACGAACGGCAGGTCTGCTTCGAGCCGGAACCTGCGCCGGGTGAGGGGGACCTGCTTCACCGGCTGCTGCATCAGCCAGGCGGCGAAGGTGGCCAGCTCCGGCATCGCCCCTTCCCGGACCAGGGCATAGGCCAGCTTGTGCGTGGCCGGCAGGCCGCGCAGCACACGCCGGCTCACCTTGTCCAGGTACTCGGTCACGCCGACGCAGAACTCGGCACGATACGCCTGGCTGACTTTGTGCATGTCACAGACGTAGAGCCACAGATCGTTCCTTAGCGCCTTAAGTTGATGAGCGCGGAGGAGGTGCGGCGGCCCGTACGAAGCTAGAAAGCTGTCTATAGCGGCAAGGGCGGCAAGCCGGTCCCGCAGGTTGCGGATGTCGGTCCGCCGCTGGGTTATGGAGCCCGCACCCTGCACGCGCTCACGCCAGAAGTAAACGGTGTCGGGTATGACGTCAACCTTGGTGGCCAGCACATGGGCCATGGTCATCAGCTGGATGTCTTCCCAGACCATGCCTTCGGGGTAGCGAAGCCGGTGAAGATCCCAGAACGAACGCCGGAACAGCTTGTTCCACACCGACACGTCGTAGAGCAGGCGGCGCGTCCTGGAGATGTGCGTACCCTGCTGCCGCCCCTTGATCGCCATCGCGTGCAGCGCGGACGGGTTGATGCCCTTCGGCCCGATACGGAACACCTGGCCGCTCGCGAAGTCAGACCCCGACTCCTCCAGCGAGTGCAGCAGCAACTCGTAAGCGTTGGCCGGCAGCACGTCGTCGCCGTCCACGAAGGCCAGGAACTCACCGGTGGCTGCCTCCAGGCCGCGGTTTCTGGCGAAGCCGGGACTGCCCCCGTCGTGTAGCTGGATCAGCCGGAACCTCGGGTCGGCCTCGGCCTTGGCCTTGGCGATCGCTGGGCTGCCGTCGGCGGAGCCGTCGTCAACCATCACGACTTCGAGGTCGGTGACGGTCTGGGCGCCGATGGAGTCAAGGCAATCGGCGAGATCGTCCTCGTTGTCGTGAAACGGGACGACAACGCTGATCTTCGGTGGTGCGGTTTCTGTCACTGATAGGTCCAGCCGAGGGCGACGGGGTCATAGGCACGTTCGACGTAGATCTGGTGCCACAGTGAGAATACGACCAGCAGCCACACATGCCGCCAGGTAATACCCGGATCGCCCGCACGGAACCGGCGCAGCACGTCGAGCGCCGCCCGCTGATCCAGCCACTGGCCGGTCTGCGCGGTCCGGATGATCTGCTCCGCGTAGCCGTACATCCCGTCGGCCAGCCAGTGCCCCAGCGGCACGGGGAAACCCAGCTTGGCCCGCTCATCCACCGCCTGCGGCAACAGCGAACTGACCGCCTCGCGCAGCGCGAACTTCGTCGTGCCGGCCGCGGTCTTCTCCACCCGGGCCAGCCGGGCCGCGACCGCCATCACCTCCCGGTCCAGGTACGGGGTGCGCAGCTCCAGGCCATGCGCCATGCTCACCCGGTCGGCCTTGGCCAGGATGTCGCCGGGCAGCCAGGTGTTGACGTCAACAAGCTGCATGGTCGCGACGTCGTCCAGGTTGGCGTCCGCCGCCTGCCGGTAAACCGGATCGGTCACGTCGAACTCGGACGGCGGCGGCGTCCGGTTGCTTGACGCGCGGAGCAGCTCCCGCGCCTGGCGCCCCCGGTATATATACGCGTTGCCGATGTACCTGCGATGCAGCGGCGTGATCGTCCGGTCCAGCAGGCCGGCCAGCTTGGAACCGGCCGACATCGTGGCGGCGGCCTGGCCGATCAGCCCGCGGGTCCAGCCGGGCAGCACCTTCCCGGTCCGTACCGCCAATCGCTGGTAGTACATCCGGTAACCGCCGAACAGCTCGTCCGCCCCCTCGCCGGACAGCACCACCTTCACATGCCGCCGTGCCTCACGGGCGGCGAACCACAACGGGATCGCCGAGGCGTCCGCGAGCGGGTCGTCGAGGTGCCAGATGATCCGCGGCAGGCAGCTGGCGAACTCGGCCGGGGTGACGACGTACGGCACCGACTTGATGCCGAGCGCGGTCGCGGTCTCGGCCGCGTACTCGATCTCGCTGTAACCCTCCCGCTCGAACCCGACGGTGAACGTCATCAGGTCCGGCCGGACCTCCGCGGCCAGCGCGCACAACGCGGCCGAGTCGATTCCGCCGGACAGGAACGCGCCGAGCGGAACGTCGGTGCGCAGGTGCGCGCCGACCGAGTCGCGCAGCGCGTCCAGGATCTTCTCCGGCGCCTCGGCCGACGGCGACCGGGCGGGCTTGAACTCCGCTCGCCAGTACCGGAACACGTCCACGCTGCCGCCGACCCGCGCGATCAGCACGTGCCCGGGTGGCAGCGACCGGGCGGGCGGGGTCAGCGTGGCCGGGGCGGGCACGTACTGGAACGACAGGTAGCGGCGCAGCGCGTCCGGGTCGAGCGAGCTGACCTCGCCGGGGCCGGCCAGCGCCTTGCGCTCGGAGGCGAACCGAAGCTGGGGGCCGTGGGCGCCGGACGACAGCATGTAGAAGAACGGCTTGATACCGAACGGATCCCGGGCGCAGAACAGCTCCCGGTCGCGCCGGTCCCAGACCACGAACGCGTACATGCCGCGGAGCTGGCGGACCACGTCGCGGCCGAGCCAGGCGTACATCTCGACCAGGACCTCGGCCACCGAACCGGTGCGCAGCGGCACCCCCCTGACCCGCAGCCGGCTGGCCAGCTCGCCGAAGTTGTAGATCTCGCCGTCGATGGCCGCGACGTAGCGGCCGTCGGCGGACTGCACCGGCTGACGGGCGCCAAGCTCGATGACCGCAAGCCGCCGGAAGCCGAGCGCCAGGTCGGGGTCGGTGTAATAGCCATCGTCGTCCGGGCCGCGGTGGGCCTGGCGCATCGTGGCACGCCGCACCCACTCGGTGTCAGGCAGGGCACCATCCGCCAGCCCGAGGCAACCGGCTACTCCGCACATACGTCTTCCTACTTCGGCTGGAACCTGATCCCGCCGTCAAACCGGATGACCTCGGCGTTCATGTAGTCGTTCTCGACCAGGCTGCGGACCAGGTGCCCGAACTCGGCCGCGGTGCCCATCCGCTTCGGGAACACAACCGGCGCGGTGAGCTTGGCTTTGAACTCCTCGGCATTCTCGTTAAAGCCGTAGATCGGCGTGTCGATGATGCCCGGGCAGATGGTGAGCACCCTGACCCCCACCGCACTGAGGTCGCGCGCGGCCGGGACGGTCATCCCGATGATGCCGCCCTTGGACGCCGAGTAGGCGAGCTGGCCGGTCTGGCCCTCGATGCCGGCCACCGAACTTGTGTTCACGATCACACCGCGCTGGCCGTCCGCGTCGGCAGGGCCGGTCTTCTGCATGGCCGCCGCGGCGATCCGCATCAGGTTGAAGGTACCGATGAGGTTTACCGAGATGACCCTGGTGTAGCTGGCCAGGCTATGGGGGCTTCCTTCCCGGTTCACCGTCCGCTCGGCCCAGCCGATGCCGGCGCACGACACCGCCACCCGCAGCGGGCGCGCGGCGGCCGCTGCGTCCACCGCTGCCTGCACGGATTCCTCGCTGGTGACATCGGTCACTATGAACTGACCGCCGATCTCGTCCGCCACTCGCTTGCCGCCCTCTTCGTTCAGGTCGGCAACCACCACAGTGGCGCCCGCCGCGGCAAGCACCCGGGCCGTCGCTTCGCCCAGCCCGCTCGCGGCCCCGGAGACAATCGCCGCAGTTCCGTTCAGGTCCATGCCCGGAGCATACTAGCCCGCGCCGCATCGGCTCTGCCCGCACCAACCGATCCCGACAATCACCCCAAACCCCACAGCGCCCACCGCCCCCTTCGTCCCTTTTGCGCCCCGTCACCGTGGAGGATTGGAGCCTCCCGGAAGAAAGGGCGCCGGAAACCGGCACCCAGCCTTCCACGAGGCTCTTTCCTTCCACGCCAGCACGGCATGCCGTCCCCGATAAATGGTACATATCCGGAAATGTCGGGCGGGGTGGCGGGTGGCGCGTTGGGCGGGTGGGAGCGGGGGGTGGGGAGCGGGGGGTGGGGAGTGCGGTAGTTGGGGAAGTACCCCGTCGTTCTCAAGATATATCTTGAAACATTCGTTGAGGGAGGGCTAAGGTCGGACTTATGCGGAAGTTGCGGGGTAATCCCTGGGCGGTGCTGACCGTCGTGTCGCTCGGGTTCTTCATGACATTGCTCGACCTGACCATCGTCAACATCGCTATCCCGAACATGATTACCAAGTTGCACGCCTCGCTGGATGACGTGCTGTGGGTGCTGAACGCGTACGCGCTGGTGCTCGCGGTGCTGGTGATCACGGCGGGGCGCCTTGGTGACCTGTTCGGGCCGCGGACGATGTTCGCCGCCGGGGTCGCGTTGTTCACCGTCGCGTCCGCGGCGTGCGGGTTCGCTCCCGGGCCGGGCTGGCTGATCGCTTTCCGTGCGGTGCAGGGTCTGGGCGCCGCGATGCTCATGCCGCAGACCCTGGCCATGATCACGATGGTGTTCCCGGCCGACCGGCGCGGGGCCGCGTTCGGGGTCTGGGGCGCGGTGGCGGGGGCGGCCACCATCGCCGGGCCGACACTCGGCGGCCTGCTGGTCACCGCGTTCGACTGGCGGTGGATCTTCTTCGTCAACCTGCCGATCGGCGTCATCGTGCTGGCGGCCGCCTTTATGCTCATCCCCGACCTGCGCCCGGGCCGCAGCCACCGGCTAGATATCCGTGGCGTCACGCTGGCCAGCCTGGCCCTGCTGGCCATCTGCTACGCGCTCGTCGAGGGGCAACGATACAACTGGGGGAAGATCAGCGGATTCATCTCCATCCCGCTGGTCGGAGCCGTCGGCGTGGTGCTGCTGGCGCTGTTCATCGTCGATCAGGCGGTACGGCAAAGGGGCGAGAACGAACCGCTGATCCCGTTCGAGCTGTTCCGCAGCCGCAACTACACGCTGATGAACTGGGTGTCATGCACGCTGTCCATCGGCATGCTGGGCATCTTCCTGCCGCTGACCATCTACCTGCAGTCCGCGCTCGGCTACTCGGCCCTGAAGGCCGGGCTGACGCTGATGCCGGCCTCGCTGGTGATGATCTTCCTGGCCCCCGGGGTCGGCAAGCTGACCGACAAGATCGGCGGCAAGTACATCCTGATGAGCGGGCTTTCGCTGTTCGCCATCGGCATGGGCTGGGTCGTGCTGGTGGCTGATCCCCATTCGGCCTGGTATGACTTCCTCGCGCCGCTGATCGTGGCCGGCATCGGCATGGGCGGTACGTTCGCTCCGCTCACCACCACCGCGATGCGCGAGATCCAGCCGCGGCTCGCCGGAGCGGCATCCGGCGTGCTGAACACCACCCGGCAGGTCGGATCCGTGATCGGCACCGCCGCGGTCGGCGCGCTGCTGCAGAACCGGCTGGTCGCCTCGCTCACCAGCGAGGCCACCACGCGCGCCGCCGCCCTGCCGCCATCGGCGCGCGGGCCGTTCGTCAACGGGTTCCGGCAGGCCGCCTCCAGCGGTCTGATCGGCGGTTCCGGCTCCCCGGCGGCCAAGCTCCCGCCGGGTACCCCGCCGAGCCTGGCCGCCGAGCTTCAGCGCCTGGGCGCGGAGGTGTTCAGCATCGGATACGTGCACGCGATGCGGTGGACCATGCTCATGCCGATCATCGTGCTCGGGCTGGCTGTCCTGTCCTGCTTCGGCATCAGGCGGGTGACGGCGGGGAGGCCCCCGGCCGCCGCACCGCCCGCTGCCGAAGCCAAGCCAGAGCCAGAGTTCCGATAACGCCTGTAGCTCAGGCGACTGGTGCGACCAGTTCGCCGGGCTCGTCCGGCTCGCCGGGCCAGAGCGCGCCCAGTCCATCGGGCGCCGGCTCGTAGGGGAACCTGGGCGCGAAGACGGGCTCCAGATCGGTGAGCCAGGTTGCCTTCGGATCGAAGCGGGCGAAGAACGGCGTGCCGACCAGCTTGGGGTCACGGGACTGGATCATCCGGAGCACGAACACCTTGAGGCCGGCGATGGTCGTGATGCCGTCCACGCACACCTTGCCGGGCGTGGCCGACATGGACGGACCACGGACCGTCCGGCACAGGCCGGATACCCGCTGGTAGGCGTCACGGAAGATCTCGTACGCGCGGGCCAGCGGCACGGCGAAGTAGTCCTGCGGCCCGGTGTCCCGCTCGACGAACATGTAGTACGGGATCATGCCCATCCGGACCTGGGACCGCCACATCGTCCGCCACGTCTCCGGATCGTCGTTGATCGATCTGATCAGCGGCGCCTGCGTGCGGATGATCCCGCCGGACTGGGTGATCCGCTGGACGGCCCGGGCGAGGATGTCGGGCTCGAGCTCGCGCGGATGAGAGAAGTGCGCCATCACCGCGAGCGTCTTGCCGGCCGCGACGACCTGCTCGAACAGGCGCAGGGTCGCGTCCGCGTCCGGATCGGTGACATACCGCTGCGGCCAGTAGGACAGCGACTTGGTGCCGATCCTGATCGACTCGATGTGATCCAGCCGCGGGTCGGTGATCAGCGGCTCGATGTAGCGCCGCAGCACCGCCTCACCCATGATCATCGGGTCGCCGCCGGTGAGCAGGACGTTGGTGACCTCTTCATGCTCGGCCAGGTATTCCACCAGCGTGGTGATGTCGTCGGTGGCCATCTTCAGGGCCGGCTCGTCGACGAACTGCGCCCAGCGGAAGCAGTAGGTGCAGTAGGCGTGGCAGGTCTGTCCCTGCCGGGGGAAGAACAGCACGGTCTCGGGGTACTTGTGCTGGAGTCCGGCCAGCGGCCTGCCGCGCAGGCTGGGCGCGTTCAGCAGCAACTGGCCGGCCGGGTGCGGGTTCAGCCGCATCCGCACCTCGTGCGCCACCTGGTTGATCTGCTCCTTGCTCGCGCCGGTCTCGATGAGGTGGCTGAGCCGGCCGACGTCCTCGGCGGGCAGCATGTCCGGCTGCGGGAACACCAGCCGGTAGATCGGATCGTCCGGCACGGCATGCCAGTCGATGAGGTTATCGACCACGTACGCGTTGGTCCGGAAGGGCAGCACCGTGGCCACCGCACGGACCGCGAGCCGGTCAGCCGGTGACAGACCTGCCCTGGTGATGAGCGTGTCGAGGTGTTTCGCCGAGTAGGCGTGGAACCCGCGGCCACTGGTCGCACCGGTCGCGACCTGCGAGACGACTTGCTGAATCTGCCTCACGCGCCTTCTCCCTCCGTTCGGCGTGCCTGCCGACGCTCACGCACGGCTAACACACGCGAAAAATAGCCCAAGACACCCGCTCCCCAGCGGTCCCCGTACCTGGCCGCGTCAGCGCCATGAGGTCAGTGCCATGATGGTCAGTGCCATGAAGGTCAGTGACGCGAAGGCCAGAACTGCTTCCTAGCAATAAATAACGTTCCAGGCGGTCCGGTTGGTTCCCTGCTCGTTCGTCGTGGTCGTAGCGATGTCGGCTCCCATCAAGCCAGCCGCCCAGCGGCTTTCTCTGACGAGAGAAATACCATGAACAGGCCTGTTTATTCGGCCAGAACGGATGAATTTTTCCCTCAGGTACTTCGCACTGCGATCGTTCTATTTTGTAAGATTCTGGGCGTATACTGCCGGCTCTCCAGTCCGGTCTGTACCAGGCGGGCGCCCGCCCCACGGCATAATGGGCACCCACGCCGACTGCGCGGAGGACCAGCGAAGACGATGGCAAGCTACCTCGTCATGACCCCTTGGGCGGCGGTGACTGGTGGGCGGCGATGACGCGCTGAGCGTGGTTGCCGCACTAACACCCGCGACCACGCCTGTGGTGGCCGTAGACGCGTTCGGCGGGGATCACGCGCCCGCGGAGATCGTGACCGGCGCGCTGACCGCGCAGCGGGAGCACGGCATCCCGGTGCTGCTGACCGGCCCGGCGCCCCGGCTGCGGTCGGTCGTCGCGAACCTGGGCGCCACCGGGGAGCTGCGCATCGTGCCGGCCGAAGACAACATCGCGATGGACGAGGGTGCCCTGGCCAGCCTGCGCCGGCCGCGGTCCGGCGTGGCGGTGGCCTGTCAGCTGGTCCGGCGCGGCGACGCGGCCGCGGTCGTCTCGGCCGGCTCGACGGGCGGCGTGGTGGCGACCGCACGGCTCCGGCTGCGGTCGCTGCCCGGGGTGCTACGGCCCGGGCTGGCCGTGGTGCTGCCGACCAGCCCCAACCGGACCGTGCTCATCGACGTGGGCGCCACGGCCGATCCCAAGCCGGAGATGCTCGTCCAGTTCGGCCAGCTGGGGGTGGCGTACGCCCAGCTCGCGCTCGGCGTCGCCGCGCCGAAGGTGGGGCTGCTGACCATCGGCGCCGAGCCCGGCAAGGGCAACAAGCTGACCAGGCGCGCGCACGAGCTGCTCGCGGCCGATCAGCCGCATGGCGCGCTGCCGCTCAACTTCGCCGGCAACGTCGAGGGCGGGGACCTGCTGGCCGGCGAGCTGGATGTGATCGTGAGCGACGGATTCACCGGGAACGTGGCGCTGAAGACGCTGGAGGGATCGATACGGTTTGCCTTCGGTGAAGTGCGCGGCGCGGTGACGGCGACACGGGCGGCGCGGGTCGGCGCCTTCCTGCAGCGAAACGGGCTGCGTGAGCTGCGGCGCCGCCTGGACGCGGAGAGCTACGGCGGCGCGGCACTGCTCGGCCTGGGCGGGACGGTGGTGATCGCCCACGGCGCCAGCAAGGCTCCCGCCATCACCGCGGCGTGCCGGCTCGCCGCCGACCTGGCCCTCGGGCAGATCACCGAGAAGATCAACGAGCGGCTGCCGGTCGCGCGTGACCGCCACCGTATTTTCCGGGGGGTATAAACCAACCCCCCGGACCCCCCGGGCCCGCGACGCTTCTCGCCGTTGGTGTCGCCCGGCCGGGAGACCCTTCGGGCCTCCGCGGCCGGGCGACCCGCGAAGCTCGCTCCGCTCGCCGCGGGTGCCACTGTGGTCGACGGGCTGACCGCGAAGCTCGCTTCGCTCGCCGCGGGGTGCCACTGTGGTCGACGGACTGCTGCTGTGCCGATATCAAAACTTGCTGGCGGGCGTCGATAGCATGGTCTTATGGCCGATCCACAGCTGGTTCTCGCGGAGCGCGTTAGCGACGCCATCGTCGCGGCTTTTGGCGCGGGTTTCCGTGATGCCGACCCGCTGGTCCGGCCTTCGTCGTTCGCCGACTTCCAGGCCAACGTCGCGCTGCCGCTGGCCAGGCGGCTCGGCCGGCCGTCGCGTGAGGTGGCCGCCGCGGTCGCGGAGCGGCTCTCGGTGGCCGACATGTCCGCGCCGCCCGAGGTCAGCGGGCCCGGGTTCATCAACTTCACGTTGCGCGATGACTGGATCGCTGGGCAGGCGACATCCCTGCGGTCAGACGACCGGCTCGGGGTGGCGGGCACCGCGGATCCGCTCACCGTGATCGTCGACTACTCCTCGCCGAACATCGCGAAGGAGATGCATGTCGGACACCTGCGCACCACCATCGTCGGCGATGCGATCGTGCGCGTCCTGGAGTTCATCGGTCACCGGGTCATCAGGGACAATCACGTCGGCGACTGGGGCACGCAGTTCGGGATGCTGATCGAGCATCTGCAGGATGCCGGCGAGTCCTCGGCCGAGGCGGACCTGCTGCGCACCGACCCGAACACGTTCTACGCCGACGCGCGGCGCAAGTTCGACACCGACCCCGGGTTCGCCGAGCGCTCACGGGCCCGGATCGTGCTGTTGCAGGGCGGCGATCCGGACACCATGGCGATCTGGCGTGAACTGATGGATCTGTCCAAGGCCTACCTGCGCCGGATGTATGACCTGCTGCGGGTCACGCTGACCGACGACGACATCCGCGGCGAGAGCTTCTACAACGAAATGCTCCCCGACGTCGTCCACGAACTCGTGGCCAAAGGCCTCGCGGTGGACAGCGACGGCGCACTGTGCGTGTTCCCCGACGGGTTCACCGGCCGGGACGGCAGCCCGCTCCCGCTGATCATCCGGAAGCGGGACGGCGGATACAACTACGCGACCACGGACCTGGCCACGATCCGCTACCGGGTGGACAAGCTCAGCTGCGACCGGGCGATCTACGTGGTCGGCTCGGATCAGACGCTGCACTTCCAGATGGTGTTCGCGGTGGCGCGGGCGGCGGGGTGGATTCCTCCCGGCGCGTCGTTCGAGCACGTGCCGATCGGCATGGTGCAGGGGCCCGACGGCGGCCGGCTGCGCACCAGGGAGGGCGACACGCCGGCGCTCAGCGGCCTGCTCGACGCGGCGGTGCGGCGGGCCCGGGCCATCCTGGAAGAGCAGGGCGCTTCGGAGCGGTTCGATGAGACGGAACTGGCGGCGATCGCCGAGGCGGTCGGCATCGGCGCGGTCAAGTACGCGGACCTGTCCACCGCGCACAACAGCTCCTACATCTTCGACCTGGACCGGATGATCAGCTTCCGCGGTAACACCGGTCCCTACTTGCAGTACGCCGCTGTCCGTATCCGGTCGATTTTTAGGAAATATGGGCAGAACGTCGGTGGTATCACCTCCCCGATCGCCGTGACAGCACCGGCAGAGCGCGCGCTGGCGCTGCGCCTGCTCGGGTTCGGCGCGGCCGTTTCGGCGGTGGCGGAGACGTGTGAGCCGCATGGCCTGTCCGGCTACCTGTTCGACGTGGCCAGCCTGTTCACCACGTTCTTCGAGGAGTGCCCGGTCCTGAAGGCGCCGTCGGAGGAGTTGCGGGAGTCCCGGCTGGCGCTGTGCGCGCTCACGCTGGGTGTACTGACCCGGGGCCTCGAGCTGCTGGGCGTCCCGGTTCCCGAGCAGATGTAGTCCGCCGAAATCCGGCCGTAATGCCTGGCAGGACAACCGTGCGCGGCTGAGCGCGTACAGATGTGAGCCAGCGAACGTAGCGCTTACGTGCACCCTGATCCGCTATCGATCGCCGCGATCTACGGGCAATCTGACAGCCATGGATACGAACGGGTCGTCTTCCTGCTACTCCCAGCGGGGCACCCACCATCAGTCGTACCGGGACACGCGAAGCGGGCGCGGCGTCCACGTAAGGAGGATTCCATGATGGGCCGCGATCGGCGTAACGGTCGGGCGAACCTCAAGACGCGCGTCAGCATCGCTGCCGCAGTCGTACTGGGCGGTGGCGCGATTGGTGTGGCGGCGGTAGCCGCCACCAGTCACGGACCGAACTCAGCAGCGTCGGCCGGGTATGTCACCCGCACCTCCTGGGGCTACACCAACCCAGGGACTCAGCTCGTTAACGCTGTGAACAACTTCCGGAGCTTCAACCCGTACTACAGCTACGGCCAGCTCTCCGGCTTCTCGACGCAGTACATGCAGACCACGCGGCACGGCAAGACGTTCGCCGAGCAGCGCGGGATCGTGGTGCTGGCCACGAAGCAGTTCATCATCCTGCAGTCGGCGCAAAACGGGCACCTGAGCCTGTGGCTGACCTCAGGCAACACCCACATCCTCAACGTGTCCAACACGGTAATGGGCACCAATGCGATGACCGGGAACTGGAACGCCACTTCGGCGGCCATGTTCCAGAACACCATGGTCCCGGCGACCAACGTCCTGGCGGGCAGCACCCAGGTCGCGCAGCAGATGGTGGCGCCCACCCCCGCCACGCAAACGGTCAAGGTCGTCGTGGCCGGCACCAACCTCACGGTGACGGTTACGGTCACGCAGAACACGGCCACGGTCCAGCAGACCGCCCTCACCTCGTGGGGCACCCTCCCGGCCTGGCACCCCATGACCTGGACCCAGAGCCCGTTTACGACCGGGTTCATGACCGGCCTCAAGCGCGGTGACCTGGCCCTGATCGCCGGCTTCCGGGCACATGGTGTGCTGCACGCGCAGATCGTCCTGTTCGCCCCGCTGACCAGCGGGATGCTCGGCGGCACCAGCACTGGTACTGGTACCGGTACCGGGACTGGCACCGGGACGACCGGTACCGGGACTGGCACGGCTACGTCGCCCGTGGGCAGCTCGGGCACGCACTACTGATCGACCAGATCGCTTAGATATCCCTGCACACAGCCGGTGCACCCGCCTCACCGCGGGTGCACCGGCCCACGTCGTTGCGAGAGGTTATGGCAGAGATTCCCCTGGAGCGCGAGACGCTCCGTAGCGGTGACCTCGTCCTGGACGAGTCGAGCTGGACCGTGCACCGCGCGGGTAAGTCAGTGGAGCTGTCACCGACTGAGTTCCGCCTGCTCGCCTACCTGATGCGGCATCAGGGCCGGGTGCTCAGCCGGACCCAGCTGCTGCACGATGTCTGGGGAGGCGACTACACCGGACAGGCCCAGATTGTCGAGACCTATGTCAGTTACCTGCGCCGGAAACTCCACCGGTTCGGCCCGCCGGTGATTCACACCCGCCGCGGTGCCGGGTATACGTTGATGTGTTTATTTGGGGCATACAGACCAACCCCCAGACCCCCCGGCCTGCGACTGTGTTTATCCCGGGGGGTAGAAACCAACCCCCCGGACCCCCCGGCCTGCGACGCTTCCGCCGCAGTGTCGCCTGGCCGGAGGACCCTTCGGGCCCTCGCAGCCAGGCGACCCGCGAAGCTCGCTGGCGCTCGCCGCGGGGCTACCCATCGCCGTGGGCTCGCCGCGGAGCTGCCCATCGCGGTGGGCTTGCCGCGGGGCCATCCATCGCGGTGGGCTTGCCGCGGAGCCACCCCATCGCGGTGGGCTCGCCGCGGGGCTACCCATCGCGGTGGGCTTGCCGCGGAGCTGCCCATCGCGGTGAGTTCGCCGCGTCTGCCGCTGTAGTCACTCTGGCGCCGTGCTCACCTTGCGATCCGCGGAGGTCGCTTGCTGGTGCGGTTGATTCGGGCCTTGTGGTTACTTTGGTGCACTGGAGTGCACCAAAGTAACCGCAGAGCCAAAAATAACCACGATAACTGTCCGGTATGTCGGTTTCTCGCGTGACGGCTAGCCGCTCGATGGTCGCGCTAGACACGCTCGATTATGGTGGCGTTGGCTTGGCCGCCGCCTTCGCACATGGTCTGGAGGCCGAACCGGGTGTTGGTGCGCTCCAGTTCGTGCAGGAGCTTGGTCATCAAGATGGCGCCGGTGGCGCCCAGGGGATGACCGAGGGCGATGGCTCCGCCGTTGGGGTTCGTCCGGTCCAGCGACGCGCCGGTCTCCTCTGACCAGGCGAGCACCACCGGCGCGAAAGCCTCGTTCACCTCGAACACATCGATATCCTCCACGGTCAGCCCGGCCTGGCCGAGCACCTTGCGGGTCGCGCCGATCGGACCGGTCAGCATCAGCACCGGGTCGTCGCCGATCACGGTCAGGCTGTGGATCCTGGCCCGCGGGGTGAGCCCGTAGCGGCTCAGCGCCTGTTCCGACACGATGAGCACCGCGGCTGCCCCGTCGGATATCTGCGACGAAGTGGCCGCCGTGATCTCCCATCCTTCGCGCAGCGGCGCCAGCCCGGCCATCTTCTCCAGCGACGTGTCGCGTCGCGGGCCCTCGTCGGTGGATACGCCGTTCAGCGGCAGGATCTCCCGCTCGAACCTGCCCTCATCGATGGCGCGCACCGCGCGCGCGTGGCTCTCCAGCGCGAACTCCTCGAGCTGAGGGCGCTTGATACCCCACCGCTCGCAGATCAGCTGCGCGCCGCGGAACTGGGAGATCTCCTGGTCGCCGTAGCGTTCTTTCCATCCGGTGCCGAACGGCGCCGGCATGCCCGCCTGTACGGGCAGGGTCACGCTCGACCCCATGACGACGATGCTCATGGACTCGACGCCCGCCGCCACCACCACGTCCTGAGTTCCGGAAAGCACCGCTTGTGCGGCGAAATGTACGGCCTGCTGGGACGAGCCGCACTGCCGGTCGATGGTCACGCCCGGTACGCCCTCCGGCAGCCCGGCCGACAGCCACGCGTTCCTGGCGATATCGAACGTCTGCGGGCCGATCTGGGAGACACAGCCCATGATCACGTCTTCCACCGCGGCCGCATCGATTCCCGTCCGCTCCACCAGCCCGCGCAGCGCGTGAGCAGCCAGATCCACCGGGTGGACAGCGGAAAGAGCCCCGTTGCGCCTGCCGATCGCGGTGCGTACCGCCCCGGCGATAAACGCGTCAGCCATCGCGACCTCCTGACGCTGCATTATTCTCTAGGTAGAGCACTATCGTTCACCGTACCCGGTACGGACATATCGGGTACAGGAGGCAGGTCATGAGCGGTCTTATCCTGCTGGTGTTCATCGCGGTTATCATCGCGTTCTTCTACACGCGCCTGCGCGGCAAGATGAAGCTGCCCGTCGCGGGCAAGCACTGGAAGACCGCGATCATCCTGATCGTCCTCGTGCTCCTGATCAGCTGGGCGGCAACCCACAACGGGGGCAAGTAGCGACAACTGCCTTCGGTCCGCGGCGAGCGAAGCGAGTTCCGCGACCGCCCGGTGACCACAGTGGCAAACGCGGCGAGCGAAGCGAGCTTCGCGGTCGCCCCGGCCGCGGGGGCCCGAAGGGCCTCCCGGCCGGGCGACACTAACGGCGAGACGCGTCGCAGGCCGGGGGGTCCGGGGGGTTGGTTTTCACCCCCCGGAATAAACTGAGCGGCATCTCGAACCAGACTGCCTTGCCCTCAGGCGTCGGACGGGAGCCCCACCTGGTGGCCAGCTGCTCGACCAGATACAGGCCGCGCCCGCCCTCGTCGGTCTCCCCGGCCGTACGGATACGGGGCAGTCGCAGGTCGGGATCGAATACCTCCACCCACACCGAGCTGACGCCGCGCCGCAACCGGACGGCGAACTCCTTGGCCGGGGTGCCGCCGTCCGCCTGGCCACCCCTGGCTGTCGGGTCGCCGTCCCAGGAGACCCCGGAGTGCCCCGGCGGATCGGGCAGCCCGCCGGTATGTGGCGGCGGGGACGCGCTGATCACCGGCAGCGGGCCCGTGCCCACCGGCACCGGCAGCGGTATGGATTCCAGGTCGAGGTCGAACCGGCGCCCCGGGCTGGGCGTGATCGAGGCGTGCAGTACCGCGTTGGTCACCACCTCGGACACGAGCAGGCAGGCGAGTTCGGTCTGTTCCGTCGCCATCCCCCAGGACCGGAACGTCTGCGCGGCCAACCGCCTGGCCTCGGACACCATGATCGGCTCGGCGGGGAACACCTGCTCAGTCGAGGCGAGTTCGGACGGCGACGACTTCGCCACCAGGATGGCCATGTCGTCGTCGATATCCCCGGGCACCGCGTACTCGGCCGCCGTGGCCACCACGTCCGGGTCACCGCTGGCAGCGGCGGCCCTGACGGCGTGCCGCAGCATCTCGGTGGCCTCTTCCTCGGAGTAGTGACCGGAACCGTCCGCCCTGGTCCGCCGGTCGGTCAGACCGTCGGTGTAGAAGACCAGGACCGCGCCCGGCGGAACGATGATCGTCTCTTCCTTGTAGGTGGGCAAGCCGCGGATGCCCCGGCCGCGAACGCCGAGCAGGACGCCCTTGTACCGGAATTCGAGCTGCCTGGCTTCGCCGTCGCTGACCAGGATGGGGCCATCGTGCCCGGCGTTGGCGAAGGTCAGCTCGCGCGACCAGGCGTCATAGATCATGTAGATGCAGCTCGCCGTCGGCGGGTCGCTGCCCGCGCGGCCCGCTCCGGGGGGCGCAAGCGTCCGGCACCACTCGTCGAGCTTGCGCATGATGTCGGCCGGCGCCTTCTCGTCCTGGGCGAACGCGCGGAGTGCCGCGCGGAGCTGGCCCATGATCGCCGCGGCTCGCGCGCCACGGCCTTCCACGTCACCGATGACGATGCCAACCCGGCCGGCGGCCAGCGGGATGATGTCGTACCAGTCGCCGCCCACCTGGGTCTGGATGCCCTGGCCCTGTGTCTCCAGCGGCTTGGCCGGGACGTACCGGCACGCCACTTCCAGCCCGTCGAGTTCCGGAATCGCCTGCGGCAGCAGGCTCTTCTGGAACGCCAGCGCGGTCTGCCGTTCGGTTTCGAACAGCATCGCGTTGTCGATCGCGATAGCGACACGACTGGCGATGGCGCCGATAAGGTCACGATCGGGGGTGTCGTAGTTGCGTTCGCTGCGATCGGTCAGCCTGGACAGCGCCAGGCTCATCACGCCGAGCACCACGCCCCTGGCGTACAGCGGGGCGGCTATGACCGAGGTCAGCCCGGCCTCATCGGCGGCGGCCATGGATTCCTCGCTGGGCGCCGGATAGTGTTCGTCCTCCAGGTCGGTGACGATGACCGGGTCGAGGCGCGCCATCGCCTGCTGGCAGAAATGGCCTTCCGGGTAGTAGATCTGCTCGCCGACCTGCGCCCAGGTCCCAGGCGGCGGGGTCCAGTCGCTGGCGTGCCGCTGCACCCGGCGGACGAGCGCGTCGCCCTGGTACAGATCGATGAAGCAGTGGTCGGCGAACTGCGGCACGAGCATCTCGGCCACGTGGCGCAGCGTCGCGCCGATCTCCAGTGAGCCCGACAGCCGCTCGCCGATCCGTTCCAGCAAGGCGAGCCGGTCCTCTTCGCTGCGCCCGGCCCGCTGGCTCACCTCGCGGGCCAGGATGACCATGCCGTCGATGTCGCCGGCCGGATGCCGGAGCGGCACGGCCAGTGCCCGCAGCAGCGCATGTGTCCCGTCGGGCCGCTTGCTCTCGAACGTGCCCTCCCATGACCTTCCCCGCAGCACGAGCGCGGACAGCTCCTCCACCTGCCGCAGGTCGCCGTCGGCGACCAGGCCGAGGGAAGACAATGGCTGGCCAGCCAGCTCGGACGCCTCCGCGGGGACACGGAACAGCCGGGCCGCGTATTCGTTCATGTACAGGAGGTTGCCGAGCCGGTCCGCGACGATTACCGCTATGTCCGCCATGCTGAGGACCATGTTCGCGGGCAGATACGCGTCGAAGGCCGCTTCGTCCCAGCTACCCCACGCCGTCATGCGCGCGCTCCATGGGGGACACGAATACGTGCGACGCGATGTGGCCGGACAGTTCCATCGGTGATGACGGGTCTGGAATCGATTCCATCGAGCTGTTGTCCACCGGCTTATCCGCGGTCACCCGGACACCATGCTCGCCCGCCATGAGTATCACCTCGCGTCCGGGTTGTATCCCGGCGCGCCGCAGTTTAAGCATCAAAACCAGGTCACTTTGTATCTGCTCGCTGATCCGCTGAACGACCACTCGCGCCGGCCGCGATGTGGCGGCCGCGGTCATCGTCTCTGCAACCTCACTAGTGGCTTCGAGCACCCGCTGCCTCACCTGTTCCGGCAGCCCGAGCTCGAGCAGGCCGGGAATGATGTTCCCGTGCGGGCACACCACCGGATAGTCGAGGAGCTCGAGCACCCGGCGCTCCACGCCTTCGGAGATCACATGCTCCCAGCGGCACGCCTCTATGTGCACTTCCTCCCAGGGCAGCTTTATGACACCGACGAGGAGGCATTCGGCCAGACGGTGCTTGCGCATCACCCGGGTGGCGAGCGTCCGGCCGGCCTCGCTGAGCGCGAGCTGCCTGTCGTTCTCGACGTGCAGCAGCCCGTCCCGTTCCATCCGCGCCACCGTCTGGCTGACGGTCGGCCCGCTTTGCGCAAGCCGCTCGGCGATCCGGGCGCGCAGCGGGACGATGCCCTCTTCCTCCAGCTCAAAGACCGTGCGGAGATACATCTCCGTCGTGTCAATGAGGCCCTGCGCTGTCAACTCCTCATCCCTCCTGCAAATGATGTTATGCCAGGGGATCTGGAGGATG
>JAFARZ010000196.1 GCA_019245115.1 Streptosporangiaceae bacterium | reverse complement strand
GCTCCCTGGCCAGCGGCACCGATGGCGCCATTGGGCACGCTCTATAGCGCTACTGATCGGTTTGAGCGGCACCGATGGCACCATCGGCATGCTGCTCACTCGGAGGAGCCGCGCCCTTGTGACAATCACGGGGTTGGGCGAGCGCAGCCCCTAGACGAGCTTACGATCCCGCCCACTAAGGAACTCAATGGTGCTGTGCTGTGCTGCGGGGACTATCTCAATGAACGGATCCGGGAGCTGCCTAGGGCGGCGAGATGATGGAGACATGCCACCTGAGCCAGACGACAAGCCGGTCCTGCCGGCACACAGCGACGAAGAAACCGGCATCGGCTGGGGGGAGGCTCCCGAGCCGGACGACGACGAGCGCCTGCGCCGCGACCGTCCGCCGCACTGGGACCAGTAAATGCCGCGCCCAGCCCGCCAGGCTACTCCCCTACCGGCTTCGTGCACATGACGCGGGCCGGCCGGTCAGGGTACGGGATTGCCTGTCCAGACGCGGAGCGGACCAAGGGTCTGGCAGCCGGCCTGGCGCGCAGCAGCCAGGCCGGTGCCATTCTCGTAGCCGACGATAGGCAGATCCGGCCGGAAGGCCCGGAAGGCGGCCACGGCCCGCAGGGCGCTGTCCCACAACTGTCCGGCGGGAAGACCCGCGCCGAACAGGTTCAAGATCCCGGTCACCCCGGCGGCGGCGTAGGCGATGATCCCGCCGGCCAGGTCACCGTCGCGGCGGCAGGAAAGGATGGCACAGCACGGGTCGGCCAGCAGTTCTGGCCGGAACAGAGGCCTCTGCGGGTTGCTGCCCTGGGAACACTCCGGGGTAGCCGTGTGACCGGCAGACAGCATCGCACCACATCGCGTTGTTGCCGACGGCCGCGCTGAGGAGCGCCTCGCGGTGCACACGACTATTCAACCGCAGCGCAGTCGAGGCTGTTCATGGTCGCTGATATCTGACGTCAGCGACCGACCGCAACAGCCTGGCTGCTGCCCCCGTCGGCAGGCACTGACCAACGAATCCCCAGATACCGGGCAGCATCTCCGGTGCGGTTGACATACCGGAGAAGGGGTCAGCGCGCTCAGCCTGCCGGGATGACCGTGCTGGCGTCGCCGGACAGCAGCAGCTGGGGAACCTGGTCGAAGGAGTACCGGTCATTGGTGACCAGCGTGAACGTCCAGATGACGTCGAAGCGGTCAGCGGGCCACGTCTTCGGGATGACGGTACCGTGAACCAGGGGCAGCGCGGATGCCAGCGCCGGGATGTGGGCGTGGTCCCAGCAGATCAGTACGGCTCCTGGGCCGCTTTCCGTCAATGCGGCTGCCAGTTGCGGCTCCTGCCCCTTGGCGAAGTCCGCGGTTATCGCGATCCCGAGCCGGTCCGATATTGCCTTGATCGTCTGGTGAGTCCGGTGCTGGGCGGCCTTGGCCTTGTCGCCGTACGAGGGCGAGATCAACGTCGCGGGGACCTGTAGTCCCGTCCGCAGCGGGCCTCGGGAGGGATCGAAGAGCGCCGCCAGCGCCCCCGAACGCTGCCAGCCACGGGGCAGCAGCGAGTGTTCGTTCTCATTGCCATGAAAATCAACGCCGCGGTGTGCCGACGCGGGCCGCATGTGCGCCGGCTCCTCGGGCTTCTCGCCGTGGCGGATGATGTAAATGACATCCGGCGGCGCGTACCGATGACTCATGTGAGGAATTTTGACATTCTAGCGACGGTACAGTTCCTCGATCTCGTCCGCGTAGGCGGCCATGACCTCCTGTCGCTTGACTTTCATCGACGGTGTGAGCAGGCCGTTCTCCTCGGTGAAGTAGCCGTCTACGACCAGGAACCGCCGGATCGCCTCGGGCTGCGAGACGACGTCGTTCGCGTAGTCGACGGCCCGCTGCACGGCCTCCCACAGGTCCGGGTCATAGCGCAGGGCGTCCAGTGACTGGTCCAGCGGGCGCCTGCGCATGGTGAGCCAGTGCCGCAACGCGTCCGGGTCCAGGGTGACGAGCGCGGCGACGTATGGCCTGCCATCGCCCAGCACGACGCACTGGCCGATCAGCGGGCGGCTGCGTAGCCGGTCCTCCAGCACGGCGGGTGCGACGTTCTTGCCGCCGCTGGTCACCAGGATGTCCTTCTTCCGGCCGGTGATCGTCAGGTAACCGTCCTCGTCCAGGTGCCCGAGGTCGCCGGTGGCCAGCCATCCGTCCCGCAGGGCCGCGCGGCTTGCCTGCTGGTTGTTCCAGTACGAGCCGAACACGCCGCCGCCCCTGACCAGCACCTCGCCGTCGCCGGCGATGCGGATCGCGGTACCGGGAACCGGCTGGCCGACCGTGCCGGGGCGGGGCGCCAGCGGCGGGGTGATCGTCGCGGCCGCGGTGGTCTCGGTCAGCCCGTATCCCTCGTAGATCATGATGCCGGCCGAGTAGAAGAACAGGTTCAGGTCCGGGTCCAGCGGGGAGCCTCCGCAGATCGCATAGCGGAGCCTGCCGCCGAGTTCGGCCCGGATACGCCGGTAGACGAGCAGGTCATAAAGGCCCCAGGCGAGGTAGCTGTACAGCCCGGGTCCTCGGCCAGTGCCCAGGTGCCTGCGCAGGTATGCCGCGCCGAACCGGGTCCCTGTCCGCTCGGCACGATCGAACGAGGAACCGCGGCGCATCCGCTCGGCCATTTCCCGCCCGGTGTCGCGGATCTTCTCGAACAGGTAGGGCACACCGACGATGAACGTCGGCCGGTAGCTCCTCATCATCGGGCGCACGTCATCTGGCTTCACGCTCGAGCAGTGCCCGATCTCGATCCGCGCCTTCAGGCACGCGATCTGGATCGTCCGGCCGAGGATGTGGGCCAGCGGAAGGAACAGCAGCGTGCTGGCCTGCTGACCGGTGACCTCGGTGAAGACCGGGTACAGCAGGTCCACGGTGTTGGCGGCCTGGTCGTGGAGGTTGGCGTGGGTGAGGACACAGCCCTTCGGATACCCGGTGGTGCCCGAGGTGTAGCAGATGGTGGCGATCGAGGCAGGCGCCAGCTGCGCACGGCGTTTCCCGATCTCGGCGTCCGGCACACCCGCGCCCAGTCCGGCCAGCGCGGCCATGGCGCCATCGTCAAGCTGCCAGGTCCGCGGCGGACCGGGAAGCCGCCGGTCCACGATGGCGGCTATTTCCATGTGAGCGGACGTCTCCACGATCAGGTGCGTCGCCCCGCTGTCCCGCAGGATCCACTCGACCTGCTGCGCCGAACTGGTCGGGTAAATGGGCACGGTCTGGCCACCAGCGGCCCAGATCGCGAAGTCGAGCACCGTCCACTCATAGCTGGTGCGCGCCATCACAGCGACCCTGCCTTGCGGCCGGAGCCCGGCCGCGACCAGGCCTTTAGCCGACCTGATGACGTCGCCGGCGAACTGCGCGGCGGTCACCGGACGCCACGTGCCTCGCTCCCAGCGCCTGATCACCACGGCGTCCGGCGCCTGCGCGGCATTCTCGAACGGAATGTCGGCGATGCTGCCCGCTGGCGCCAGGGATTCCGCCAGCGGTGCCGCGCGGGCCTGGACGACGACGCCGTTCTCGCTGAGGATCTCGACCCGTACCCGGGAGCCGAGATCAGTGCGCCGCCTGGCCCGTCTGAGATCCCTCCGAACGCTCATGACCGGCTCCTGCTAGCTGCTACTCAACAGTAGCCTAGATCCGCTCGGCCAGGAATTCCTCCCATGTCCGCTTGCCAGCGGTATTCTCCCTAGGTCGGCGCCGAGCGGGAGGTTTGATGCATCTCAAGGATGAGGAACTGGTTACCGGGCTCGCCAGCCAGGAAGGCGGCCTGGACCTGGTGGCCGCCACCTTCGCGCGGGTCCCGACCGCGGTGAGTTTCACCAGGATGCTGACGCCGCTAGGTAACTATTTCATCGCCCGTCCCGCGGCGCGGGCCGCGGCCGGCAAGATCACCGAGGAGACCGACGTGCCGCTGGACGCCGCGGTGGTGCTCGGGCTCTCGGCCGACGCCCTGCACGTCTGGAGCGCGGATCCGATGATCAACCAGGTCAATGACTACCTCGGCCACGTGCCGCTGGATCGGATAACCGCGATCGAGGCCACCCCGGGCCGGAGCTGGCAGAAGCTCACGATCACCATGCAGGGCGGCCACCAGATCGAACTGGAGGGCCGCGGCGCCAGCCATCAGCTCGCGGCCGCATTCAGCCAGCTGGACAATACCGCCAGGTAACGCGGCTGACCGAAAGCCCAGGAACGGCGCGACCGTGCCGGCCACCGTGGCGGCGTCCCGGTGGAAGGCATCGTGGCCGAGCCCGGGCAGCCGCGCCACCCGCCCGTCCGGCGGCAGCGAGGCGAGCCGTTCAGCCCAGGCCAGCGAGGACAGGCGATCCTGGTCGCCCCGGACCACCAGAACCGGAACGTCGACGCGCGGCAGCGCCCGCTCGATCGGCTCCAGCACCGCGCTGCGCAGCGTGCCAGCCGCGCGCGGCAGGCTGGCGAAGCCGTATTCGACGAGGTTGAGCAGGCGCAGCGACGGCTCGTCGCCGAGGACCGCGTGCAGCCGGGCAAGCAGGCGAGCGCGCCACCGCCCGCGCAGCGCGGGCCCGGGAAACGCGGGCCCGTGGACACGGCCAGCCAGGACAGGCGCTGCCGCGCCTCCGGGGCCACCGTCGGGCTGAGCAGAACCAGCCGGGCCACCGCGCCCGGATGGCCGGCCGCCACCGCGGCGGCGACCTGGGAGCCGAAGGAATTCCCGAGGACCATGGCCGGCCGGCCGCCGATGGCGGTCAGCCACTCGGCGATCACCGCCGCCTGCTCGCCGACCGGCAACGAACGCCGCGGCTTGTCGCTGTAACCGAACCCCGGCGGGTCCACGATCCACACCCGCATCCCCCGGGCGGTCAGCGCACGAGCCAGGGGCACCATCGAACGGCTCGCCGTCACCAGGCCGGGCAGCAGGACCACCGCGGGCCCCGCCCCTCCAGCCGACTCCAGCGCATGCACCCGCAACCCGCACACCGTCCGCCATCGGCTGCCGAATCCGGCCACGCCGCCCGCTGCCGCCATCACCCCTCCACGAACCACAGTCCTGGCAATTACCCAGCCGGGCCGCTGGAACCACCGCCGTTCTCTATAAAGGTCTTTCATACGAACGGCGGTGGTATCACACCTAAGTTTGCGCGCCTGGTCACGAGGTAGATCGCTGCGGTGATGACGCGTGCGGGGCGGGCGGGACGAGCAGTGGCGGGATTCGACTCCGCCAGCGCGATGGTGCGAGTGCTCGGGGCCGCTCTGCGGGGCCGCGAAGCACCGATGCTGGCGCAATTCCCGTCCCCAGTGGAGCGCTTCCTGGAGCCGCCGGCCGACTGGCTGGTAGGGCGGATCGAGCGGCTGCCGGCACCGGCCCTTCGGTCGATCTACCGGCGTTCTGGCTGGCTGGACGCGGTTCCCGCGAGCCGGCTGACCCAGGTCCGAGCGGACGACCTGGCGGACTGGGTGGTCGGGCATTACCCTCGGCGGCGGTACCCGGTGGTGTTCGCCGGATCCTCCAACGGCGCGGTGGTGCACCTGGCCGCGGCGCTCGGCGTTCCATGGCTGCCGCAGACGCTGCTGCTGGCCGTCCGGACCGGAGGCCTGGACCCGGACGACCCGGCGGCGGACATGCGCGCGATGACAGCCGCGGGCCGCGAGCTGCTCGAACACAACCCAGCGCTGGAATTGCATCACATGCACGACCCGGTCCAGGACCGGCTGATGATCGCCCGGATGGCGTACTTCCGGGTCAAGTTCCTCCGGCTGCCCCGTCCCTACCGGGAGTTCCTGGCCAGCTGCCTGGAACCGGGCGGCACGGTGGTCCTCGTCGACTGCACTACGCGATGGCCGGTGACCACCGTAGGCGACCGGCACGTATTCCAGTTCGGCGCCCTGGGCGGGGCCACCGAAAGGGAATTCCGGGAGGGCGGCCCGAGGGTCGCGCAGTTCCTGCGCCAGCAGGGCGTGTCCCGGGAACGATGGCAGCCGCCGGCCGCCGACCGGGACAGCCCAGAGGCGGAATGGGGCTTCGCCGAGCCGCTCGCCGCGGACATCGTGGCGATGGGGCATGATGTTAAGCGGTTGCGGTTCGGCCAGCCGGAGGACGTCAGCCCGCTGATCGCCGGCCTGTTCCGCGACTGGTACTCCGACTCCGACGGCGGGATGGTGTCCAGCCGGCTGCTCGTCAGCTCGTTCCTGCTCATGGACCCCTTGCTCACCATCCGCACGCGGTCGGTGCCGTACTGGGCGCTGTTCGGAACCCAGCCTTCGCTTGACCGGCTCGCTAGCTACCTGTCTGGCACGGATCCTTATGACGAGATCCGGCTGACCGTCTTCCCGCACGGCGCGGATTCCATCGGCCTGCCCGGTGTCGGTGGCTGGGAGGCCGTGGCGGCTTCTGCTCGGCGGGACGGGCAGCTGGTCGCGGTGGACCGGGACCGGTATCCCCGGCACTTCCGCGCTCTGACCGGCTTCCATCGTGAGCTGAGCCGGCTGCGGTGTGTGCCGGGGCCGGTGGGGTCGGTGGGGTCGGATGGCTCGGCGGGGTCGTCGCTCGGCTGGGATGCCGTGCGGCGTTACCTCGCCGCCCACGCGGCGACCCACGACGTGACATTCACCGACGGATAAGGGGCAGCGGCTCGTTTTCGCACCATGGCTTAGGTTTTAACCTCGTGCCGAGGGCCGTTGTCGGCTGCCAGTTCGACTTATCACCCGCTACGTCGCACATGTCACCCGCTACGTCGAATCGCTGTCCAGAAATGTGCCGTATGTCTAGCACTACCGGGTGACATGTCGGTCGGGACGGGCAATGCCGGTGGATTAAGCCCGCCTGGCGAGCCGCCACTGGCTCGCGATGCCACGGCTGGCGCGGTGGTTTTACGCTTCGTAGTGACTTTATGGTACTGGGTGCGCGCGCCAAAATAACGTGCGTTTGCGGCATGTTGGGCATGTCGTCTTTGCTAGAGTGCGCTGAACAGCCTGGGTGAACTATGCATACCGATACATAGCGGACACATGAGCATCCTTCAGTGGGAAGAAAAGAGCCC
>JAFARZ010000068.1 GCA_019245115.1 Streptosporangiaceae bacterium | reverse complement strand
GTGGCCCGAGTCCGGGATCGTGACAACCATGCCGTCGCGGACCAGGGCCGCGAACGCGGCCGCCTGGTCGGCGGAGAACAGGTCGCTGTCGGCGCCGCGGACGATCAGGGTGGGGCAGGCTATGGCCCGGGCCTGGGGGGCCAGCGCGCGGATCTGCGCAACCAGCGCGGCCAGGCGCTGGCGGGAGAGGTGCCGCTGGTCGCGCTTCCAGGTCCAGCGCCCGTTGGGCAGCCGGCGCATGTTGTGCTGAAGGCTGTAGCGCAGCAGCCGGGGATCGCGCCGCGGGTTGAAAGCCAGGGCCCGCGTCACGGCCTCATCGAGCGAGGCGAACTCGCGCGAGTCCAGGGTGAACGCCGCGAGACGGTCGATCCCGGCCTGGCTCCCGGCGAAGGGCCCGCTGTCGACCGTCACCAGGCCGGCGAGCCTGCGCGGATGGCGGCTGGCGTAGCCGATCCCGATTATTCCGCCTAGTGACTGGCCGACCAGGAAGAACCGTGAGGTGCCCAGGTGGTCAGCGAATGCTTCTAGATCCCGCAGGTGGGCGCCCAGGCTGTAATCCAAGGCGGGGGACCATTCGCTGTCTCCGTGGCCGCGCAGGTCCACGGCGTAGCAGTGGTGTTCCTCCCGCAATGCCAGGCAGACGATGTCCCAGGTATGGGCGTTGAGCCCGCCGCCGTGCAGGAACACCACCGGCAACCCTCCCGGGTTTCGCCGGTCGCCATCCGGGGGACCCCAGTCGAGATAGTGCAGCCGCATCCCGCCCAGCACGACGTGCTCATGCTTGGGCAGGACGATGTGCGTGACACCGACACCGGCGGCCGTGGCGACCGCGGCGAGGTGCCGGGCTTCCTCGGCGGGCGTTGGCGCCGGGCTCGGTGCCTCGTGAAACGCGTTCATGACGTGGTTCCGGCTCGGCGCTCCCGGCCGCCACTGTCGGCGAGCATGCGCCCGGGCGCCCCACTGTGCAAGCAGCGTGCGGACGCGGTCAAGATGGGCGAGCAAGGCGCCGCAAGGATGCGGGATCTCCGCCGCGCCGCGGGCGGCCAGCGACTCGGCCACGGCGCGATCCCGGGCTCCTGACGTGGGCAGGTGTTCACGGTGCCTCCTAACTCGGGTCCGGTCGGCACCCGCCGGGGACAGGAACTGGTGTTCCTTGGCTGCTGATGCCATCCTGAAAGCCGGGCTGATCCAAGTCAATTCCCGGGTTTCCTTGCATAGATCCCAGAATTAGCTTGGAGAAATGACACTCGGCGACCTGCGTGTGTTCACCACCGGCGGCGCCACGGTCCGGCACTTCATGGCCCCGGCGATCCTCACTTCCGCCGCCAGCACCCGCAGGCGGTCGTAGGCGGTGCGGGCGATCGGATCGGCGTCCAGGGCGCGGGTGAAGTCCGCAGGCTCGGCCACAACACGCGGCTCGGCATCGATTTCCACTTCGACCTCGACCTCGTCGCCGGTCGCGACACCGGCGGCTTTTCGGTTGGCGTTGCTGAGGCCGAGCAGGTAGCGGCCACGCATGATGGCCACCCTGCTCTTCCATGAATGCCCGTTGATCGTGATCGTCACCGCAGGCCGCTTGCCCCCGCCGAGTGCCTCCACAACCTCTGGAGGAACTTCCAGGCCCCTCATGGGCTCTGGAGGCTCGACATACGATCGGAACTTCATCATCTGCTCCTGCCACCTTGTGTCAGCTCGCCGCGCAGGTGCGCTGCGCCGCCCGGCTCAAAGCGGCGCAGCGTCCCACGCGGCCGAGGGCGCCAACTTGACGGGACTCGCCGCGGTGGCGAACCCGGCGCGCCGGCAGCCAACGCTCGTCGCCCGCGGCCCGCGGTCAACGCAGCACCGCTTCCTCGCTACTCGGCGTAGGGCTGGTCCTTTCCTTCGGCGCTGTAGCCGATGTTCCAGATGTAGCCGTCCGGGTCGGCGAAGGATCCGCCGTACCCGCCCCACTGCAGCTTCGCCGCGGGCTTGAGGATCTTCCCGCCGGCCTTCTTGGCCTCGTCCAGAACTTCGTCGACGCGGCCCTCGCTGCGCACGACGTAATTGAAGACGACGCCGCTGAAGCCGCTGCCCTCCGGGCTCGCGCCCACCATGTCGGCGAGCCCGTCGCGGCCATAGAAGCCAACCAGCGAACCGCCATGTGGAACGAAGAACACCGAGATCTTGTAGTCGTTCTGGACCTTCCAGCCCAGCCCTTCCGTATAGAACCGCTTGGACCGGTCCATGTCCTGGACACCAAGGAGGATCGAGCTCACGTGCGCTTGCATGCCTTGTCTCCTTTGGGCTTGGTGGTGATACACGTGACCGTCACGCTACGCGCGGCCCGGTGACCCGGGCTTCTCGATTCCTGACCGGTTGGTGACTCGTTTCGCCACGGACGGCAGCATCCCCGCGGGCCGAAGCCGGGCTACCGGCTCAGCAAGCGGCGGCGTGGCCATCACCCGGTACGGGGTGAGCGGGCGATCAGCCGACGAAGATGCAAAACGGATGCCCGGCCGGGTCGGCGTAGACCCGCAGCGGCTCCGCCGGGTCATCGGAGCGGTCCGCGAGCAGCCGGGCCCCGAGCGCGAGCACCCGTTCATGCTGGACGTCGAGGTCAGCCCTGGTGGGCACCGTCGAATCCAGGTGCAACTGCTGGGGGACCGGGCCGTCCGGCCAAGTTGCCCAGGCAAGCTCCGCAATCTTCTGGAACGCCAGCGCCGCACCGCCAGCCGGGTTCCTCAGGACCAGCCAGTCCTGGCCTCTCGTATCTGGCTGGCCGGAGGCGGGCGGCTCATCACCCGGGCGGTATCGCAATCCGAATAGTTGCCGGTAGAACTCGGCCAGCTTCCGCGGGTCGGTGGTGTCCAGGACCGTCTGCCGGATCACGGGAAACCCTTGCTCGTCATCCATGACGCAACGATAAGCGCGGTCACGGCCCGCCAAGGGTCTCCGCAGCATCCGATCACCCCGGATCCGACAGCGCATGCGGTCCGCCTGGAGGATTGATCATGTTTGGGTGACACTCCGCGATCACGGCAGTCACCCTGATCGTGCGGGCTAGTGATCTTGCCTTCCGGCCGCGCAGATCCGGCCGCGCCTACACGCGGGCCATGCCAATCCGACGAGGGCGGGCCGAAGAACTAGCCAGCACGTTCGCCGCCGCCCTCGCCACCGACATGATCATCAGTCACGGTGCGTGACTCCGGGTCTCAGCCGAAGGCGGTGTCGAAGCGGGCGCGCAGGTCGTGCAGGCGTTCGGCGGGCTCGTTGGCGAAGACGAGGCGGAGGTACCGGCTGCCGCTGGGCCCCCAGCCGGTCATTGGGGTGGCGGCGACCTGGGCGCGGCTGAACAGGCGCTGGGATGCTTCCTCCGCGGTCAGTCCCATGGCCTGAGCGTCGATGAGCAGGGACCATCCGCCGCGCGGCCGGATGCACGGGTAACCGGCGAGCTGATCCAGGACGAGCTCGCACCGCTGCTGCCAGACCCGGGTGGCCGCAGCCACGTCGGCATCGGCTTCGGGATGGGTCAGGGCGGCGGCGACGGCCTGCTGGGCGATGCCGACCTGGCAGACCACGTTGGTCAGGCCAACGAGGCCGATATCAGCCATGATCTGTTCCGGGCCGGTCACCCAGCCGACCCGCCAGCCGATCATCCTCAGCTCCTTGGAGGCTGACCCGACCGTGATCGTGCGCGCAGCAAGGTCCGGGTGGGCGCCGGGATGAACGGGTAGCTGGCTGTCGAAGCGGATCCGCTCCATCGCCGCGTCCCAGATCACCCAGGCCCCATGCCGGTTGACCGGCCCGGCGATGGCATCGAGGTGTTCGACGGAAAGAACGGCCCCAGTGGGCATGACCGGGCTGAGCAGCAGCACTGCGGCGGTCCGCGCCCCGACCGCGGCGGCCAGCTCCTCCGGGTCCATGACCCAGCCCGCTGGTCCCGGGGTGCAGGACACGAACCTGGGCACGCCGCCGGCCAGCCAGATCCGGTTGACCAGCCCGGCATAGACCGGGTCGCAGATGACCACCTCCTGGCCCGGTTCCACGGTGGCCAGCAGCACGTTCAGGATCCCGTTCAGGCCTCCGGCGACGCTGACGCACCCGGCCTGCGGGTCGTAGCTGTGCCCGGTGAGCGCGGTCACGTGCGCGCAAGCCGCCTCCCGCAGCGCCAGATGCCCCTGGAACGGCAGGTAACTGTTGGCCTCATCCCGGTCGATGGCAGCGCGGGTTACCTCCAGCGCCACCTCCGGGGGCCGCAGGTCGGTATCCAGGTTCTCCAACCGCAAAAACCGCGGATCCGCTGCTGCGTCGGCGGCATCGCCGACCTTGTCAACCCCGATCCCAGGAATCTCCCGCAGCCGGGAAACCGTCACTGCTCACCTCCCGCACCAGCCCGCACTCGTTCCTGCTTTCCGTCTGCGAGGCTGCCGGCCGACCGCCCGGCAGGCCAGCGCGCGGGCCCTTCCATCAGCCGCTATGCGCCGGCGGAGCCGAGATCATGCCCGGCGGTGCTGTCCACATGGGCGGGGATCTCGCCCTCATGCCGGTCCCCGGTGGTCACCGTCCCGGACGGCTCGAACATCAGGATCGACCCGCCGGGCGAGGACGGCTTGTGCTCGGTCCCCTTCGGCACCACGAACAGGTCACCCTGCCGCAGGGACACGGTCCGCTCCCCGCCGTCCTCGCGCAGGGTTACGTCGAATCGGCCGTCCAGCACCAGGAAGACCTCGTCGGTGTGCTCGTGCACATGCCACACATGCTCGCCCCGGGCATGGGCTATACGGATGTCATAGTCGTTGACCCGGCCGACGATCCGAGGGCTGTAGATATCGCCAAACGAGGCCAGCGCCTCCGCCAGGTTCACCGGTTCAGCTGCCATAGTTCCTTACTATCAGGCGCGGAGGCCCCGGCCAGCCGGCGACTGGCCGGGGCGCTCGCGGGATTACCGGGCCTTAGCCCGGTGCGATCGGGGTAGGCAGTGGTGTATGACGCAGTGGCGGCCGGCGTCGGCGCGCAGAGGTGAGCCGGCGGGCACGGCGGTACGCACGGTGGATGGCGTTCCGGTGGTGTTCCAGTACGGGCAGCCGGTTCCGTCGTTCGAGGCACGGGCCGACGACCCGGGCGAACGGGACTATCTCGATCTCGACGGGCGCTGGCGGTTCGTGTTCGACCCTGGCGACGCCGGCACGGGTGATGGCTGGATGCTGGCGGATTTCGACGACGGCCGCTGGCAGGTCGCCGAGGTTCCGCTGCCATGGGATCTGTACGACACGTCCGGGTTCGGCAGCTACGACGGCAGCAGCTACGGCACCGGCACGGCGTTTCGTGACGGCTATGCCTGGTACCGCGTCAGGTTCGGCGCGCCCGGCACCTGGTCCGGCCAGTTCGTCAAGATCTGTTTCCTGGGGGTGAACTACGCCGCGTCGGTCTATCTCAATGGCACACTCGTGGCCGAGCACGAGGGCGGGCACACCCCGTTCGCGGTGGACGCCACCCCGGTCATCCGGCCCGGCGCCGCGAACCTGCTGGCGGTGCGGGTGTACCGCAGACCGTGGTATCGCCCGGGGGCGACGGGGCCCGCCGCGATCAGCTGCCGCACCGAACTGCCGCACAAGCCGGTTGACTACTGGCCCTACGCCGGCATCACCCGCGGGGTGTTCATCGAGGCCACCGCGCAGGTCACGGTGAGCAAGCTGATCACCAGCGCCCGCGATGGGCGGCTGGCAGCCGCAGCGGTGGTGTTCAATCACGGCGCCGAACTGGCCCGTCGCCGCCTGATCCTTGATCCGGGCGCGGGTACCGGCGGCGGGCCGATCAGCCGGGATGTGGCCCTGGCTCCCGGTGAGGTCGCTGTAGTCAGCGCCGATCTGCCGATTCCCGGCGCGCGGCCATGGTCGCCGGCTGACCCCCGGCTGTACCGGCTGACAGCACGCCTTCAGGATGACGGCACCATGGCAGGCGGCGCGGATGAGACTGGACCAGCGGCCGACAACCTGGCCGTGCGCTACGGCATGCGCGCGGTGGAGGTGGCCGGCGGGCGGCTGCGCCTCAACGGCGAACCGGTGTTCCTCAAGGGCCTGAACTGGCACGAAGAAACCCCCGGGCGGGGACGCGCGATGCGCCGCCAAGACTACGACCAGATCCTGGATGCCGCCACTGACCTGGGCGCGAACTTCCTGCGGAACTGCGGCTACACCCGCCACCCGGACTTCTACCGCGCCGCCGACGAGCGCGGCCTGCTGGTCTGCGACGAGACCGACAACTTCTGGGTGGAATCTGGCCAGCAGCACATCCAGGGCCGCTACGGCCTATCCGCCGCGCTCGTCGCCGCAATGGTGTGGAATCAGGTCAACCACCCTTGCATTGTCCTGTGGTCGCTTCATAACGAGTCGGAGACCACCGACCGCGGCACCTACCGCAGATGGATATCGCAGCTGCGCGACGCGGCCCGCATCGATCCGCAGCGGCGGCCGGTCACATGGGCGTCGTCGACCAGCTGGGACCCCGCCTTCGACCTGGCCGACGTAATCGGCTTCAACGAGTACTTCGGCTATTTCTACGGCAGCGACGCCGACCTGGGCCGCACCCTCGACGCCGTCCACCGCCAGTATCCACGCTCACCCATCCTCATTACCGAGAATGGCAGCTATGCCGACCTGGGACGGCACGGCAGCCCGGCCGAGACCGGCACCGAGGAATGGCAGGCAGAAAAGCTGCGCCAGCACTGGCGGCAAGTCACCACACGGGCAGACCATCTGGCCGGATACACCTACTGGCTGCTCAAGGACTACAAGCAGCGCATGACCTACAACCACAACCTCAACGGCATCTCCGCCATGGGGCTGATCACCTTCGACGGGCGCCGCCGCGCGGCCTACGCTACCTTCCGCGATTGCATAAACCCATCCAGCCAAATGAAATAGCGTCTCCGGAGCACCGGCAATGACAACTTCGGCGTGATGTTCACAGGTTGCGGGAATAGCGCATCGCAACGGCTTTCGGCATTGCCAAAGGCCAGAACATCGAGGCAGCCCGGCGATATTCGCTTCATACCAGCCTTGACCGTCCGCAAACGACATCGATGCCACATCGCTGCTGCCGGGACGACAAGAATGTCACATCGCTGCTGTTTGCCCCGGGGAGCCAGGGCGGCCCGGGGCCGCGGAGGCGCGGCTGGCGGGGCGGGTGAGACCGGCGGGGCACGCGGGCAAGGCAAGCCAGGGCCGTCCTGCCTAGGTGCGGGCCGCACCACGGCCTGGAGAAAAGGGCATCGCCGGGTCATCACCTGATGAAGCCGCAGGCGACCGGCAATACGGCTGACGCTCGCCACGAGGTGCGGTTCAGCCCTGTACGTGATCCGGGTAGTGAGCGGCGCGGCGGAACAGCTGCAGTGATCCGAGGGGGATGAACCCGGCCGACAGCAGCGCCCGGACACTGGCCGCGTTGCCAGGCGCGACAGCGGCCAGCAGCAGCTCACCGGCAGGGATGACGCTCAGCGCATCGCGGACCAGTCCGGTTCCGCCTCCTTGTCCCCGGTGCCCGGGCTCGAGCTCGAAGCTCAACTCGGTGAGCCCGGCGATGCCCCGGCTGATCACGGCCAGGGCTGAGCGGCGCCGGTCCTCGTAACCCAGCAGCCGGGGCTGGTCCCGGATCTTGGCCGCGAACCCCGCTCGCGGATGCGCGGCCAGGTCCGGCCGGTCCACCAGCCGCGGCGGCGCAACGGGGTGGCCGCTGCCGCGGCCGGCCATCAGCATGTCCAGGCTGTCGATCCAGCCGCCGGGGCCGGCCAGGGCCGTGATCAGCCGCGGGTCATGGGCACCGCCGAAACCATCGACCCCCAGCGAAGCCAGCCGCCGGTCGGGGATGTCCGGCGCCACGGCCAGGACAGCGTGCCCGGTAAAGGCGACGATGGCCTCTACTCCCGGCCGCCACGGCGGCACCCGCCGCCAGCTCCCGTCGGCCACCGGGTACCGGCCAGCCGCCGCGGCGGCGATCAGCCCGGCCAGAGGATGATCGCGGGTCACCCCGTCAACCGTACAGATCCATTTCCCAGAGCGACCACGGGCGTGCGGCATCCAAGATCGATCTGGTAACTACGGAATCTTCACGCTACGTGGCGGTCGGCACCCCTGACCATGCCTTGCGCGGCCTGGCTGCGACGCGCATGCCTTGCGCGGCCTGGCGCGGCGCGGTAGTCACGGCCTGCTGCGGCGCGGTGGTCACCGGCCTGGGCATGCTGGGGGAGTGGACCAGCAGCCCCGGGCTTGGCCACGCGTCAGCTTCTGGTGCCGCGGGCGGTATGCCGGACCGCGACCACATCGCCATGCCGGACCGCGACCACATCGCCGGTTATCTCATAGAAGATCCGGTACCGGCCGGTGGATCTCGGAAGACGTAAGTGGGTGGCCCCGGAAGTTCGTCGGGGGTTGTCACGCGGCCTCCGGTAGCGGTTGGTCCTGAAGGGCTTGTTGCTGCTGGTGGCGGGTGATGCGGTCCATGAGGTCGTGCAGGTCGCTGGCGGTGAACTTCCAGCTGAACGGCCGGGCGGTCTGGTTGTACCGGTCCGTGAAGCCCAGCAGGGTCCGGGATAGCTGCCCGAGGCTGTCAAAGTCGTTCGGGGTGACGACTTTCTTCTGGATGACGGAGAAGAAGATCTCGATCTGGTTCAGCCAGGACGCGTGCACCGGGGTGTGAATCATGATCGCGTTCGGGTGCGCCTTAGCCAGCCGGGTAATGGCGGACTGGCCGCGGTGGTCTGAGCCGTTGTCGACGATGACGAACACCCGGGCTGCGTTGTTGTACTCGGGCCGGGTCATGACCTGGGCGGCGAGGTCCATGAACGGCCTGATTCCCGTGGTGCGGGGGGTGGCGGCGAACACCTGCCCGGTGTGCACGTCCAGGCCGGCCAGCAGGGTGAGGGAGCCCTGGCGCTTGTACTCGTGCTCGTAGCGGACGGGCCGGCCGGGTGCGGCGGGCCGGGTGGGATGCCGGCGGCGGCGGGCGTTGATCTGCGGCTTGGCGTCGAAGGACAAGATCCGGTCCCCGGCGCCGAGCGGCTGGCCCTGGTAAATCCCCTGGTACAGGTCCACGATCACCTTCGCCCTGGCCTCGAAGTACGGGTCGCGGGGGTAGATCCAGGACTGGTACTGCCACGGCTTGACCGGGTGCTCGGCCAGGATCCGCCGCACCGATGATGGCGACATGGGGCGGGCCAGCCCCCGGGCCGCCAGCTCGGCGGCCAGTTCCGGCCCGGTCCAGTGCGCCAGCGGCACCCCGGTGACGGCCGGCAGCTGGCAGGCCAGCGCGACTACCGCAGCCCGGTCCAGCTCGCTGATCTGCCGCGGCCGCCCCGGACGGGGCCGGTCTTTCAGCCCGCCCAGCCCGTGTGCTGCGAACCGGCCCCGCCACTTGCGGACCATGTCCACGGTGACCCCCAGGCCCGCGGCGATCCGCGCGTTGGGATGACCGCGGGCGGCGGCCAGGACGATCTGCGCCCGCACCCGGTCCCGGTGCGGCGTCTTGGCGCCCCGGGCGCGTTCCTTCAAAGTCTTGCGTCCGGCGGCAGTCAAGGTGACCGGCACGGCATGAGGAGGCATCACGGGCTCCGGGATGGATTACAGCTGCCTGATCCGCTCCCGGGCAGGGATCCTAACCAGCCCGGACACTGCCAGGCGGCACAATGAGGCATGTGCCAGCCATCCCGGAACCGACCCGCGACTCGATCACCTGGCGGCTGATCCTGCACGCCGAAAAGAACTGGCCGCAGCTGGACAAGGTGCAGATCACCTACCGCAGCGGCTTCGCCTACCTGGCCGGCGTCCTGCCCGGCGGCGAGCAGATTCCCCTGTGCAGGCTGCGCTACGGCGGCTCCGCCCACTCCTTCGGGTTCGCGATCTACGCCGCCACCCGCGGGCGCTATGAAGACGCCCTCCTCCGCACCGGGCTGCCCACCGGCACACCCCAAGAAGCCCTCGACACCGCTTGCATCGTCCACCTCACCGGACTTGGACACGAACCCGGCGACCAACCCCCGACGAACTTACAGCCCGGCCCACTTAAGT
>JAFARZ010000029.1 GCA_019245115.1 Streptosporangiaceae bacterium | reverse complement strand
TGCGTACCCGGTCAGCGCGGGCCAGTCCGGCGTCCGCCAGCCGGATGTGCAAGGCCTCCGCGAGCAGCGCGTTCGTGTTGAATATCTCGGCGATATGGGCGTTGACTTCGCTGGCCGCGATGGCCTCGCGGATCGCCCGGGTCGTCGCCGAGTGCGGCGTGGTCAGCAACGGCACCACGATCGCCGACGGCGCACCGGCCGGCCGCCTGGCCGCTGCCTCGGCGAGAACAGCGCGGATCCCGCTCGGGTCGGCACGCCCCGCGTTGTCCACCTTCGCCACGCACACGTCGAGTCCTGGGTTGTCCAGACCGAGGATGGAGGTGATCTCCGCCGCCGTTCCGGTCAGGCAGTCGTCGCTGGCATTGGGTACCGCCAGGATCAGTGCTGGCGATCCGTCCGGAAGGCTGGCCGGAACCGCGCGCCGGTGGCGTCCCCCCGGCGCCGCGAGCCGACCGGTGGTCGGCTGCCGCACCGGGAAACCCCCGACGCTCGAGGGGCGCGCTGGAAGTCTCACGCCGGGGCCAGCCTGCTCGTCTGTCAGAGCATCCGTCAGGGCGCGCTCCACCACTGGGCGCTCAGCCCCAGCATGGCGTCCCCCGTTTGGCGAATCCGGGGAAGCGGCTCCCTGTGGCTGTGGCCGTTCGGGCAGTCCCGTGGAGGAGTCGCGAACATCGGTCACAATTGCCGAGCGTAGCGTCCTGTGATCATCAACATACGATAAACCGCCAAAATTCGGATATCAGTAACGAGACCCTCGGGAATGGGGCCTCGCCGGATTAGTTACTAGCGGGTAGCATTGTCTTCAAGTATCCGCGGGGACAGGCGACAGGCGATATCGGCAGCGGCTCGCGGATGCCAGGGAGAGGGAACCTAGCGAACGGCGGACCAACCGATGAGCCACTACAAGAGCAACCTCCGCGACATTGAGTTCAACCTGTTCGAGGTGTTCCGCCGGCAGGACCTGCTCAACACCGATGCCTATCCTGACCTGGACGAGGAAACCGCCCGGGGCATCTTGACCGAGCTGGGCCGTCTCGCCGCCGGCCCGTTGGCGGAGTCGTTCGTCGACGCGGACCGGAACCCGCCCGTGTTTGATAAAGCCACGTCGTCGGTCAAGATCCCCGATTCGCTACGTAAGTCCTACCGTGCGTTCATGGACGCCGGGTTCTACCGGCTGTCCCTCCCGCCCGAACTAGGCGGCACCGACGCGCCGCGTTCCCTGAACTGGGCCATGGCCGAGCTGATCCTCGGCTCCAACCCCGCCATCTGGATGTACGCCAGCGGGCACACGATGGGGCGGGTGCTGTGGGATCTGGGCACACCGGAGCAGAAGCGGTTCGCCGAGCAGGCCATCGACCGTGAGTGGGGCGCCACGATGGTGCTCACCGAGCCCGACGCCGGCTCCGATGTGGGCGCCGGGCGCACCAGGGCGATACAGCAGCCGGATGGCACGTGGCACATCGAGGGCGTGAAGCGGTTCATCACCAGCGCCGAGCACGATCTGGCGGAGAACATCTTCCACCTGGTGCTGGCCCGGCCGGAGGGGCATGGCCCCGGCACCAAGGGCCTGTCAATGTTCCTGGTGCCCAAGTACCACGTCAATCCGGAAACCGGCGAACCCCAGGACCGTAACGGCGTCTTCGTCACCAACGTCGAGCACAAGATGGGCCTGAAGGCGTCCACCACCTGTGAGCTCACCTTCGGCGCCCACCCGGACCACCCGGCCGTGGGCACCCTGGTGGGCGGCGTGCACGACGGCATCCGCCAGATGTTCAAGGTCATCGAGGACGCGCGGATGATGGTAGGCACCAAGGCGATCGCCACCCTGTCCACCGGCTACCTCAACGCGCTCGACTTCGCGAAATCAAGGGTCCAGGGCGCGGACATGACGCAGATGACCGACAAGACCGCGCCGCGGGTGGCGATCATCGCTCACCCTGACGTGCGTCGCATGCTGATGCTGCAGAAGGCCTATGCCGAAGGCATGCGGGCCCTCGTCCTGCACACCGCGACGGTCCAGGACACGATCCAGATGGCCGCGGCGAAGGGCGAGACGGACGAGCGGGCGAACGGCCTGAACGACCTGCTGCTTCCCATCGTCAAGGGGGTTGGCTCCGAGCGGTCGTATGAGCTGCTCACGCTGTCGCTGCAGACCCTCGGCGGCTCCGGGTTCCTGCAGGACTACCCGATCGAGCAGTACATCAGGGACGCCAAGATCGACAGCCTGTACGAAGGCACCACCGGAATTCAGAGCCTGGACCTGTTCTTCCGCAAGATCGTCAGGGACGGCGGGCAGGCGCTGGGCCAGCTGCTCAGCGCGATCAGGGAGTTCGCGGCCGCCGAGTGCGGCAACGGGCGGCTGAAGACCGAGCGGGCGGCCCTCGCCGAGGCCGCCGTCAGCGTCGAGGCCATCGTCACGGCGATGACGGGCTTCCTGATGGCGTCCGGCGAGCAGCCGGCCGAGATCTACAAGGCTGGGCTGAACACGACCCGGCTGCTGATGGCGCTCGGTGACCTGACGATCGCCTGGCTGCTCCTCGTCCAGGCCGACATCGCCCAGCTCAAGCTGGACCAGGCGGGCGGCCCGGACGCGGACTTCTACCTGGGCAAGATCGGCACGGCCCGCTTCTTCGCGGCGACGGTGCTGCCCCGCCTGGCCGCCGAGCGCAAAATCGCCGAGGAAACCACCCTGGACCTAATGGAACTCCCCGAAACCGCCTTTTAACCCTCCGCGCCAAGGCCACGCTGGCGCGCGGCCGGCTTGGGGCCACGGCGGGCTTACCGCCCCTCCGGGACGGCAATCCGCCGCGGCGCTCGCTTCGCTCGCCACGGTGGCCCGGCTGCGAGCGAAGCGAGCTTCGCGCCCCCCGACGCGGCCCAGTGACCACGGTGGCTCCGCGGCGAGCGAAGCGAGCTTCGCGGATCGCCCGGCCGCGGAGGCCTTCTGGGCCTCCCGGCCGGGTGATACTGCAACGGAAGCGTCGCAGGGACGGGGGGTCTGGGGGGTTGGTTTCTACCCCCCAGAAAAAAACTGCACGGCGGCGCGCTGCGCGGCGATGGGGAGGATGTGGTCCCGGACCATGGCGCGGTGGTCGGGGTTGTCCCGGTAATCCAGGTACCCGTCGAGATCGTCGAACGACGCGGACACGGCGAAGTCGAAGTTGCCCTCGTTAACCGCCAGGTCAGATCCGAAGACGAACTCACGCAACGCCGGTACCAGCGACGGCAGCCGCGCGAGCGACGTCTCAACCAGCTGCTTTTGTTCCGGCGTGGCTTCGGGTGTCCACCGGAATAGCACCGTATGCCTGATCATGCGATGACCCTACCGGTCGGCGGGTCCGGAGCAGCCATCCGGCGAGTACCCCGCCGGCCAGCCCGCCGGCGTGATCGAGCCAGCTGATTCCCGGCGTGCCCGGGATCGCGACGGACAGGATGTAGGAGTACATGATCCCGGCTCCCGCGGCGATCACGATGTCTGTCCAGTTCCGGTCGAACAGCCCGCGGGCCAGGACGTAGCCGAAATAACCGAACACCAGGCCGCTCGCCCCCACTGTCACCGAATCGCCGCTCTGGAACAGCCAGACGGTGAGGCCGCTGGCCACGATGACGATGAGCGTGACGCTGAGGAACTTGATCACGTCGCGGTAGGCCGCGAGGAATCCGAGGACGAAAAGCGGCACTGTGTTGCTCTCGATGTGCTGCCAGGACACGTGCAGGAACGGCGCGGCGAAGATGCCTGCCAGGTGCGCGAAGTTGTGCGGCTGGATGCCCAGCATGTTGAGCCGGTAGTCATCCGCCCAGTTGGCCGCCTGGATGGTCCACAACAACACTAGGAGGCCCACCATTGCCATCAGTGCGTCTCGCACTCTTGCGAGCGACACAGGTGAGCCTCCTCCCGGCGATCAGCTCCAGGCAAGCATCCTGACTGGGTCCTCGAGCATCGAGCCTACGTCTCGGAGCGCGGCCGAACCGAGCTCTCCATCGATGATGCGGTGATCGAAAGACAAAGACAAGGTGCAGGCCTTGCGCACCGCGAGCTGCCCGTCCACCACCCATGGCGTGTCTTTGACCTGTCCGAAGGCGAGGATCGCCGCCTCACCGGGAGTGAGGATCGGCGTTCCCGCGTCGACTCCGAACACGCCCACGTTGGTGATCGTGATGCTGCCGCCGGCCAGATCGGCGGGGGTCGCCTTGCCTGCCCGGGCTGTTTCGGTCAGTTCGTGCAGGGCGCGGGCCAGCGCCGGCAGCGTCAGCGCCCCCGCGTCCTTGATGTTCGGCACGATGAGCCCGCGCTCGGCGGCGACCGCGATACCGAGGTTGACCTGGTGTTTTACCAGGATTTCCTGCGTGTCGGCGTGCCAGCTCGAATTGATCATGGGGTGCCTGGCCACCGCGGTAAGCAGCGCCCGGGCCACGAACAGCAGTGGCGACACCCGCACGCCCTCGAACTCGGCCAGCTCGCGGACGCGCCGCACTGCCGCCATGGTCTCGGTGACGTCGACCGTCAGGAACTCCGTGACGTGCGGGGCGGTGAACGCGCTGGACACCATGGCGGCCGCCATGTGCTTCTGGACGCCCCGCACGGGGATCCGTTCGTCCGCCGCTTTCCCGTCGCGCCGGGAAAGTCCAGCTTCCGACGAACGGGCGGTGGTTTCACCCGCCGCGCGCTGCACGTCCTCACGGGTGATGGACCCGGCGGGGCCGGTACCGGTCAGCTGGGCCAGGCTGATGCCCAGGTCCTTGGCCATCTTGCGCACCGGCGGCTTGGCTGTGATTTCCCGGGGGGTGGAAACCAACCCCCCGGACCCCCCGGCCTGCGACGCTTCCGTTGCGGTATCGCCCGGCCGGGAGGCCCAGAAGGCCTCCGCGGCCGGGTGATCCGCGAAGCTCGCTTCGCTCGCCGCGGGACCCCCCGTTATCTGGTGGCTGGCTCCCGTGCTGGCCGTCGGGCCGCCCGGGGTCGCCGCGCCGCGATCAGTTGCTCCTGGTGCCTTGGCGCCTTCCGCCGCGCCTCGATCCGTACCCTCTGCCGTACCGGCAGCTGCTGCCGCGCCACGACCCGTCTCCTCCGCTGCTCCGGCGGCTTCTCTCCCCCCGGGACGCCCCGCCGCGCCGGTCAGCCCATTGGACAAATCCGACATTTCATGATTTGGCGGATTTTGGGGTGGTTTGCGGGTGCGGCGGGTGGTGGCGCCTTGCTTTACGCCGTATCCGACCAGGACCGCCTGACGGCCCTTAGTGGCCTCCGCAGCTGGCTCCTCGCCTGCCTCCGCGGCGGGTTGCGCGGTGGGTTGCGCGGTGGGCTCCGCCGGCGTCGGCTGCGCGGGGGGTGGCGACGCACTGCCGGACGTGTCCACGGTGATGATCGGGGCGCCAACGTCGACCGTCTGCCCCTCGTCCACCAGCAGGCTGGCTACCGTCCCGGAAAACGGCGAAGGCAGCTCGACGACCGCCTTGGCCGTCTCGATTTCGACGATGACCTGGCCGTCTTTGACGGTGTCACCCGGCTTGACGTGCCACGCCACGATGTCCGCCTCGGTCAGGCCCTCGCCGACGTCGGGCAGACGGAACTCCTTGACTGCGTTCATAAGCTCACCACCCGAACGTCCGGTCGACGGCATCCAGGATCCGGTCCAGGTCTGGCAGATAGTGGTCCTCGAGGCGGGACGGCGGGTAGGGGGTGGCGAATCCGCCGACCCGCAGTACCGGCGCCTCCAGGTTGTAGAAGCACTGCTCGGTGACACGGGCGGCGATTTCGGCGCCCATCCCCGCGTAGGCCGGCGCTTCGTGCGCGACCACGCACCGGCCGGTCTTGCGGACCGAGGCGGTGATCGTTTCCATGTCCAGCGGGGACAGCGACCGCAGGTCGAGGACCTCGACGCTGCGGCCATCTTCCTTCGCGGCCATCGCCGCTTCGATGGACGTGCGGACCAGCGGACCGTAGCTGAGCAGCGTCACATCGGAGCCTTCCAGGGCGACCTTGGCCCGGTCCAGCGGCAGCGCGCTGGCCAGGCCATCCGCGACGTCCACGTCGCCCTTGTCCCAGTACCTCCGCTTCGGCTCGAAGAAGATCACCGGGTCGTCGCAGCTTATCGACTGCTGGATCATGGCGAACGCGTCCGCGGCCCCGGCGCAGGCCACCACCCGGAGGCCCGCGGTGTGCGCGAACAGCACCTCAGGCGACTCGCTGTGATGTTCGACCGCGCCTATGCCGCCGCCGCACGGGATACGGATCGTCACCGGGAGGCTGAGCTTGCCGCGCGACCGGTACCGCATCTTGGCCAGCTGGCTGACGATCTGGTCGAACGCCGGGTAGACGAATCCGTCGAACTGGATCTCGCAGACCGGCCGGTAGCCGCGCAGCGCGAGCCCGATCGCCGTGCCGACGATTCCCGACTCGGCCAGCGGCGTGTCCACCACCCGGTGCTCACCGAAGTCCTTCTGCAATCCGTCGGTGACCCGGAAGACGCCGCCGAGCTTGCCGACGTCCTCGCCCATGATCAGCACCTTGGGATCGTTCTCCAGCGCCTTGCGCAGCCCCGCGTTGAGTGCCCTGGACAGGGTCATCTTGGCCGTGTCGCTCATCGGGTCGCCTCCTCGTCGACGAAGGAGTCTAGATAGGCGGCGAACTGGTCGCGTTCTTCCCTGATGATGGGAGTTTCCTCGGTGTACACGTGATCGAAGATGGCCAGCGGGGGTGGATCCGGCATGGTGCGGCAGGCCTCGCGGAAGCTGGCGCCCACTTTGGCCGCCTCTTCGTCGATGGCGGCGAAGAAGTCGGCGGCAACCTGGCCGTTACGGACCAGATACGATCTGACCCGCTCGATCGGGTCTTTGAGCTTCCATGCCTCGAGGTCGCTGGCCAGCCGGTATCTGGTGGGATCGTCGGTGGTGGTGTGCGCGCCCATCCGGTAGGTGAACGCCTCGATCAACGTCGGGCCCTGCCCCTCGCGGGCGGCCCGCATTGCTTTCTTCGTCACCGCGTAGCAGGCGAGCACGTCGTTGCCGTCCACCCGGATGCCGGGGAACCCGAAGCCCAGCGCCCGCTGGTACAGCGGTATGCGGCTCTGCCGCTCGAGCGGCTCGGAGATCGCCCACTGGTTGTTCTGGCAGAAGAACACCGTCGGCGTGTTGAACACCGAGGCCCAGACGAAGGCCTCGTTGACGTCCCCCTGGCTGGTGGCGCCGTCGCCGAAGTAGACGATCACGGCTTCTTCGGTGCCGTCCCGCTGGATGCCCATCGCATACCCGGTGGCGTGCAGAGTCTGCGAGCCGATCACGATCGTGTACAGGTGGAACCTATGATCCTTGGGATTCCATCCGCCATGGCTGACGCCACGGTACAGCTCGAGAAGCTGAACCGGGTCGATGCCGCGGCACCACGCCACGCCGTGCTCACGATAGGTGGGAAAGGCCATGTCGTTGGGCCCCAGCGCGCGGCCGGAGCCGATCTGGGCGGCCTCCTGGCCGAGTAGGGAGGCCCAGATACCCAGCTCACCCTGCCGCTGAAGGGCGATGGCCTCGGTGTCGATCCGGCGGACGAGCACCAGATCCCGGTACAGATCCTTGATGTCTTCGGTGCTGAGCTCGAGCGGGTAGTCCGGGTGGTCGGTGCGCTCACCTTCGGGAGTGAGGAGCTGGATAAGCTCGGGCGGTGCAGCTGCGGTACCAGTGTCCATGGTCGGGCAGCTCCTTTCCTCAGCTGGCCTCCAGGATCGCCGTAGCCAGCCAGACGGACGCTTTTCACCTGACGATATATGCCCTGTATGACCGGGAGGATACGTGACCCGAATGATCGTCGAAGTGATGCTCAAGCCGGAGATCCATGACCCCCAAGGTGAGGCGATCCTGAGCGCCTCCCACCGCCTCGGGTTCGGCCAGGTACTGGCGGTCCGGCAGGGTAAGCGGTTCGACATCGAGATCGACGGCCCGGCCGACGACGCGGCCCTGGCCGCGGTCCAGGCGCTGGCCCAGGAACTGCTGGCCAACCCGGTGATCGAGGAAGCCGCTGTACATCCGGTGGCCGGCTAACCTTTCGTAAGTGCGTATTGGGGTTATCACCTTTCCTGGATCGCTGGACGACCGCGACGCGGCGCGGGCCGTCCGGCTGGCCGGGGCCGAGCCGGTCTCGCTATGGCATGCCGATCGCGACCTGCGCGGCGTCGACGCGGTGGTCCTGCCCGGTGGCTTCTCCTATGGGGACTACCTGCGCTGCGGCGCCATCGCCCGGTTCGCCCCGGTGATGGGCGAGCTCGTCCCGGCCGCACGCCGGGGCCTGCCGGTCCTCGGTATCTGCAACGGGTTCCAGATCCTGTGCGAGGCCCACCTGCTGCCCGGAGCGCTGACCAGGAACGCCGGGCTCCGCTTCGTCACGAGGGACCTGCGACTGAGGGTGGAGAACGCCGCGACCGCGTGGACGGGCTCGTATTCAGCCGGTCAGCGGATCGTGGTGCCGCTGAAGAGCGGCGAGGGCGCGTTCACGGCCGCTCCCGATGTCCTCACCGACCTCGAGGCGCAACGCCGTGTGGTGATCCGGTACACCGACGGCAACCCCAACGGATCGGCCTCCTCCATCGCGGGTATATGCAACGCCGACGGCAACGTGGTCGGCCTGATGCCGCACCCGGAGCACGCCGTCGACCCGCTCACCGGTCCGTCCGCCGACGGCCTGGGCTTCTTCACGTCCGTCCTGGCCGGAGTCGCGGTATGACTACCACCGTCCAGCCGTATGCCGCGCTGGGGCTGACCGATGACGAGTACGCGAAGATCGTCGCCACGCTCGGCCGTCGTCCCACGGACGCGGAGCTGGCCCTGTACTCGGTCATGTGGAGCGAGCACTGCTCTTACAAGTCTTCCAAGGTTTACCTGCGGCAGCTCGCGCCATCGGTGTCGCAGTCCGCGGCGCTGCTGGCCGGCATCGGGCACAACGCCGGGGTCGTTGACATCGGCCAGGGCTACGCGGTCACGTTCAAGATCGAGTCGCACAACCATCCGTCGTACGTCGAGCCGCACCAGGGAGCGGCCACCGGTGTCGGCGGCATCGTCCGGGACATCCTGGCCATGGGGGCGCGCCCGGTGGCGGTGATGGACGCGCTGCGGTTCGGAGCCGCCGACGCCCACGACACCGCCCGGGTGCTGCCCGGCGTGGTGGGCGGGATCTCCTTCTACGGCAACTGCCTGGGGTTGCCCAACATCGGCGGCGAGCTGGACTTCGACCCCTGCTACGTGGGTAACCCGCTGGTCAACGCGCTGTGCGTGGGCGTGATGCGACACGGCGACCTGCAGGTCGCGGCGGCCACCGGGCCCGGCAACAAGGTGATCCTGTTCGGCTCCCGTACCGGCCCCGACGGCATCGGCGGCGCCTCGGTGCTGGCCAGCGCCTCCTTCTCTGCCTCGGGTGAGGGCGCGAAGAGGCCCAGCGTCCAGGTCGGCGACCCGTTCCTGGAGAAGCTGCTGGTGGAGTGCTGCCTGGAAGCTTTCGCGGCCGGGCTGGTGGTGGGCATCCAGGACCTGGGCGCGGCCGGGGTGGCCTGCGCGACCACGGAGCTTTCCGCGGCGGGGACCGGGGGGATGCGGGTGTGGCTGGACAAGGTCCCGCTGCGCGATCCCGCACTCGGCCCGCCCGAGATCTTGATGAGCGAGTCGCAGGAACGCATGATGGCGGTCGTCGAGCCGCGGAACGTGGAGCGGTTCCTGGCGCTGTGCGCCAAGTGGGACATCCAGGTGGCGGTGATCGGCGAGGTCACCGACGGCGACCGGCTGACCATGACCTGGCACGGCGAGACGGTGGTGGACATCCCGCCGGCCTCGGCCGCCGATGAGGGGCCGGTCTACCGGCGGCCCGCGGAGCGGCCGGCCGATCAGGACGCACTGGCCGCCGACGGACCGGAGCCCCTGCCACGGCCCGCGGACGGTGCGGAACTGCGCGCGACGCTGCTCAGGATGCTCGCCGCGCCCGGCATTTCTTCCCCGGCCTGGGTCACCGATCAGTACGACCGCTACGTGCGCGGCGACACGGTACTGGCCATGCCCGAAGATGGCGGCCTGCTCCGGGTGGACGAAACCACCGGTCTGGGCATCGCGCTGGCTACCGATGGCAACGGAAGATACTGCAAACTTGACCCATACCGTGGCACACAGCTCGTTCTGTCGGAAGGCTTCCGGAACATAGCGGCTACCGGCGCTAGGCCGCTAGCGGTCACCAACTGCCTGAATTTCGGCTCGCCCGAGGATCCGGCGGTCATGTGGCAGTTCGCCGAGGCGGTACGCGGGCTGGCGGACGGGTGCGCGGCCCTCGGATTGCCGGTCACCGGCGGGAACGTGAGCTTTTACAACCAGACGGGGACCACGGCCATTCACCCGACACCGGTCATCGGGGTGCTCGGTGTGCACGACGACGTGCGGCGGCGGCTCGGCATGGCCTTCGTGCCGGGGACCTCGCTGATCGTGTTGGGGGAAACCCGGCCGGATTTCGGCGGATCGGCGTGGGCGCACATTATCCACGGTCATCTGGGCGGGCGCCCGCCCGAGCCGGACCTGGCCGCGGAAAGCCGGCTCGCCGGGCTGCTGGCGCGGGCATGCGCGGATGGCCTGCTGGCCGCGGCGCACGATGTGTCGGATGGCGGGCTGGCCGTGGCGCTGGCCGAATCGTGCCTGCGGGGAGAGGTCGGTTGCCGGGTCGAGTTCCCCGGCGACCCGTTCACCTGGCTGTTCAGCGAGTCGCCTGCGCGGGCGGTGGTCGCGCTGCGCCCGGAGCGGGCCGACGAGTTCATCGCCCTTGCGGGGGCCTGCGGCGTTCCCGGTCAGGAAATCGGGCGCGCCGGGGGCGACAGCCTGACCGTGGACGGCTGCTTCGAGGTGCCGCTTGCTGAGCTGACGGCGGCGTATGAAGGTACGCTGCCGGCGCTGTTCGGATTATGCCGCCGCGACGGCCGGATCCGCGCGGTCGGACGAGCATCGCGAGTGTGCTGCGCACGCTCGAGAGCGGCGAGACGCCCGACGCCGAGGCCCTGCGCACCGCGGTGCGGTACCTGCTTCAGCTTCTGGCCACGCGGCATCCAGGACACGCGGTGGAGGTCCGGGTCCCGCCCGTGGCCGCTGTCCAGTGTCTGCCCGGGCCGAGGCATACCCGCGGCACGCCGCCCAACGTCATCGAGACCGACCCGGTGACCTGGATAAAACTGGCCGCCGGGCGCCTCGGCTGGGCCGAAGCCGTCGCCTCGGCCGCGGTCGCGGCCAGCGGGCCGCGCGCCGACCTGGCCGCTTACCTGCCGCTCATTGGCTAGTTACCCGCGGCGCGTTGGCTACACTTGCTGGCGTGTGCGGGGTGTTCGGCGTCTGGGCGCCAGCGGAAGACGTCGCGAAGCTCACCTATTTCGGCCTGTACGCGCTGCAGCACCGGGGCCAGGAATCGGCAGGCATAGCGGTCAGCGACGGCCACCGGATTGTCGTGCACAAGGAGATGGGCCTGGTGGCCCAGGTCTTCGATGAGCCGGCGCTGACCGCGCTGCGCGGGCACATCGCGGTCGGACACTGCCGGTACTCGACCACGGGCGCCTCGGTCTGGGCCAACGCCCAGCCGACCTTCCGGTCAACCCCGGACGCCAGCCTGGCGCTCGGCCACAACGGGAACCTGATCAACACCCGGGAACTGGCCGACCTGCTGGAGGCGCAGCCGGGTGTGGCGGGGGTGCCCGCCACGTCCGATACCGACGTGCTCACCGCGCTGTTCGTCAGCCAGTTGCCGGGGGTGCCCGGCGGGGTCGAGAACACCGCGGCGGCTGTCCTGCCGCTCGCCCGCGGCGCCTATTCGCTCGTGTTCATGGACGAGCACGCCCTGTACGCCGCGCGCGACCCCTACGGCTTCCGCCCGCTTGTCCTGGGACAGCTCGAACACGGCTGGGTGGTAGCCAGCGAGACCGCGGCGCTGGACATCGTGGGAGCGTCGTTCGTCCGCGAGGTCGCGCCGGGCGAACTGATCTGCATCGACGAGGGCGGGGTCAGGTCAAGGACGATCGTGGAGCCACGGCCGAAGGGCTGCCTGTTCGAGCATGTCTACCTGGCCCGCCCGGACACCACGATCTCCGGCCGCGGCGTGCACGCCACCAGGGTCGAGGTCGGCAGGCGGCTCGCCGCCGAGCATCCGGTCGCCGCCGATCTCGTGATCCCGGTACCGGAATCGGGCACGCCGGCCGCGATCGGGTTCGCCGAAGCCAGCGGGATCCCGTTCGGCCAGGGCCTGGTGAAGAACTCCTACGTGGGGCGGACCTTCATCCAGCCCAGCCAGACCATCCGCCAGCGCGGCATCAAGCTCAAGCTGAACCCGCTGCGGGACGCGATCGCCGGCCGCCGGATCGTGGTGGTGGACGACTCGATCGTCCGGGGTAACACCCAGCGCGCGCTCGTGGCGATGCTGCGCGAGGCGGGCGCCACGCAGGTGCACGTCAGGGTGGCGTCGCCGCCGGTGATCTCCCCATGCTTTTTCGGCATCGACTTCGCCAGCCGGGACGAGCTGATCGCCGGTCACCTGACGCCGGACGAGATCTGCGCGTCAATCGGCGCCGATTCGCTGGGCTACGTGTCGCTGGACGGACTGATTGAAGCCACTACGCTTTCGGCGGATCGCCTGTGCCGGGGCTGCTTCGATGGCCAGTACCCTGTCCCGGTCGCTGATCGCGACCGGGGCAAGTATGTGCTCGAAGTTTCCACTCAGCCCTGATCGTCAGGCATCGCTGATTTAGCAGTCGTGTGCGTGAGTAACCGCCAGGCGTCCTCAGACTCGTCGTCTTCGGCTTCATCGTCTTCGTCGTAGGCCCCCGCGGACCTGCTCGAAGAACCGTTGCGGGAATCCGCACCGCCAGCCAGCTCCGCACGCAGCCGGTCAAGGTCGGAATCGTCGCTGCTCTTGTACTTGAGCTGACGTGCCACCTTAACCTGCTTGGCCTTGGCTCGGCCGCGCCCCATTGGCTCGACCCCCTCGAACGTCCGGAGCCAGTCAGGCCCCATGATCTCCGCCTCGCTGGAGCGTCGTAAAACTCCGTCGCCACCCCGCTGCGGGGTGCACGACGCTGGCCAGCATCCGTACACGTACAACCGTACCCGCTTTGCGCCCCAGATGCCTACTCCTGATGGGGGTGCGGGCTCATCACCCTAGCCAGATTCCACGCAGCCGGCCTACTTCGGCCATGCGGCGCTCGGCCAGCCGGTCGGCCGCCACCGATGGCGGGACGCCGTCGGAGTCCGCGATGGCCAGCACTTTAGCGGTGGTGGCGAAGACCTGTTCGCATGCGGCCTTCGCTCGCTCAAAGCTGAATCCGGCCAGCTCGTCGGCGACCTGGATGACGCCGCCGGCGTTGACGACGTAGTCAGGCGCGTACAGAATTCCGCGATCGGCGAGCGATTTCTCCACACCTGGGTGGGCAAGCTGGTTGTTGGCCCCGCCGCACACGATCCGCGCGGTCAGGTTTGCGGTCAGCTCGTCGGTCAGCGTCCCGCTCAGCGCGCACGGTGACAGGATGTCCAGGTTTTCGGCGGCCAGCGCGTCGATGTCCGCCACGCCCCGGACCTCGGGGTGCTGGACGCGGACCGCGTCGACGGCCTTGGCGCTGACGTCGCAGATGACCACCTCGGCCCCGGCCTCGATGAGGTGGTCGACCAGGCGGTGGCCTACCTTGCCCACGCCCTCTACGCCTACCAGCCGGCCGCTCAGGCTGGTGCTGCCCCACGCGTGCTGGGCCGCGGCTCGCATCCCGTGCATGACGCCCAGAGCGGTCAGCACGGAGGAATCGCCCGCCCCGCCATTGGCGACCGTCCGGCCGGTCACGTACCGGCACTCGCGGGCGATGATGTCCATGTCTTCGCTGCGGGTGCCCACATCGCAGGCAGTGATATAGCGGCCACCCAGGGATTCGACGAAACGGCCATAAGCGCGCAGCAGGGGCTCGGATTTCAACTGTTCGGGATCGCCGATGATGACAGCCTTGCCGCCGCCGAGGTCCAGGCCGGCCACCGCGTTCTTGTAAGCCATCGCCGTGGACAGCCGCAGGGCATCGGCGAGCGCCTCGTCCTCGGATGTGTACGGGTAGAACCTGGTCCCGCCCAGCGCCGGTCCCAGGGCGGTCGAGTAGATGCCGATGATGGCCTTGAGGCCGGTACGGCTGTCCTGGCAGAAGATGACCTGCTCGTGATGGTCAGCTTGGCCGTTTGCCGGGTTGGTCGCGAAAACGTTCGCCACGGTGGTGACTCCATCGTCATCGTCCCGTCCCGGTCCGGGTTGAACCGGGATCACATCAAGCGTATTGCGGGGTCCGCCGGAACGGACCGGGTGCCCTCGATCCCTACTCGGACCAGAAGGCGACCATCTCTTCGGCAAGGCCAGCTAGCTGCCCCCGTAGTCGCGAACAGGCCGGGGCGTTGCAACGGGTTTGGAGGCCGAGGGCCCGCAGCGTGCCGATGGCGCTATCGAGTCTGCCAAGGTGTGCCGTCGGCGAGCCTGCCAGGGCGTGCGTGCCGCTGGGTGCCCTCGGCTCGGACCCTCGCCCGGCTACCGGCCCCTTCGCCTCCACACCAGCGCGGAAATTTGGTGCTGACTGGAAATTTACCGGTCGTATTCGTACATAAAATTTCCGTGAAGCACAAATATTCCGTCTTAATCGACATCCCGTTCTATACTTATCGGATATTAAGGGCAACCCGGCAGCGGTCCCATGCCGCGACTTCGGTCCACAAACTGGTCGCATGCTTCCTGCAGGTGACAGCCGGTTTCAAGCTCGGTAACCGCGTTCCGCGTTGGCATGGCGGAAACGATGGCTGAAACGGCAGCCCCATTCCGTTCGGTTCCACGAGTAACCGGCCAATCGGTTGAGCGTCCCCACGGACCCGCCGGTCTCCGGGGTGGCCTGGAGCCGGAAGCGGAAAGCAGGAAGCCTGAAGCCGATGTCAGCCCGAAGCCAGAAGTCGCATCAGCCAGAAGTCGGCGTCAGCCGGAAGCCGTCAGCCGGAAGCCGGTGTCATCCCGAAAAGGGCCACAGGGAGCGGAAGCCGACGGCGCGCCTGCCTCAGACGACGCCGTGGACAAGGGTTTTCACCCTAGTTCGGCTTGTCGAGAGGGATTATGGCGATTGGTGTATCTGCGGCCCGATAGCGCGCTCTGCTGGGATGAATCGGTCGCGAAGGTGGGGGCGATGGTTGACGGAATGTCACGAGGACATTGCGAACTGGCAATAGTGAGGTATGGCCGGACACGAGGCAGGTGGCGGCGGTTCCGGGAGTTTGAGCAGGTCAGCTGAATATTGGCAGGTCAGAGGGGGCCGATCGTGAGGTGTTCGTTCCGGACACACGCTGGGCACTATTCCCGAAACCGGCGCGATGCGACTATAAGTATCGCTAGAATCACCCTGAGTGACAGCGATCCACGGAGCAACGGGGCATCCCAGTACAGAAAATCTTGCGCCGGGTGGTCGACTTGTCACCGGTGGTGATGGCAATATGGTCTCTGTGGGCCATATGGGACATCCACGACAAGGCTCCCTAGGGAGCGCCAGCACAACAGGAAACACAGGGATCCGAATTACAGGTCCAGGAGGAGAGGCCACACACATGTCCGCACGCACACCCGAGGCCGAGCCACTGCTCACGCCGGCCGAGGTCGCCACGATGTTCCGTGTCGACCCAAAGACCGTCACACGCTGGGCGAAGGCTGGGAAGCTAACGTCAATCCGCACGCTGGGGGGCCACCGGCGCTATCGGGAGACTGAGGTTCGTGCACTGCTCGCGGGTATTCCGCAGCAGCGGTCCGAGTGATCTGATGCCGTGTCCATGCGGCGAGCGCCCGTTCTGGGTGGGCCGCGCGGGGATGCGGCAGCGATCGTTCAACGGAATGGGGGGTCGGCCTCGGTGGCAGGTATGCCGCAGCAGGGGTGTCGTCTGGCCGGTGGGAGATAGCCGGGCGCGTTATCCCGCGGGACGTGCTGCCGGGGCTGGTCCGCTCTTAGGGGAGGGTCGCACGATGCGTGATCCAGAGTTGGTCACACGTGCTCAACGCGCCGCGGCGCGTTTGGAATCGGCATGGGAACAGTGGCGCGCACTGCACGGACTCGCGGTGGCGCCAGCACAGCCAGTAGTCAGCTACGTCGGCTATTCACTCAAAGAACCGTGGGGCGAGCCGCGGGTCGTGATCGGGGTGGACGCCGACGAGGCGGAATTCCTCGCGGACTTTCTTGACCGCGACGAGTGCGGACGGCAAGGGCAGCCGCCTTCGGAGGCCGAGTACACCAGCCAGGCTCTGCTGGGCGCGCCGGTCCCTGTCGGTATCCCCCGCCAGATGGGCGAGGGCGGCAGGGAGATCGCCGGCCGGGAGATCGCCGCCGAGCTGGCCGGCTGGTCCTCAGGTGAGCTTCCCGGCCAGGCGTCGGAGCAGCTGGCCGGCTGGCCCAAGGGGCTGACTTCGCCGGGATTGACGACCGCGGCGGAACAGCCGCCTGGCGCCGCTTAGTCTCGTCGTCACTTCGCCTCTTAACCCCACCGCTTGATGAGCAGGTTCACAGCGCTGTCTTAGCGTTCACTCAGGTTTAGGCGGCATGCTCAGACAGCGAAAGGGGTTCATCCTTTCACTTGGCGTCCGGGTTCGGAGTGGCCAGGCCCCGCCCCGAGCCCGGACGTCGATCATTCCCGCGCCCCGCGCCCCGCGCCCCGTGGCCCCGTGGCCTCATGGCCCCATGGCCCCATGGCCCTGCCGAATCAGCCCTGCCGAATCAGTCGGCGGCCGTAGCGGTGGTCGGCTGGTCGGTGCCGCAGTATTTACATTTCGAGGCAGCAGCGGGCAGGTCGGTGGACAGGCACGCCGGGCAGGTCTTGACGGGTGCCGGATCCCCGAACACCACTTGGCCGCGTCGTGCCTGGACCATCTTGTAGGGCACCACGACGAGGAAATACACCACGGTCATGAAGATGATGAAGTAGATGACCGCGGAAATGAACGCGCCGAAATCGAGGAAGGTCTTGGTGTTACCGGCCTGGCCAAGCTGCACGCCGAGGCCGAGTGCGTTCTTGCCCTGTGCCCTGGCCACCAGCGGGTTGATGAGGTCGGTGGTGAAGGCACTGATCAGGCCGCTGAACGCGAGGGCCACGACCAGTCCGACCGCGACGACGATCACGTCGCCGCGCATAAGAAAGTTCCTGAATCCCCTCATGTTTCTCCCTCCGGTTCCGCGGTCCCGCGCCTGGTAGCGACCAGAACCCCACATGTGTCCGTTTGTGCTGGTAATTGCGCTGACGACGATGCTTACGATTCCTGGTCACAGGTCGTCACGCAAGCATTTCGCTGAGTCGGGCGTGCCATGCGCCCCACAGCGCACGCGAGACGTGGTGCTTCCCGTCCGGTATGTGACGGTTTGTGGGCCGACCGCCACACGAAGACGGCCGTAGCGATACGGCTGGAGTCTTAGACCGCACGGGTACACGCGACGCGCGACGCGCGGACCCCCCATCTACGCTAATTCGCCGCTGTGACCAGCTGTTATGCGGTTAGTGGGGCGCCAGGGGGTCGAACCCTGAACCAATGGGTTAAAAGCCCACTGCTCTGCCATTGAGCTAACGCCCCGCGCGACGCCAGCCACGATCGGGTGTGACGCCACCAGAGGAAGCGTACCGATTTCCAGCCAGTAGTGCGTCGCGGGCTCATCAGTGCGCCACCGACGGCCTGGCATGGGGCCGCAGCAAGCCCGTCAGCGGTACGCGGAGATCCCGGTAAGCGCCTGCCCGATCGCGAGCGTGTGAATCTCCTCGGTGCCCTCATAGGTGAGCACGGCCTCCAGGTTGTTCGCATGCCGGATTGGCGGGTACTCCAGCGTCACGCCGCTGGCCCCGAGCACCGTCCGGGCGGTGCGGGCGATGTCGAGGGCGGTCCGCACGTTTGTCATCTTGCCCACGCTGACCTGCGCCGGCGTCAGCCCGCCGGCCTCCTTCAGCCGCCCCAGGTGCAAGGCGAGCAGCTGTGACTGGAACAGCGCCGAAGCCATCCAGGCCAGTTTCTCCTGGGTGAGCTGGAACGCGCCGATCGGCTTGCCGAACTGCTCCCGGGTCTTGGCATAGGTCACCGCGCTCTCCAGGCAGGAACGGGCCGCTCCGGTCACTCCCCAGAAGATGCCGAACCGGGCCTCGGTCAGACAAGACAATGGACCTTTCACGCCGGTCACGCCGGGCAGCACCGCGTCCGAAGGCAGCCGTACGTCGTCCAGCACCAGCTCGGATGTGATCGACGCGCGCAGCGACATCTTCTTGTGGATGTCCCGTGCGGTGAACCCGGAGGCTTCGCGCGGCACCAGGAACCCCCGGATCCCGTCCTCCGTCCTGGCCCACACCACGGCGATATCGGCGATCGACCCGTTGGTGATCCACATCTTGGTGCCGGACAGCACCCAGTCCGGCCCGTCTTTCCTGGCGAAGGTCCGCATACCCGCCGGATCGGAGCCATGATCCGGTTCGGTGAGGCCGAAGCACCCGACCAGCTCACCCGCCGCCATTCGCGGCAGCCATTCGTTCTTCTGTTCGTCCGAGCCGTACTTCCAGATCGGGTAAATGGCCAGCGAGCCCTGCACCGAGGCGGCGCTGCGCAGCCCGGAATCGCACGCCTCGAGTTCCCGGCAGGCCACACCGTACGCAACCGCGCCAAGGCCCGCGCAGCCGTAGCCGGTCAGGTGCATGCCGAGCAGGCCGAGCTTGCCCAGTTCGGGGATCAGCTCGCGAGGCAGCGTGCCCGCCTCGAACCAGTCCGGGATGTGCGGCTGTACTTTGTCCGCGGCGAACGCCCGGACGGTGTCCCGGATCAGCCGCTCTTCCTCGGTGAGCTGATCGTCGATTCGCAGCAGGTCCGTGTCGGGCAGGGAAGTCATGGTTCCAGGGTAATAACAGGGTTGTTCCTGATGTCAGACCCACCCGCAAGTGGGCATAGTCGGGGTATGAGCGAAATCAATAACGGCGGGCCGAGGCGGCTGCACCGTAGCAGGAAGGGCCAGGTCGTGGCCGGGGTGTGCAGCGGCGTTGGTGAGTACCTCAACATAGACGCGAACCTGGTCCGGCTCGGGTTCGTGGTACTGACGGTGTTCGGCGGGATGGGTATCTTGCTGTACCTGGCCGCGTGGGTCATCCTGCCCGAGGAGGGCGAGGACACCTCGATCGCCGAGACGTGGGTCAACAAGCGCAAGTCCTGAGCCGGCCAGCAGCGGGGAACGATTCCCCGCTAATATCCTCCCGCTCTCTGGGCCTGGATGGCCTGGGCGCGCACATGGGTCCAGGCCATGGCCAGCATGGCGGCAGCGGTCAGGCCGGTCAGCCCGGCCAGGCCGACGGCGAGCGTCGGCCCGACCGCCTCGGCCACCGCGCCGCCGGCCAGGATGCCGAGCCCTTGCACGGCGTAGAGGCCTGACTGGGCGAGCCCGAAGGCCCGCGCCCGGGTGCCGGGCGTGAGCGCCTGCACGAACGCCGCCGCGGCGGCGAGCTGATAGGCACTGCCCGCGCCCGCCAGCGCCCACAGGATCAGCACGCCCGGGAGCGGCGGATTCCACGCACTCGCGATGAGCGGGCCGCAGGACAGCATGGCCAGCCAGCCCATCATCCGGATCCGGGCGGACGGCGTGGCCAGCTTGCCGAACGCGAACGCGCCGACCACCGTGCCGAACGGGGTGGCCGCCATGAGCAGGCCCACGGCCAGCGTGCTGCCGTGCAGCGAATGCGCGTACGGGGCCGCCAGCCCCTCGGGGACGATGGCGAAACCCGCCAGCCACCCGAACAGCAGCAGCGTCCGCAGCACCGGATTGCCGAACACGATCCGCGCCCCGTCGGCGGAAATGGCCAGCAGCGACCGCCGCGCCTCCCCTTCACGCCGTGGCGATGGGCGCGGCTTGGTGCCCAGGACGACAATAAGGGCACTCATACCGAACGACAGTGCGTCGACGCCCAGGGTCCGGTGCGTGTCCAGGGTGGCGACCACCGCGGCGCCTGCCACGAATCCGACGATCTGGCTGGTCTGGAAGGTTATGTTGCCGATGGCGGAACCGAGCACGAACTTGTCGCCCGGCAGCACGTCGGGCAGCAGCGCGGCACGGGCCGACGTGAACGGCGCGCCGATCAGCACGGTACAGAACAGCAGCACGCACAGCGGGGCGAACGGCATGCCGGGCAGCGCCATCAGGCCGACCGTGATCATCCGGAGCAGGTCGCAGGTGATCATGACGCGACGGCGGGGGAACAGGTCGGCCAGGCCGGACAGCAGCGGGCCGCCGGCGATCGGCGGGAGGTAGGTCAGTGCGTAGGTGAGCGCGGTCCAGAACGGCGAACCCGTGCGGTGGTAGACCAGGATGGCGATCGCCACCTGGGCGAACTGGTCGCCCGCGTAGGACAGCACCTGGGCGATCCACAGCGCGCGGAACTCGCGGATGGCGAAGACCTCGCGATAGGACGCCCGTCCCTCCGGCGCCCGCCGGTGGCGGCCCGCGGCCCCGGTTACCGGGTCTGCCCCGAGCGCAGGACGCGTTGGGAGATCTGTGCGTGGCTCAGGTGCCACGGTCACGATTCACCCCCGGGTGTGGACAGGTCTCCGCGTGGCTTGTGGGACTCGTGTTCTTGGAGCGCTTGTACGTCAACCAGTGTTCCCTGTCTACGGCCGGTTACTCGTCGCCGGCGGTATGTCCTGGTCTCAGGGTAAGTCGCTGAGTGACTTTCGTATCGCTTACCGTGGCCGATGTCGGCCCTCTTGGCAAGGGAAATCGCGCTCCCCGCCGGGAATGCCGGTTATCGAGTTCAGGTTCCGGGCCAGAAGTTGCTACGCTTTGCTGGTTCCGGTGTCTGTCCCCTATGCTGGGGCAGTCCCCCGACGGCGGGCTGATGTGGTCTCGGCGGCCAAGGCCGTCGGCGCCCCCATCGTCTAGCGGCCTAGGACACCGCCCTTTCAAGGCGGCGGCACGGGTTCGAATCCCGTTGGGGGCACGCGTCGGCTACGCTGGCGGCAGCAAGGCAAGGCATGGTCCTGTAGAGCAGCTCGGAGTGCTCGCCACCCTGTCAAGGTGGAGGTCGCGGGTTCAAATCCCGTCAGGACCGCGGTCAGGTAGCTCAGTCGGTATGAGCGTCCGCCTGAAAAGCGGAAGGTCGGCGGTTCGACCCCGCCCCTGACCACCACCACCGACCAGCCAAAACCGGTGCCTCACCTGCGGAAACACGGCGAGACACCGGTTTTTGTTCTCCGGCTGGCTACGGCTGTTCACGGCTGACGGCGGCCAGTTGTGCCCAATACGTGCCCAAGTTCAGTCGGCGGCGTCGGGCTCCTCGGGCTCTCGTAGCGCCTCCTCGATCCGCCGCTTGGCTATCTGGTCTTGGCCGTCGATGCACTTGGCGTAGACCCTGAGCAGGACGGCCACGCTGTGCCCGGCCCACTCGGCGACTTGGGCGGGCGCGACACCGCCGTTGAGCCAGGTGGAGACGCAGGCATGGCGAAGGTCGTAGACCCGCCGGGCCAGCGGTGAGGCGTATTCGGCCCGGGTCAGCGCGGCGGCCCGTGCTTTGTTCCACGCCCGGCGGTAGGTGATGGATGCCAGTTCCCCTCCGTGGATGCCGGTGAATATGCGCCCGTCCCGGCCAGTGCCGAACCGATCCAGGTGGGTCCGCAGGATTCGGGTCAGCGGCGGGGGAATGGGCACATGCCGCCATTCTCCCCGGGCTCGGGCTTTCAGGTGCCGGTGGTCGTGACGGCTGCCCGTGTCGGTCCATTCCGCGCCGATTTCGGTTGCGGCTGCGCAGAACCGCAGCTCTCCCCAATCGTCGGCGGGTTCTTCCCATTCACCGGTAGCGTCATTCCGCGTGAGTGGCGGCAGGGTGATGTTGTCTTTGCGGAGGTTGACCGCTTCTTCGGGCCGCAGCGCGGTGTAGTAGATGACCGCGAAGAACGCCGCCAGGCGGGGGCCGCTCGGCGTTTGCCCTCGTACCGCCGCGAGTAGCTGCCGGGCTTGGGTGTGGTTGACCACGCAGCGCCGGTCAACCTCGTGCGTGGTTTTCGGTGCTTTCCACTTGATGGCCTTGACGGGGTTCCGGGTGAGCAGCCGACGCTCCACCGCGTATTCAAGCGCGTTGTGCAGGATGGTCCGGTTCCGGCGGATGGTAGACGGGGCCGCCGTGCTGCCATCGAGCAATGTACCGGCCGCGCCGAGAACGGCGCGCATTGTTGCCGGGTCCGCCAGGGCGGCTACTGGCTTGGTATTGCGGGCCAGCCATCGCAGGATTGCGGCGGCAGCGTCCGGGCAGTTGCCGCGCTGCTTGGCGTTGAATCCCCATTGCCGCAGCGCTGTCCGCATGGCCAGTTCGTCGGGCTTGCCCCGGTCGGTGGCGAGCATGGCGGGCATCACGGTGACGAGTGCCCACGCGATGTTGGCGCGGTGGTGCGCGGAAGAATCCTTCCATTTCATGTCCACGTAAGACACGCAGAAGTCATACCATGAAAGGTTGTCGCCGACCCGGCCCCACGAAACGGGCTGCCCGGTGGTCAGGTCAAATGCTTCCCCTCTGCTGGCCGCCGAGCGCAACTCGGCTTCAAAACTCGCGGCTTGCGCCTTGATCCTGAACGGCTTTTTCCACCGCTTGGGGCCGGTCTGCCACCGCACTTTGTAGGTGGTGACTTTCGCCCCTTTGTAGATTTCGGTCTTGAAGATGCGGACGCTGTAAGTGATGTTGTCCATATCAGGCCGCGTCCCCTCGTGCCTCTAGCCAGGCTTCGAGATCGGCGCGGCGGACGCGCAGTTGCCCGTTAGGCAGTTTGATGCAGCGCGGGCCGGTTCCCTTAGTGCGCCATTCGTAGAAGGTGCTCTGCGCAATCTGGAGATCGTCGCAGACCTCGGCGACGGTGAGCTTGTCACGGGACTTGCGGGTGAGCGGGATAAGGGCGGCGGTTGCCATGTGTCTCCTTCAAGGGTCGGGCGGCCCCGGTGAAACTGGCTTGGCGGCTGCGCACCGGGGGCGGGCTGGCTGGTCCTTCTGCCGTAAGTCCGGAACCTGCGGAACCTCCGGAACCTTTGCAGGTCAGGACGGGTGCGGCGGGTTCCGGCGGCCTGCCGGGGTTCCGGAACCTCCGGAACCTGCGGAACCTACGGCGGGGGTTCGGGTTCCGGAGGTTCCGCAGGTTCCGCATCTGGCGGGGTGGGCGGCGGCAGGTAGCGGGTCCAGGCGTCGGCGAGGTGTTCGGCGCGGTAACCCCACGCTGACCGGCCGTCTACCTTGACTTTTTTCGAGGTGATGTCGTAGTCGTCCAGCAGGCGGGCCAGGCCGCGGGCATCGAGCGGCACGCCTTTGAGGTCGGCCCACGGGGCGGCGTCCAGGGCGCGCAGCCGGGTCAGGATGTCCTCGGTGGTCATGGCGCGTGCGCCGCCGAAGATGTCCCGCAGGTCGGACAGCAGGCGGATGCCGAGGCTGATGCCGCGCTCGGCGTTGTCCCGCACGAGGAAAGCGCAGGCGTCCCGGGCGCGTTCGGGCCAGGGGCCGCCCGCGGCGTCGGCGACGGCGAGGAGCGGTTCCCACACGTCGGCGGGCCGGTCGGTGACGCCGGGCGGCATCTCGGGCCAGTAGCCGGTGAGGCGTTCGGCGACGGTGGCGGTCCAGTCGGCGAGCATCCCGCGCAGTTTCCAGCCTTCGGGCTCGTGGATACGCGCCCGGTAGGGCTCTATGTGCTCATCGGGAGCGCGGCGGCGCATCCGGACCACAATCGAGCGGGTCAAGATCGTGTCGGGGAGCTTGCCGAGCCCGGCCAGCGCCACGGCGGCGAACGCGGGGAACTCCACGACGGTTTGCTTGGTGCCTTCGCCAACGCACCGGTAGGCGACGCCGGAGCGGCGGTGCCCGGCGTTGAGCAGGCCGCGCAGTTCCTCGTGTTCTTTGGCCTTGGGGCCGAAGATGGTGTCTATCTCGTCAAACAAGACGGTACGGCGGGTGGCTTTGTCGGCGACGGAGCGGAACAGCGCGGCCGGGGTGGCGTTGACCGCGTGCATCGGCCACGGGACAAGCAGGGTGAGGATTTCTAGCGCCCGGGTTTTGCCCGAGCCGGGCTCGGGGGACAGGAACGCCAGCCGCGGCGTGGAGTCGAAGGCGTCCAGCACGTGGGCGTGCGCGGCCCACAGCGCCGCAGCGGTGTAGGCGTGCTCGGTGGGCAGGGCGCAGAACCGGCCGATGAACGCGCGCACGTCGTCCAGGGCGGCGGCACCGTCGCGGCTGGCCGGGTTCACGCGGCAGCCCCGAGGGTGGCGAGCGGGCGCGGCTTGCGCTTGCCCGCGCCGATCCCCGCAGCGATCACGCCGCGGGCGTAATCCGCGGTGAACGGCGGGGTGCCGACACCGAAGTGCACGTTGGCGGCGTCGTACAGCTCGGCGCGGGCCAGGTCTTCGGGCAGGACGCCCGCGGCGATGAGCTGGCCGAGGTGGAACGCGGCCTTGTTCAGCGCGTGGTTCCGGCCGCCTTCGGCGGCTGCGCGGACCCGCTCACACTCCCGACTGAGTGCCGTTGCCGTCCAGGTCCCCAGGTCACGAACCTGACCGGCGGCAGCAGGACGGCACTCAGTCGGGGGATTACCGGCGCGCGGGGCGGTGAGCAGGGCGGCCAGCCAGTCCGGCAGCGGTGCCGGGGGCCGGTCGTAGACCACCTCGTAGCGGCCCGCGCCGTCCGGCAGGTCCACGTATGAGCCGGGCGCGACCGCGTACCCGCCGTGCCCGCGGGTGTCGATGAGCCAGCCGAGCCCGCGTTCGTTGCGGCCGTTGGTGTTGCCGAGCCGTACCCCGGGCGGGGCGGTGAAGTACAGGTGCAGCCCGCCGCGGCGGGTCCGCGTGAAGAACGTCTCCCACGGGAACGGCTGGCCGTGCCGCTCGCACAGCACCGCGAGCACGTCCGCGCCATCGGTGACGCCGGGCAGCGCCCATCGCGGCGGCGGCACCTCGCCGGGCTTGGGCTTGTCCAGGTCGATGACCAGCAGTCCGGACGGACCGCAGGCGATGCCGACGTTGTACGGCGTGCGCGCCCACGCCCGGCCGATGCGGCCCGGGTCGGTGGTGGCGCGCGGTTCCCACCCCTGATGCCCGCCGCGGCACCGCAGATCGGTGCCGGTGCACTCCTCGGCCTTGTGGTCGGGAAAGGCTGGCCGCTTGTCGCCGGGCCGCAGCGGGAACACGTACCAGTCGCGGCCAGCGCACCACCGCGCGGCTTTGAGCAAGGCCGCCGCCGCGCGGTCGGCGGCGGGTGGCTGCGGGGGCATGGTGACCACCTCCTGTGCGTCGGGGCGGGCAGTGGAGGGTTCCGCAGGTTCCGGAGGTTCCGGAACCTCGGCGGGCCGCCGGAACCCGCCGGACCCCTGCTGACCTGCGCAGGTTCCGGAGGTTCCGGAGGTTCCGTACTTGCCGGGGGCCGGGGCGGGCGCGGGGTCGTGCTGGCCCCACGCGGGGCCGAGGATCTTCGCATCGGCCACGATCGGCAGGCCGCGGAACGTGCTGGTCATCGCGCGTTCGACCAGGCTGCGGACCCGCTCGGCGTCGTGCTCGGGTGCTTGCACGATGATCTCGTCGTGCACGAACAGCCACAGCCCGCCCACCTCGTACGTGGTGACCAGGGCGTAGACGGCGGCCAAGAGCAGGTCCCGCGCGGTGGACTGCACCGCGTAGTTGGCGTTCGCATACGGCCGGGCCGGGTCGGCGGGAATGCGCCGCCCGCTCGCGGTGACCACCACTGGAAGCTCGGCCAGTTCCCGCCCGTAGCCGATCACCCGCGGGTAGGTGCGCCGCCACTGCGCGATCACCTGCCGGGCGGTGTCCTCGTTCACGCCGGTCTGGCTGGCCAGGGCGCGGGCACCGCCGCCGTAGATGGTGCCGAAGGTGGCGCGCTTGGAGATGGTGCGCTGCTCATCGGTGAAATCCTCGCCGTACATCAGGCGGGCGGTGGCGTCGTGGATGTCCGCCCCGGACAAGATCACCTCACGCAGCGTCGGGTCATCGGCCAGCGCGGCGGCCACCCGGATTTCCACCTGCGAGAAGTCGCAGGAGATGAGCACGTGCCCGGGGTCGGCCACGAAGCAGCGCCGCAGCCGCGGGTCGTGCTTCTTGAGCGTCTGCAACGCCGGGCCGGTGATGCTCATCCGGGCTGTCTTGGCGCGTAGCGTGTTGACCTGCGGATGCACCCGGCCGCCGGGGTCGGCGGCGGCCAGGAACCCGCGCAGGTTGGCGATCAGGTTGGACGCCTTGCTCATGGCCAGCCGTGCCCGCGCCAGGTCGGCGGCCCCGGCCGGGAGCGCGGCGGCGTGCTGGTCAAGCAGGGCGGTCAGCGTGTCGGCGGTGACCTGCAACCGGCCGGTGGGTGTGCGGGGCAGGCCGGTGACCCCGGCGGTGCTGGCCTGCCCGTCCAGCCAGTCGGCGAACTTCGGCGAGTTGCCGGGGCAGCCGAGCGCCGCCGTGATCTGCGCGTCGGCGGCGGCGTGCTCGGCTTGCAGGTCGGCCAGCAGGCCGCGGGCATAACCGGTGTCCAGCCGCAGGCCGCGGACGGTGATGCCGGTGGCCTGCGCGGCCAGCCAGGTATCGAGCCGGACCAGGTGCGCGAACGGGCCGCACGCGGCCAGCAGGACGGGCAGCACGCGGCGGGCGTAGATGGCGTCCAGCCCGGCGTACACCACGTATGCCTCATCGTCGGCGGGCAGGTGATTCCAGCCCCACCGCAGCCAGGCGTTCCCCGCCCGGTGCCCCGCCGGGGCCACGGCGCGCATCCGCGCGTGCAACGCGGCTTCCGCGTCGGACAGTCCGGCGTCCAGGTGCCGGGCCGACAGCTCTTTCAGCCCGTGTCCGGCCCGCTCATCAGGGTCCAGCAGCTTCGACAGCAGGTGCGTGTCAGCCACCCGCTGGCCCAGCGGGATGCCGAGCGCCGACCACACCGCCAGCACGTCAAACGGGGTGTGGGTGACGAACCGGCGGGCCGGGTCGGCCAGCACCGCCGCGGCGGCGTCCCGCTGGCTCGGGTCGGCCATGTCCAGCACCCACGTCTCACGCTCGGACCCGAACTGCACCAGCCGTACCGTGAACCCGGGCGCGAAGAACCGCGGCCCGCGGTCATCCATCGCGGAGGTTTCCACGTCCAGCCCGAGCACCGGTTCCGCCGCGGCGAACGTCCCGAGCGCGGCCGGGTCCAGTTCCCCGCGCCGCGGTGCGTGCACGGTCATCTCGTGCCCGTTGACAGTGCGCAGGTAGCGGGTCATGCTGCCACCTCGGCAGGCTGGCAGGCCGGGCACGCCCACAGCACCGGGGCCGCCGCGGGCAGGGACATCGGCTGCCCGCACCCGCCGCAGGCCGGGGGCTGCGGGGCGGGCAGCAGAGCGGCCAGCCACCCGTACCCGTCACCGGTCAGCGCGGCGTCATAGCTGGCCGGGTCGAACCGGCTCGCGGGCACGCCGCTGACCGGCTCGGCCGGGGCGGGGTCCAGGTCGAATAGAACGGCGGGCTCGGCGGTCATGTGAAGCACCACCCGCTGTCGCAGCCGCCGTCCCCGTCGTCATCGCCGAACGGGAGCACCTGCAAATCGGGCACCACCGTGCGGAGCGGCGTGCCGTAGCGGGACAGGTACACGTGAGCTTTGCCGAGCGTGTCCCGGCGGGCGTTGAGCAGGTCTTCCAGCGCGCACGCCCGCTCGAAAATCTCGGGCCGCTCGCGGCGCAGGTCAGCCCACCGGCCGAACTGGTGCAGCGGGCAGAACCAGCACGCCGACTTCGGCGGCACGGGCAGCCCGGCCGCGCGGATGATGCCGGGGCAGTCCGCGCGGCGCAGCCGCAGGTCAAGCAGCGGGTATGTGATCCGCTCGTACTTCTCGGCCCGGCGGGCATTCGCCCGGTGAATCTCGTCCACCGAGATGCCCACGCCGACCGTGGCGGGAGTGTGCTCGGTCGCGCCGTGCGCCTTGAGCCACCGGCCGATGACCTTGATCTTGAAGTCAGCGGTGCATGAGCGGGTGCCCGGTGCGCCGTTGCTCATCCGCACCGGTATCGGCAGCGAGCGGGACGCGGCCTGCCCGGTGCCCTGGCAGCGGGGGCACTCGCGGGGCTCGGGCAGCCGGTTGGCCGGGGTGTCGGGCCGGTCGGTGTCGGCTAGCCAGGTCCGACCGGTGGCGTCACACCGCGGGCACGGCCGTTCGCCGGTCAGGCGGCCGTAGAGGGTTTCGGTGGTGCCGTCGCGGCGGATGCGCGACAGGGTGTGCAGCTCCAGGCCGTGTGCAGCGGCGAACGGGGCCGCGTGCTCGCGCACGTAGGCCAAGGTGGCGGGGTCTTCGGAGTCATCGCCGACGTTGGCGAACAAAAACACGCGGAAGTCCAGGTCACCGCGGGCGGCCAGCGCCAGCGCCGCAGTGGACTGCCACCCGCCGCCGAAGCTGAACACCCGCAGCGCGCCCGGCTCGGCGGCGGTGACGGCGGTCATCGGGAGTGTCATGATGGTGGTACCTCCTTTGAGGGAGGGCCGGGCCGGTGAAACTGCTTTGGCGGCTGTGCACCGGCCCGGCTTAGTCCCAGATCAGAACGGCGGCTCGTCGGCCGAGCCCGCAGCGGCAGCGGCGGGTACCGGCTCGGCGGCTGCGGGGGTGCTCCACTGGTCAGCGGCGGCCCCGGTGCCGGTGGCGGGGGCGTGCTCGCGGGTGGCCTTGGTGACCTTGGCGACGGCGCGGCGCAGGCTCGGGCCGATGTCGTCTACGGTCATCTCGACGGTGGCCCGCTTGCCGCCGTCCTTGTCCTCCCAGGTGCGGCAGCGCAGCCGCCCGGTAGCGACCACGGCGTTGCCGCGGGACAGCGACGCGGCGATGTTCTCGGCCGCATCGCCCCACGCCGAGCAGCGGACGAACCACGTCTCGCCGTCCTGCCACTCCCCGGTGGTCCGGTCGGGGAAGCGGGGCGTGTTGGCGATGGTGAACGCGGCGACCGGCCGCCCGGTGGGGGTGAAGCGCAGTTCGGGGTCGGCGGTCAGGTTGCCGGTGATGGTGGTGGTCGGCTCGTTGGCCATGACGGGTGTTCCTTCCGTGTAGCGGTTGCCAGGTAGGCAGGGGTCAGGCGGCGGGCGGGGGTTCGCGCCAGCCGCGGGTGAACACGACCTCGGCCTTGGCGCGGGCCGCGGCGTCCAGGTCGATGCCGAGCACGGCGGCGGTGACGTAGGCGGTGATCACCACGTCGGCCAGTTCGGCTTCCACGTCGCGCCAGGGGCCGGAGCGACGGGCCAGCCCGGCCCACCGCCGGTAGGCGGCGGTGAACTCTCCGGCTTCCTCGGCCAGCGCGAGCACCTGCTGAACCGGCAGCGTGGCCGGGTCGAAGTGCTCGCGCAGCCGGTCAGCCAGGCTCGCGGCGACGGCCGGGAGCGGGGCGCGGGCCAGCCGGGCCGCGGCGTCGCGGTCGGCGGCCTGCTGGACGATACGGCGGACGGTCATCTGCCGTTCGGCCAGGATCGTGACGTGCGGGTGGTACATGGCGGCTGTGTCTCCTTCGGGGGACGGTCGAGCGAGGGTGGTTAGAGGGCGGCGGCGAGGGTGGCCAGGGCGTGGCCGATCTGGTGGACCACGTTGGCGGCCCCGTCCGGGTTCTTGACCACCCACATGACGGCGATGGCCAGGGCGAGCCAGCCGAGGAGCTTCTTCACGGGACCTCCCGGTGCGGGTTAGAGGCGGTGGCCGATCCGGGTGCCGAACGGGCCGGGGACGGATATCCACGGGCCGCGGGCGGATGACCAGTACAGGTTGATGCCGCGGTGGCCGCGGGCGCGGCCGTGGCGGTAGTTGGCGTGCGCGTGCCCGGCGTGGAAGGCCAGGTAGAGCACGGCGGCGATGATGAGGACGGTGATCACGGGCGGGTTCTCCCTTCGGGTGGTGGCGGCCCAGGTCAGGGCCGGTTGCCGATCCGCCGGGGCGGGGTGGCGCGTTCGTCGGCCTGGCGGTCCCGGCGGCGCTGGCGTTCTTTGGCGATCTCGGAGCGAACGGACAGGACGGAGCGGTGCGCGGTGCGGGACCCGATCCGCTGCACGCGGCCGGTGCCGGAGCACCGCTTGCACAGGTCGAAGCGACGGCGGGTGCTGCCGGGCTTACGGCCGGTGCCGCCGCACTTGCCGCAGTGCCGGAACGGGTAGACGTAGACGCTGACCGCCCAGCAGGCGAAGGCGATGAGCGCGATGAGCGCGAGCGTGACCACGGCGTTCACCCGCCCCCGTGCGGGCCGGGGCAGGACGCGAGCCCGGCGGCGAACCCCTCGCGGTAGCCCACCTCGTAGCCCTTCTCGTAGCCTGCCTCGTACCCGGCGTCCTGGCCGTCGCGGAAGGCTTCCTTCCAGATCAGGCAGTACGGCCGCTCGCAGTGCGCATCGGTGCAGGCGCGGTAGTCGTGCTGCCCGCTGCGGGGCCGCTGCCGCGAGGCGGGTACCGTCGTGCCCTTGCGCAGCGAAGCGGCCGTCTTGCGCCGTTCGGCCCGCTCGGCGGCTGCCTTCCGCTTGCGGTCGGCGGCGGCCCGCCGCTTGGCGGCGGCTGCCGCGGCTGCCTTGCGCCGCCGCTCTTGCGCTGCGGCCTTGCGCCTGGCGGTGACTTCGGCCCGCTTGGCGCGCTTGCGGTCGGCGGCCTGCCGCCGCTCGGCCGCCGCCTTGCGCTGCTTGAAGTCGGTGCGCACAGTGCAGGTGTGGGCTAGGCCGCGGGGCTTGCCGCAGGTGCCGCAGGTGACGGTGGCCTTGGGGGCCAGCCGGGTCCGGCCCGGCTTGCGCTTGCTCGTGGCCGAGGTGATGCAGGTGTGGGTCAGGCCGCGGGGCTTGCCGCACCGGCCGCAGCGGACCACCCGGATTTTCACGCCCATGACAGCACCTCCACGGCTCGGGGCGGGCACGCGGCGTTACCCGTAACCGGGCAGGTCAGCGGCGTGCCTGCGGTAACGGCGGTAACGTCGAGTGAGTGTTTGTGCAGGTCGGCCGGTGGCAACGCGGCCGTTACCCGGTAACGGGTCCGGGGGATCATGACGACTCCGCGGCGGCCCGGCGGACATCGGCGCGGCGGCAGCCGCGGAGCGCCTGCCCGCCGGACTTGACCGGCACGCTCGGCACGCCGAGATCACGGCACTGCGCGGACACCGCGTCAGCGGTGGCGTCGGCCCACCGGTCGGGGAACTGCGCGGCGAGGCGTTCGGCGAGCACCGGCCAGTGCAGCGCCGGGTCGGTGCCGAACACGGCCAGCACGTCGGCGAGCACGTCCCGGGACGCCGTGCCGGTGTCCTCCCCGGCGGCGAACCCTTGCAGGGTCCCGGCCCGCTCGCGCAGCACCCGGGCGGCGGCAACGATTTTCTCGGTGTCTTCGGCGTCGGCCAGGTAGGTGCGCACGGTCGGGGTGTGGTCGGCCGCGCCGTACAGGTAGCCCACGCCGAGGTATTCCTTGCCGACTGGGAGCGCGGCGGCGTCGAACCCCTCGGCGTAGGCGTCCCCGCTGAGGATCGCGTCGGAGACGATGCGGTTGCCGCACTTGAGCGCGAACCGTACGACGTGGTTGTCCCGGTAGCGGTTGAACAGCCGCTGCACGTCGCCCGCGCCGACCCCGGACGGCTTCTGCGACAGCGATTCGATGATGACGCCGGAGGACGGGCCAACGGCCATGATGAACGACAGCAGGTCGGCGATGACCGCGTTGAGCTTCTGGTCGGGCAGCTCGAAGTAGTTCTGGAATTCCTCCATGACGAGCATCCACACGAACAGCCGCTTGGGGTACTTGGCGCACAGTTCCTCGGTGAGCTTGCCTTCGGGGCACTCGGCCACCGGCAGCGAGGCGAGGAACTCGTTGGTCGCGATGATGTGCGCCTTGATCTCGGTCAATGCGGCGATGAGCTGCGCTACCGGGTCCCCGTCGCGGCTGGGGACGATGCCGTGGATGAAGTGGTAGGCGATCTTGCGGAAGGCGTTCCAGTCCGGGGAGTTCTTCCCGTCCACCACCGACAGGCGCACGAACGGGTCCAGCGCGGCGTACAGGGCCAGCAGGCGGCCGGAGAACGTCTTGCCCTTGCGCGGCTGCGCGCCGATCAGGATGGAAATCCACAGCAGCAGCAGCGTGACCTTGCGGCCCCGCTCGTCCAGCCCGAACGGGGCGGGCTGCCAGATGGAGCGGCGCTTGCCGTCCAGCAGCGGCGTCCGCCCGGCCGGTATCGCCAGCGGGTCCCGGTCGGCCACCCACAGGGTGTGGCGGCGGTGGCTGGACTTGTCCCGGGTCAGGTACACCTGCGAGGGGGCCACGTCCAGCCCCGACGCCAGGTCATCCCTAGCCTTCACTGCGGCGTCGAACCCGGTGCCGTACGGCAGGATCACTTTCACCCGCGAGCCTTCGCCGTCCCGGGTCATCGCCGACTCAAACTCGATCTGTTGGCCGGGCTTGTCGGGGTGGCCGAGCCCGGCGGCGTAGTAGGCGCGCAGCACCACGTCGGCGTTCAGCACCCGGAACCGGGGCACGGTCATGGCCGGGGAGATGATCGGCCGGTCCTCGGGCCGCCCGGCGCGGGCCAGCGCGGGAAGCACCCCGGCGATAACCAGCAGCCAGCCCCACCACGGCGCGAACCGCAGCAGCGCCAGCCCGGCCAGCAGGAGCGCGAACACCTCCCCCGCCAGCATGATGCCGCGCACCCGGCGGGTGTCCTTGGCCTCGCGGTGCAGCTTCATCCACTCCCGGGAGTCGGCGTTAGCCACCGCGTGGGAGCGCAGGAAGTCCTGCTCAGACAGCCACCACCAGGCGAGCTGGCGGCCCGCGAGCCGGAACACCCCGGCCACCGCGTAGACCACCGCTAGCAGCAGGTAGCGGGGCGCGCGGATGCCGTGGAAACTGGCCCGGTGGCCGAACCGGCGGCCGTGGCGGCCGAGCGCTTCGCCGACCCCGGCCAGGCTGCGCAGGTGCTCGGGAATGACCGGGTAGTGCTCGCCATCGCTATCGGGCAGCACGATCCCTTCCCCGGCGTCCACCGGTTCGGGCGTGCCGGGTTCGTCGTCTAGCTGCACCTCAAACGAGGTGTCCGAGGTGTCCGGCATGTCCGGGGCCGCCGGGCTGTCGGGCTGGCGGGGGAACGGGACGATTTCCCCGCCGCTCTCACGGCCGGTGTCGTCCGGTTCCGGCGTCGTTGGCGTGGTTGACATGATGGTGGTTCCTCCTGGTGAGGGGCCGGGGCGCGGTACTTGGCTTGGCGGTCACGGCCGCGCCCCGGGCCGGTTTCTGGGCTGGTCAGGCCGCCGCCGGTTCCGGCGTGGCGGCGGGCAGGCTGGCGAGGTGGCGGCGCACCGTCCGGTCGGTGATGCCGAGCCGGGCGGCGATGTCCGCCGCGGTCATGTCCGGGTGGCGGTCACGCAGCCGGGCCACGGCGGACGCGGTGTCCGGCCGGGATGTCCGCCGCCGTGTCCGCGCGGTGTCCGTGCCGTTGCCGCCGTCGCGTCCGCCGCTGTGTCCGCGTGGTGTCCGCGGCGCGGACGCGCCGAGCGCGGTCATCAGCGCGGCCCGGTGCAGCTCGGGCACGGCCGGGCGGGTCAGCAGGCCGGAGGCGGCCACCGCCGCGGCCGGGGTCAGCCGACCGGCGTTCAGTTCGCGCAGCACCCCGGCTCGGGCGCGCCGCGCAGCGCGGGTCCGGCCGGGCAGCGCGAGCCGTACCGCGTCGCGGGCGGCGCGCAGCCGGTCCCGCTCGGCGTTGGCCCGGTCGAAGGCGGGCGCGGACTGGCGGGCCAGCCACAGCCACGCCCGGCCAGTACGCACCGGGTGACGCAGCCACAGCCGCACCCGCAGCCGGTCATCGCCGTGCGCCGCGCGGTGCTGGTACAGCGCCAGCCGGGTCCGGACTTCCACCAGGAACCCGAACAGTCCGGCGGGTAGCGCCAGGAACACCCGCTCGGGCCAGGTCGCGCCGCCGAGCGCGTTCGCGGTCACGGTCAGCGCCAGCACCGCGTACGCGCCGAACCGCAGCATGGGCAGCGGGCGGCCCGCCTTGGCCTGGCGGACGGCGGCTGAGGCAAGCCAGAACACCACCGCATCGAGCATCATCGGGGTGGCCGACGCGCCGAGCGTGCCCATGAACGGCAGGAAGAACGCCCGCGCGTGGTCGTAGGACAAGGCGGCGGCCCCGGCGGCCACCAGGGCGTAGACGCGCCGGTCGGTGCGGCTGTCGAACTCGGCAGACAGCGCCATCACGCCACCTCCCGGTAGTCGCCGGGTACCTCCGGCCACCCGGGGGCGGCGGCGCACCCGGTGCACGCCACAGCGGGCATGCGTGGGTCCCCGATAAGGCTCAGGTCACCGGGAGCGGTCAGCGCACCGCACAGGCCGCACCCGGCCGAGCGGGGGTCGGTAACGGCGTCCCAGTAGCGGGCAATCGCGCGGGACAGCTCCGGCGTGACCTCACCGAGCAGTTCGTGCTCAACGCGGACGTACGGGCTGGACAATGCCGCGCTGACCGCGTTCAGCGCGTCCTCGCAGGCGGCCAGCCGGGCTTCCAGCGCCGCGCGAGTCACCGTGCGCGTACGGATGTCGGCCGTGGCGGCGGTCATGACGTGGCCGCCTTCCCGGCCTGCCAGGCGGCGAGCATGGCCCGCTCAGCCCGGGTCCGGTACACGACCAGCCATACCGTGGCGGCGGTCAGCGTGAGGACGGCGACGGCGGCCACCGCCAGGGCGGGCACGGTGGCGGTGAGCCCGCCGACTGTCAGCGCCACGTGCCCGGTGGCCAGCCAGCGCAGGACCACCAGGGCCGAGATGACGGCGGTCAGGTGCGCCTTGCTCATTCAGGCCACCTCCCCCAGCGCGTCAGTGCCGACGAAGCCGGTCAGGGCGGCGGCGGGCTGCCAGACGGTGACCGTCTTGGCCCCGGCCGCGGTGCAGGCGTCGGCGGCGGGCGCGCTGATGCTCACCCGCGTGCCCCGCGTCGAGTACGGGCCGCTGTGCAGGTGCAGCCACTCGTGGCTGCTGCCGCGGCTGATCTCGGCCCGCCACCGGCAGGGCAGCGCGGCGGCGATGGCGGCCATGACGGCGGGCGCGTCGTCCCCACGGACGTAGAAGCTGATGTCAGTGCCGGGCACCGGGATGTCCGCGCGGGCTTCGATCAGGTCGGCGACGGCCCGCAGGATCAGGGCGGCGTCCGCCCGGGTGCTGTCGGCTGTGGTCGTGGTGGTCATGGAGGGTGCCTCCTTTGAGGGGGAGCCGGGCCGGGAAACTGCGTGGCGGCTATGCGCGGCCCGGGTGGCTTGCGGGCTACCGGGGGCGGCGCTCATCGCTGTCACCGCCGATCCGGGGGCGGATGTCCTCCCACCACCCGGGCAGCGGCCACGCCCCGGGCTGCCGCCGCGGGGACTGGCCGAGCGCGGGCCGCTCGGGCCACTCGGGCCGGTCGATGGCGGAAGGGTCGGTCAGGCGCACGGCCGGGATGACCGGCGTGACGTGGTAGGTGACCCGCGCCGCGCGTCGGGCGCGGACCCGGCGGACCACGCGGACGGTCAGCACCATGGCGGTGATGAGGATGGCGGCCCCGGTGATCCCGGCCACGGTCCACGCGGCGATCTCCACCGCGTGCACGACCTTCGGCCAGACCTCGCGGGCGGCCACGGCGACGATGACCAGCAGGGCGATGACCGCCGCGGCGGGGCCGCCGCTGCCGTGGTTGCAGCCGTCGCAGTGCAGTCCCTTGCAGCCCATCACGCACCACCTCCGCGGGTGCGGCCATGCAGCCGGTCAGTCAGGGCGAAATACTCCGAGGTGCCGAACGGCGGGCAGTCACACGGCGCGTGACCGCACAGCACGCAGCGGACTTGGCTGGCGTCGAGCTGGCCGCTGGCGTAGGCGTCGAAGTCCGGGGACCACACCGCGCCGAGCGCGGCGAGCAGCGCGGCCGGGTCCGGGGCGGCGGCAGGACTGGTCATCACGCCACCTCGGCAATCCGCGCAGGCTCGGCACTGGCCGGGCGCAGTGCGCTGTTACGGCGGGGCCGGGCCGGGCGGTTAGCGGCGGCCACCAGGGCGGCGATCTCCTCGGGGGTGAACCCGGCCCACACCCCGGCGGCCGGGCGGGTCCGCAGCGTGTAGGCCAGGCAGGCCAGCCGCACCGGGCAGGACGCGCACACCTCGCGCGCCACGGCGATCCGCGCCGCGCGGTCACCCGCAGGCTCATCCTCGGGTTCGATGTCGGCCGGGCCAGTGAACAGCTCCGGGTCGCAAATGCAACCCGGGTCACCGGCCACAACCATGTCCCGCAGGCGGCGCAGCGACAACGACGGCAAGACGCTGGCCTGCGGGTTCGTCGGAAGGGTGGTGGTCAACAGAACCTCCTATGTCGGGTGGCCCCTGGCGGCGGCTGTAGGCCAGGGACCATTGGCTTGACAACATCATGTACCTAGTACGCATAGTCCGTCAAGTATGAACCGATGCGTTCTCTCGGCTGGGGTGGTGTACTTAGTACGTGAGGCTTGCAGCAGGTGGTGATGCTCGGTTCGTGGTGTGCGGGCCGCAAGCACCGAGCGAGGGAGAGGCGCAGTGACTACGATGTCCGGTATGCCTGCGTACTTGCAGGTTGCGGATGACCTTCGGGCGCAGATACGAACTGGCGCTTTGGAATCCGGTGCCCAGTTGCCGTCTATGGCGCAGCTACGACAGCGGTACGGGGTTTCCAACACCGTGGTCCGCGATGCGCTCAACGAGTTGCGGCGGGACGGTCTGGTGGTTGGCCAGCAGGGGAAGGGCGTGTTTGTGCGCCCGGCCAGCCAGTCGGCGACCTCGGCCAATGGCGGTGGCGATGACTCAGCGGAAATCAGGCGCGAGCTAGCCGACCTGCAACGCCGCGTCGGCGCGCTGGAATCACGTCTCCAGATAGACGACTCAGGACGCCAGCAGTGACCGCACTCGGCCTGTCGTCCGCATTCGCTCGTGTTGCTCACACCGATAGGAAACCCGCCGACCCCCGCTGTGCGGCAGTGTGCATAGGGGGGTGCATTCGTGCACGGCGGGCTGTGCACGGGGGTGCTTTACGTCCCGATGAGGTGGTAGCGAGGTGGCTGTAGAAAAGGAGCCAAATAGGGCGCTAGCCCGGCTTGTAACGCAGGCTGGCATGAGTAATACGAGCCTTGCGTCTAGAGTTCGCGCAGAAGCCAAACGACGCGGGATAGACGCTTCTCCCGACCATGTTTCTGTGAAACGTTGGTTGGACGGTACTCGGCCACATGACGACACGATCCGATGTATAGCCGCTGTCTTGTCAGCGAAGCTAGGCCGCGAAGTCTCATTCGTGGAAATCGGATATGAAGTTAAGCCGCAGCGTTCCCACAGCGATGTCGTGGAGGACGGCGCACGTTATCCCGCTGAGTCAGCCCGTGCGGTCGAACTTCTGGACACGCTGACTAGCGCAGACATGGCGGACAGTCCGGAAGTCATGCGGTCAAACTGGGTCTCGGAAACAGCCCCCGGTGTAATCACCGGCTACCTGTTTTCGTCGCCAACATGGCACGACGGCCAGGGTCCATTGGTTACTGCGAACGCTGCCGCCGCCGAGAGAATTCGCGCATTCACGCGCCACCTAATGGACCTTGACTTCAAGTATGGCGGGGGCCATGTCCGCCGAGTGCTCCTGTTTTACTTCCGATCCGAAATCGTTCCGTTGTTGCGCGAGCCGCACCCGGACCCGATCCGGCGTGAGATTTTTGGCGCTGCGGCCGAAGTCGCGCAGTTGCTTGGTTGGAGTGCTTACGATGCGGGGCGGCACGGTGCCGCACAACGGTATTTCATGCAGGGTCTCCGCTTGGCCCGCGAAGCAGAGGACTCCGTTCTTGGCGCGCGTCTTCTGTCAAATCTTAGTCATCAGGCAAACTACTTGGGGCGGTACAACGAAGCCCTTCAATTCGCGCGGGCCGCGCAGACGGGGGCCGCTGCCCGGGCAACCCCGACTGTGAATGCTATGTTCCTCGCGATGGAAGCGCGGGCACTTGCCAGCAGTGGTGACGCTCGGATGTGCGCGCAAGTGCTAAACCGCGCTGAGCAGGCGTTCGCGCAACGTGACCCCTCCAGAGACCCAGCATGGATCAGTTACTTTGACGCGCTTGAGTTGGCGGGCGAGGCGGCGCATTGCTTCCGTGAACTGGGGCAGCCGCGCGAAACACAGATTTTTGCAGCGCAAGCGATCGACCCCGTGGACACCCCGCCTCGAACTCGCGCGTTCATCAGCATGGTTACTGCCGCAGGAGCATTTAGAGCGGGCAACCTCGATGAAGCACTATCATTGGCAAATGACGCGCTAGAGCTTACCGGCTCCTTGCAGTCAAGCCGATACGTCCGTTACCTCTCAGACTTCCATAAGTCTTTGGCCGAAAGACACGCCCGTGATCCTGCGGTACGGCAGTTCACGGAACTCTTGGCCAGGACATACCCTCGGTTGCGCCTGGCAGGTACTTCTTAGAACGGACGCCAGCTTTTCGAGTCGGCCGCCTCGCCTCTAATGGTGCGCATTCGCGTCTCATACTCCTTAGCGATCTCGGGCGACTCGTCAACGTTCTGCATTAGCCAAGTCGTCATCTTGATCTCATGGACGGCCCGCAGCACGGGAAAGCCGTCTGTCCAAGAAGTAACGTCGTAACCGTATGCTTCTACGAATTGGCCGTATTCGGAGTCCGTCCACCATCCCGCCGTCTGGTACTCGGTAGCGGTCATGGAGATGTCCCATTCGGGTTGTCCCCACGCGAACCGTTCAAAGTCGATTAGTACAGCCTGCCCATCGTGGAACATTAGGTTTTGCACATGTGCATCGCCATGTGTCGGAGCGGGCGCGAGTGGATACCGCAGACGGGGCACCTCAGCGGCTAGTTCGCTGAGACGGCTTAGTAGGAAATCCTTATCAGCCGGAGAAACAGACGCACCGTCGATCCGCTTGCGCACGCGCCCAAGGATGTCCTCCCCAGGCAAATCGAACGTTGTGGGCCGTGGCAACTTGTGCAAGCGACGTAGCAACGCTCCAAGGCACGCGATATCACTGCGGCCCCCATTGCGACCGTCGATAAACCGCCAGAACGTAACCGGGTGACCAGTCACTTGTATTGGCTGCGCTACCTCACAAACTTCTGCCGCTGGAAACTGATGGTCCGCAAGCCAGCGGGCAACAGTAACTTCATTTACGACGTTATGCCAATAGTCCATAGTCCGCGCTATACGAACAACCACGGATTCGGCAGGCAGGTGAAACAGCGCATTTTCGCCGAGCCGGAGTAGACGCGCGCCACCAGCGTCCAACTCGGCGACCTCGCATGCAACTGCTAGAACGCTCTCGGCAGTCGTCGCGCTGAACGGAGCGGCTGTGCTCTTGCTGGTCACTTGGGCCATGCTTGCCACCTTACGGGCTCTCGCAGAGCCGTCTACCGCCGCGGGGGCGGTCAGCTCACCAACAGGAGAAGCGGGGGGAGGGGAAGGGGGCCGCAGGACGCGCGTAGCGGCCCGCTTGAGCATCGGGCGCGATAGACGTAAGGGGCCGCCGGTTGGACCGTCAGGTTGGCTCTGAGCGCTTGATCATGCCCGATACGTGCCCAGGTCCGGCCGGTGCGCTGCGTTGTTCCTGGTCAGGGCGGGGTAGCTCGGTTCTCTGAAAAGCGGAAGGTCGGCAGTTCGACCCTGCCCCTGACCACAAACCACCTCTCACCAGCGCAAACACGGATACGGCGGTTGCCGGACACGGTGCACAGCGCTGGAAGAGAGGAAACTTATGGCCCTCAGGGCGCAGCGCTCCC
>JAFARZ010000405.1 GCA_019245115.1 Streptosporangiaceae bacterium | reverse complement strand
CTCTAGCATGCTCATAGTCGGTGAACTGCTCGTAGATCCGGTTTCCCGCCTGCACGTGCTTCCACAACGGCACCCGCCGGTGCTCGTCGACGACCACGGTGGTGTCCCCGCGCACCTCGACGAGCCAGTCGCCGAACTCCTCGGCGTTGCTCACGGTCGCCGACAGCGCCACCACCCGGACCGACTCGGGCAGGTGGATGATAACTTCCTCCCACACCGCGCCGCGGGCCCGGTCGGCCAGGTAATGCACCTCGTCCAGCACGACGTAGCCGAGACCGGCCAGCGTCGCCGACGACGTGTACAGCATGTTCCGCAGCACCTCGGTGGTCATCACGACCACCGGCGCTTCGCCGTTGATGCTGTTGTCCCCGGTCAGCAGGCCCACCTTGGCCGGTCCGTAACGGCGTACCAGGTCGGCGTACTTCTGGTTGGACAGCGCCTTGATCGGCGTGGTGTAGAAGCACTTCCGGCCCTGCTCCAGCGCCAGGTGCACGGCGAACTCCCCCACCACGGTCTTCCCTGACCCGGTGGGCGCCGCGACCAGCACCCCTTTCCCGGCGCCCAGCGCCCGGCACGCGGCGATCTGGAAATCGTCGAATCCGAAGGCGTACAGCGCGCGGAACGACGCGAAATCCGGATCAGACTGCCGCTCGCGGAACGCGGCATACGCATCCGCAGGGGTGGTCATGCCTCCAAGCCTACGCAGACCGTGGCAGGGACTAGTTCTCGCTGTCGGTGTCGCCCAGATCCAGCGGGGAGAGCTCGTCGTCGGCCAGGCCCGCATACGGGTCCGGATGCAGCCTCGCCCGGCGGCGGTCGTGCAGGAACACAAACGCCTCCGCGGTCTCCACCAGAGCCGCACAGACGCCGCCGAGGATCAGCATCGTGATCGGGTCAGGGCTGGGCGACGCGACCCCGGCGAACACGAAGACCAGGAAGATCATGACCCGGCGCCACTTCCTGAACCGCGCGTGGGTCAGCACGCCAACCTGGTTGAGCATCACCAGCAGCAGCGGTAGCTCGAAGCACAGGCCGAAGCCCAGGACCATCATCATGAAATAGCCGATATAGGTATCGGCGGTGAAGAAAGCGATGGTCTGACTGGGCACCATGCCGATCAGGAAGTGCAGCCCGCGGTCCATCACCAGCAGCGCGAAATAAGTGCCCAGGACGAACAGCGGCACAGCGGTACCGACGAAGACGTACGTCCACTTCTTCTCCCTGGCATACAGGCCAGGTGCCACGAACGCCCAGAGCTGGTAAAGCCAGATCGGTGAGGTCAGGATGATCCCCACCACGAAGCCGACCTTGATGTGCAGGTAGAAGCCATCCAGTGGGCCGTTGACGATGAGGAAGTGCCCGTTGATCTTCTCAGTGCAGCCGCCGACCGCGCGGCAATAGGGTCTCTGGATGAATTTCCAGATGGGATTGAAGAACACCCACCCGATGATCATCCCGGCCACCAGGGCGAGCGCGGCCTTGACGACGCGGTTGCGCAGTTCCCGGAGGTGGTCCATCAGGGGCATGCGCCCCTCCGGGTTCACACGCCGCTGAGAGTGCACGAAGCGCTCTCCGACGATGCGCGCGCCCTGGATGGCGCCAGGCACTTTCGCCATAATCGCTGCGACGCCTCCGGCGGGTTGAGTTCCTAGCCCGGCTGCCGGGTAAACCTACTGAGCCGAAGCGTCCTGCTTGCTGGCCACCGGGTCCATGGCGGACGCCCGCTGCATGTCCCGGATCTGCTGCTGCAGCGCGTCGATCTGGGCCTGCTGGTCCACGGCCGGGGCGGCTGGAGCGGCGGTCAGCTCGGCCGGGGCCGGCTTGGCCGAGGTGCCAGAAGCTGCCGTGGTGGATTCCGCATCCTCCTCGTGCAGTCCCTGGACTTCCCTCTTCAGGATGCGCATCGACTGGCCGAGCGAGCGTGCCGCACCGGGCAGCTTCTTCGACCCGAACAGCACCAGGACGACGATCGCGATGATCGCGACCTTCCACGGACTGTCGAACAGGTCACCGAAGTTCATGATCGTCCTCTTCAGCAGGGATGGTGCTCCCCGCGCGATCGGGGCTTGTCACGCCGAGTCTACACTCGGGTGCTTGCCAGGTCACTCCCAGCAGCTTATCCGGCCCGGCGGGCCGGGTTATCCCGCGTAATTTCCCAGCGCGGCGGTGGCGGCGGCGCGGATCTCCTCCACCAGGTAGGCGGGCCCGGTCACGCGGCCGTCCTCGCCCAGGCGCAGGGCCAGCCGCCGGACCCAGCCGGTGGCGGGGGTGCGCAGCACCACCCGGAGCCGCCCGTCGTCCAGTTCGGTGACCGACTGGCAGGGGTAGTACTCGGCCACCCAGCGCCCGTCCGGGGACAGCTCGAGCTCGACCAGGACATCGTCGGGCGAGGGCCGGAACAGCCCGGAGTCCACGTCCACGTGCTCCGCCTCGGCCGGCGGGGAAGACGGCACGTCGAGCACCGTGAGCGCCAGCACCCGGTCCAGCCGGAACAGCCGCATCCCTTCCGCCCGCAGGCACCACCCCTCCAGGTACGGCCGGCCCTCCACGACGAGCAGCCGCATCGGATCCACGTCCCGCTCGGTGGTCTCGTCCCGGCCCGGGACGTAGTAGGACAGATGGATCCGCCGGCCGCTGTCCATCGCGGCGCGGATCTCGTCCGCGTAACCCTCGCCGTTGTGACTGTCGAGCTGGACCGCGACCTGGGCGCTCACCGAGGCCGCCTCGCCGGCCGCCGCCTCGAGCTTGGCGATCAGCCGGGACAGCGCCGAGCGGTCCTGCTGCCCGGGCACCTCGCCCAGCATCCGCAGCGCCACGAGCAGCGCCGCCGCCTCGTCCACGGCCAGCCGCAGCGGCCGGCCGATCGAGGTGGCCTGGCTGATCATGATCTCGCCGCCCTCGTAGGACAGGTCGATGGGGCAGTACGGATCGGGGCCGCGCAGCTCGACGCACCACAGCAGGTTCAGGTCGTCGACGAGTTCCCGCTCCCGGATACCGAATGCCGCCGCGGTCTCCTTCAGCCCCACCACCTTGCGCGACATCACGTATGGCACCAGCGCCAGCAGCCGCTGAAGCCGTTCCGTCGACGTCACCAGCGCGCTCATTTTCTGACGCTCGCTCGCCGCCGGGGCGCTATGAGGCCCCGCCTTCCCTCGTCGCTGCGCTCCTCAGTCCAGGCGGCGCCGCGCCCCTTTGGCTCGCTCACGATAGGGCGCCTTTCAGGCGCGCGATCACGGCTTCGCGCAGGTCGGGCGGGTCGGTCACGATCACGTCCGGCCCGAACGAGGCGGCGTAGTCGGCGAACCAGCCGCCGTCGGCGTACCGGGTGATCACCTCGTCCCACCCCTCGCTGACGCCGTCGCGCACGGATACCGCGTGCCGCCGCAGCCCGACTCCGGCACCGGATCGTACCCGCAGCACCGCGGTGTGCTCCCGGGCCGGCTCCGAGTCCCAGTCCCGGACCAGTTCGCGCACGTCAGCCCCGTCCGGCACGATAACGCTCCGGGACGGTCCGCAGAACTTCACCGGTCCCGCGATCCGCCCCAGCCGGAACACCCGGGTGGCCTGCCGCCCCCGATCGTGCCCCGCCACGTACCAGCGGCCCTTCCGGTTGACCACGCCCCACGGCTCCAGCTCGCGGATCTGCGGCTCGCTGCGGCCCGCCGCGCGGTACGGGAACGTCACCGGTCTGCGGTCCCGGACCGCCTCCCACAGCGCCCCGAAGGCCGGTTCCGGCGTCCCCAGCCGCGGCTCTATGTCCTGCTGGGCGGAGACGTCCAGATCGCTGTCTATGCCCGCCGCCCGGAGCTTCAGCAGTGCTCCCGCGGCGGCCCCGGCCAGTTCGGCGTGCTGCCACACCCGCGCGGCCAGCCCCAGGACCGCCGCCTCGTCGGCTTCCAGGCGAAGCTCCGGAAGCTCGTAGGCCTGCTGCCGGATCCGGTATCCGGCCTCCTCGTCGAACGGATGGTTCACCCCGGTCTCCAGCGGCACGCCGAGGTCGCGGAGGTCTTCCTTGTCCCGCTCGAACATACGCTTGAACAGATCCTCGGTGTCCGGGTAGCCGGGCACCGCCTGCCTGATCTGCTCCGCGGTGAGATAGCGCCTGGTGGAGAGCAGGCAGACGACAAGGCCGAGCAGCCGCTCGGTCTTGCGTTTTGACATGCGCCCTCCGAATCCCTTGACCCCCTGGAGTTAGGTTAACCTGCGGCTCGTGATCACATGGCGCAAAGGCACGGTCATCGCAACGCGTCGCGAATGGCACGGTGCGATCGAGCTTGACGTGGACGTCTCTGGCACACCAGCCCGCGCGCTGTGCTATCCAGCGCTGACCGGCCGGCCCGCCATCGGTGACCAGGTACTGCTCAACACCACCGCACTCGACCTGGGCCTCGGCACGGGCGGCTATGCGCTGGTGGTCGCCATTCCGGACCGCCTGCCGCCCGACCCGGACCTGCCCGGCCATCTGGTCAAGGCCCGCTATACCCCGCTCCAGGCGACCGTCCTGGGCGCGGACGAACAGGGCTCACCCCACCACGATGTGCTACGGGACGCGGATGACATCGGCGGAATGCCCGTGGTGGTGGCCGACCTGCATTCCGCTCTCCCGGCCGTGCTGGCCGGGATTTTCCATGACACTGAACGGCTGGGGCACCACGAGCCCGCACCACCTCTCCCCCGGGTCGCATACGTCATGCAGGATGGCGGGGCGCTGCCGGCCTGGTTCTCCCGGTCCTGCGCAGCGCTGCGGGAGGCGGGCTGGCTCGCCGGGGTGGTCACCACCGGCCAGTCGTTCGGCGGGGACCTGGAAACCGTCACGCTGCACACCGGCCTGCTGGCGGCCAGGCATGTGCTCGGCGCGGACATCGCCGTCGTGACCCAGGGTCCGGGCAACCTCGGCACCGGCACGCGCTGGGGGTTCTCCGGCGTGTCGGCCGGCGAGGCGGTGAACGCGGCGGCCACGCTGGGCGGTCGCCCGGTGGCGTCGCTGCGGGTCAGCGACGCGGACCCGCGGGACCGGCACCGCGGGATCTCCCATCACAGCCTGACCGCCTACGGGCGGGTGGCGCTGGCCCGCGCGGACGTCGTGCTGCCCGGCGGCCTGGGCGGTTTCGGCGGCAAGATCGCCGCCGAGGCGGCGACGCTGGCCGGCCGGCACACGCTGGTGACCGTCCCGGTGGCGGGGCTGGCCGAAGCGCTACGCGCCGTCCCGGTCCGGCTGTCCACGATGGGCCGCGGCCTGGATGAGGACCTGCCCTACTTCCTCACCGCCGCGGTGGCCGGCCGCCACGCCGCCGGCCTCGCCTCCCTCGCATGATCAGCCAAGGTCAGGCTGACGGGGTCTCCGTGTCGATGATGTCGACCACGAACACCAGCGTGTCGGTGCCGGTGATGCCGGCCTGGGACGCGCCGGAGCTGCCGTAGCCGTCCTTGGGCGGGATCACCAGCAGCACCCGGCTGCCCACGGTCTGCCCCACCAGGCCGGTGTCCCAGCCGGGGATGACCTGCGACGGGGTGGCGCCGTCGGTGAAGCCGAAGTCGGCGTTGCGCGACCAGGAGGAGTCAAACACCTTGCCGGTCCGCCAGATGTAGCCGACGTACTGGACGACTACCGCGTCGCCCTTGGCGACCGTCGGGCCGCTGCCCTTGAGGAGGGTCTTGACCTGCAGGGTGGTCGGCGGCTTGACCGACGACGGCGGAATCTTCACGGTCGGCGCCGTGCCCGCCTTGGTCGGCTCGGTGACCGTCGGGAGGCTGCCGCCGCCGTTGGACTGCTGGGTGCCGGAGGCGGTTTCCTTGCCGCTGAACGCCTTCAGCACGTCGATGACGAACACCAGCGTGGTGGTACCGGTGATGCCCGCGTTCGGGTTCCCGCTGGTGCCGAAGCCCTCCTTGGGCGGGATCACCGCCAGCACCCGGCTGCCGATCGGCTTACCGCTCAGCGCCGTCTGCAGGCCAGGTAGCAGCGGGCTGGTGAACAGCGTGGGCGCCGAGGTGTAGGTGCTGCCCGCGAGCTTGTGGCTGGTCCCGTCCCAGCTGTAGACCACATAGTTTCCGAGGAACTGCTGAGACTTGCCCAGGGCGGGCCCGCTGCCGTTGATCAGGGTCTTGACGGTGAGAGAGGAGCCGGCCTTCGCCTTCGGGATCGTGACGTTGGGCGCCTTGCCGAACGATCCGGTGGCCGTCACCGTCGCGTTCGCGTTCGTGGAGGCCACTGCCGTCGGCTTCGACGACCCGCAGCCCGCGAGGGCCACGCTAGCCAGTGCTGGAATGGCGAGAACCGCCAAAATACGTCGCATGAAATCCTCAAAGTGGTCGTTGTCAGCGCCGCTAGCCTACCGGGCCAAGGCGGGCGAGTAGGTTGACGTTCCAGACCGCGACACTATATGCGCCAACTTGATAGACGTGGACAGGCCGGCCCGCCTGGGCCTCCATTTCCCGGATGAGAGCCTGATCCTGCCATCGCGCCGGCGGCGGGACGCTGATCACGAAGCTGGCGTCCTCCGTGGCCGGGTCGTACCAGGCCTGCCTGGCCTGCCACCAGCTCCGGGCGGACAGCTGGCCGCGGCTGTTCAGGCCGATGGCCCTGACCTGGACCTGGCCCCGGCTGTACAGCGTCACGCTGTTCGCCTGCCAGTAGCCGGCCAGTCCCCGGGTCAGATCGTGCCTGGCCAGCCACGTGGCCAGAGCCGCGGTGGGCGCCGGGACCGGAGGCTGCACGGCGTCGAACACGAGCATCCCGGCGTACACGGCCAGTATCCCGGCCATGAGCGGCCCAAGCCGCGGGCCGCGCAAGTTACATGCCACCAGCCGGCCGGCCAGCACCGCGCCGAACGGCAGCACGGCGGCGATCTCCCTTGTCCTGGTGATGTCCTGCGCCTGGACGGAGAACATGTACGCGGCCAGGTTGACGACGATCGCGGTCGTCAGCACCTGGACGAGCAGATCCGCGGCGAAGAAATGCCGCACCGCGAGCAGGAACCCCCAGGCTGCCAGCGCGACGCCGATCAGGTGCACGAACGCGAACGCGGTCAGCACACCGCCCGGCTGACCGCGGAAGCCGGCGCCGAACAGCTGAAGGATCCCGGTCCCGGTGAGCGCGGCGTGCTGGCCCAGCATGCCGGAGCCGGCCAGCCCGGTCTGCACGGCCGTCTGGGTCCATCCCCCGGACGCGGCGATCAGCTTGGTCACCCCCCACGCCGCCGGCACCGAGACCATGGCCGCCCCCAGCAGCGACAAGTGATACCAGGCCCCCCCGCGGCGCCTCTTGCTGTTATCAGCGATCTTGTCCCGCCGCAGCACCACGCGCTCGAGGAGACGCATGGCGCAGACGGCGGCCAGCGGCAGTGCGCCGACCACCGCCGCGAGCGGATCTCCGGCAATGGTCCAGGTCAGCAGCAGCCCGACACTGACCGGCACTGGCCAGCCCCTACCCCTATCAATAATCAACCAGGCCAGCAGGAGGGGGATGGCGGTGGCCACGTGGTCGGGCGACAGCAGCAGGATGCCCGTCCCGCCGCCGCCTAGCTGGGGCGCCAGCATGATCCCGGCCGCGATCAGGGCCCGCGTGGCGCCCTCGCCGCCGGTAGCACGGCCCTTCGCCAGCCAGGCGGCCAGCAGCACCAGCACCGTGTAGGCCAGCGCCGCGCAGATGTGCACCACGTCCGGGCCGAGGCCGCGGATCGCCTCGACGGCCATGTACTGCGGCAGATCGGTGGTGTAAAAGGACACATCCGCCAGCGCCCAGCCGTGCAGCAGCAGGTTGCCGTGCAGCATGTCCCACGCCTGCAGGGCGTTGGACGCGCCGTCCGCGTTCACGTACGTGCCGCGGGCGGACTGTTCCAGGTACGCGGTGAACAGCCCGGCCGCGACCGCCGCGACGGCAGCTGACCAGCCCAGTCGCTTCCAGATCACCCGGCTACATACCGGCGATGAGCTTCTCCACCCGTTCGTCGACCGATCGGAACGGGTCCTTGCAGAGCACGGTCCGCTGCGCCTGGTCGTTCAGCTTGAGGTGCACCCAGTCGACGGTGAAGTCGCGTCGCTTCTCCTGGGCGCGCCGGATGAACTCGCCCCGTAGCTTCGCCCGGGTGGTCTGGGGCGGAACCGACTTCGCCTCGAAGATGTCGATGTCGCGCGCGGCACGCTCCACCGCGCCCGCCTTCTGCAGCAGGTAGTACAGGCCGCGGCCGCGGTGCACGTCGTGGTAGGCCAGGTCGAGCTGGGCGATCCGCGGCGAGGACAGCGGGAGATCGTGCCGGGCCCGGTAGCGCTCGATCAGCTGGTACTTGGTCACCCAGTCGATCTCCCGGGCGATCAGGTCCAGGCTCCCGCTCTCGATCGCCGCCAGCGCGCGCTCCCACATGTCCAGCACCCGCTTGCTCACCGCGTCGGCGCCGTTCTTGTCGGTGAAGTCCTTGGCGCGGTTCAGGTACTCGTACTGGATGTCCAGCGCGCTCATCTCGCGGCCGCTGGCCAGCCGCACCCGGCTGCGGCCGGTCATGTCGTGGCTGACCTCGCGGATCGCCCGGATCGAGTTGTCCAGGGTGAGGTCACGCATGATCGCGCCGGCCTCGATCATCCGCAGCACCAGATCGGTGGACCCGACCTTGAGCAGCGTCGTGGTCTCACTCATGTTGGAGTCGCCGACGATCACGTGCAGCCGGCGGAACCGCTCGGCGTCCGCGTGCGGCTCGTCCCTGGTGTTGATGATCGGCCGCGACCGGGTGGTGGCCGACGAGACGCTCTCCCAGATGTGCTCGGCCCGCTGGCTGACGCAGTAGACGGCGCCCCGCGGGGTCTGGAGCACCTTGCCCGCCCCGCAGATGACCTGCCGGGTGACCAGGAACGGGATCAGGATGTCGGCCAGCCGGCCGAACTCACCGTGCCTGCCGACCAGGTAGTTCTCGTGGCAGCCGTAGGAGTTGCCGGCCGAGTCCGTGTTGTTCTTGAACAGGTAGATGTCGCCCGCGATGCCCTCTTCGCGCAGCCGCCGATCGGCGTCGACGAGCAGGCCCTCCAGGATCCGCTCCCCCGCCTTGTCGTGCGCGACCAGGTCCAGCACGTTGTCGCACTCCGGCGTCGCGTACTCGGGATGGCTGCCCACGTCCAGGTACAGCCGTGCTCCGTTGCGCAGGAACACGTTGCTGCTCCGGCCCCAGGACACCACCCTGCGGAACAGGTAACGCGCTACCTCATCCGGCGACAACCGCCGCTGCCCGCGGAAAGTACAGGTGACGCCGTACTCGTTCTCCACCCCGAAAATGCGCCGATCCACATGCTCAGGCTACGTCCCCAGGGACCTGAGCGACACCACCCCGTGGTGGTGGTGTGGTAGCTCAGTGGAGATACGACAGTACGTTCGTTGTCCAGATTATGATTGTGTATTGCTCGTACCTGCGGATTTGCGCGGGCGGCCCGAAGGTGGCGCGAGCAGCGGCGACCGCGGATCGCCATGCCGGGGACCCCGGCATGGCATCAGTGACGAGGAAATCCGCATGATCGCGGTCCGGCTGGTACCAGCGTGCGGAGGTTTCCCAGCGGACCGGCCGCCTCACCTCGCCGTTGGCGGCCCCGGTTTTTGCGATACTGACCTGGATGACCCTGGCGCGGCCCCCGCTGTCCAAGGTGGTGACGTTGGCCAGCCAGTAGCTCGGCGCCAGTCCGGACGCCAGCCGGCGCGCCACCAGCCAGCTGGCCAGATCCTGATGCAGAGCGGGCGCCTGCGGCTGGCTGCCGTAGATCCCGAGCGTCACCGCATACCCCGCCAGTACGGCGGACAGCACAGGCACGAGCCTTGCTCTGAGTGCGAACGCGGCCAGCGCGCGGCCGGCCAGCACGGCGCCGAGCGGGAGGACAGCGGAGATCTCCCTGGTGGACAGCGGGTCCGTCGGGTAGCGGCCGAGTACGTACAGGGCGATGTTGAGGATTACCGCTACGGCCAGCGCGGGAAGCACGATCTCATCGAGACGGAACAAACGGCGCAACGATATGCACAACGCCGTGGCCGCCATCGCCACACCGGCCAGGTGCAGCACGCTGAACAGCATGTTCACCGGCTGCCCGCGGATGAACGACGCGCCGAACAGCAGCAGGATGCCCTGACCGGCCAGGAACAGATGGTGCGGCAGGGCGGCCAGGCCGGCGAAGCCGGTCGAGACCGGACTGACCACGAACCCGCCCGCGGCGCGGATCAGCGCGAGCACGATCGCGGCCACGCCCACCGCCACGACAGCCGCCGTCGCGATTGCCGCCTCGAACCAGTAGTGCTGCCGCGTTCGGGCGCGCTGGACGGCGCGGATGGCGAAGATCAGCACCATCGGGACGACGCCGGTCACCTCGACCAGCGGGTCGGCGACCACGCCCGCCGCCAGGATGACCCCCACCGCGGCGACCGCGGCTGGCGCGGGCCGGCGCATCCCCCACCCATCTATCACCAACCAGGCCAGCAGGACGGGGACGGTGCTGCCGAAGTGGTCGGGGGACAGCAGCAATGTGCTGGCGCCGAAACCGGGGGCGGGCGCCAGCATGATCCCGGCCGCGATCAGCGCTCGCGTGATGCCTTCGCGGCCACCCGTGCGGCCCTGGGCCGCCACGGCGGCCAGCAGCACCACGATGGTGTACGTCGCCGCGCCGGCGATGTGCACCGTCTCGGGGCCCAGCCCGTGCAACCGTTCCACCAGGACGTACTCCGGCAGTTCGGTGGGATAGAACGAGACATCCGACATGGCCCACCCGTGCAGCAACACGTTGCCATGCAGCATGTCCCAGGCCTGTAGCGCGATCGTGCCGCCGTCCGAGCCGACGACCACGGTGCCGGACAGCCGGAGATATCCGGCGAACAGCAGGACTCCGGCCGCCATGACCGCCGCCGCGGCCAGGGCTTTTCGCGTTGCCGGACGGGTCACCCGGAACTCAGCAGATTGCGCGACCAGACGTATACCGTGTACGGACCGACCTGGTAGGTGGTGAACGGCTGGCCGAAGGTCGACGTCGGACTGCTGAACGGCTGCCAGTAGTTGAAGAAACCCGGCTGGTTCTCGGTCACCAGGAACGTGGCGGTGTGCGTGCCGGGGTAGTACCACGAGCGCTTGGACTCCCACCAGTCCCGGCGCAGATCCCACGGGTCGACCGCGCGGATGGCGACCTTGCCGTCGCTGTCCACCGTGACGATGCTCGACTGCCAGTACCCGCTGATGCCGTACGTCAGGTTGTGCGCGGCGAGCCAGGCCGTCAGCTGATGATTGGCGGGCGGGGCGGCGGGCTGAGCCGCCGAATAGCCGAGGCTGGCCAGGTAGCAGCCGCTCACGGCGGCCAGCGCGGGTATCGCCAGCCGGACCCGCCTGGCTCGTAGCGGCCCGTACGCCCACGTCGCCCACTCCGGCAGGCTGAACCGCAGGCTCTTGCCCAGCGTGCGCCCGGCCAGCACCGCCCCGTACGGCAGCGCGATCGCGTACTCGCGTGCGTTCAGCGAGCTGGCGTCGGCCAGCGCGCTCGGTACGTACAGGGCCACGTTGAAGACGATCCCGGTCAGCAGCACCTGGTCGACCAGGCTCGGATACCGGAAGAACCGGCGGGCGACCCGCCACATGGCCCACGCGACCAGCCCGACGCCGGCCATGTGCATGACGGCGAAGAAGTTGTCCGCGGCCGAGCCCCACGGCCAGCCGCCGAACATCGCGAGCCAGCCCTGGATGGTGACCCACATGTGCTCCGGCCATTGCGCCGGGGACGAGAGCTGGTAGCCGACCGAATGCACGCGGTAGGCACCGTTGTAGTGCAGCAGTCCTTCGGTGGTAAGCGCGAGGCCATATGCCGCGCAGGCCGCCACGGCCAGCGCGAGCTCATACCCGCGGGTCCGTAGCAATGCGCGCCGCAGCGCGGAGCGGCCGACCTCCCGGGCGACGGCTGGGAATGTGCGGAAGACCCGCAGCAGGCACACCGCGACCAGCGGGAGGACCCCCACCACCAGCACCAGCGGGTCGGCGATCAGCGCCCAGGCCAGGAGCAGCCCGACCGCTACCGCTTCCGGCCAGCGGCGCCAGCCCCGGTCGATCACCAGCCAGGTCAGCATCAGCGGGACCGCGGTGCCGATGTGGCCGACCGAGAGCAGCAGGATGAAGACCCCGGTCCCGAGTTCCGGCGCGATCAGGATGCCGGCCGCGAGCAGCATCCGGATCGCTCCCTCGCCGCTCGGCACCTCGCTTTTCTTACCGCGGGCCAGGATCGCGGCGATCAGGACCACGAGCGTGTAGGTCATCGCCGCGCCGACGTGCGCCGTGTCGGGCGCCAGGCCGAGGAAGGACTCCAGCAGCGCGTACTGCGGCAGTTCGGTGGTGTAGAACGAGACGTCCGACATGGCCCAGCCGTGCAGCATGACGTGGCCGTGCATCATGTCCCAGGCCATCAGCAGGATGTTCGCTTCGTCGGAATTCTCCGGGTATGTCCGCGAAACGCGCAGGTACAAGGTGAACAGGCCCGCGGCCACCAGCGCGAAGAGCAGGATAGTGACCGATCGGCAACGTATTGTCGCGGATGTCGCCGGCCTAGCCCAGGAACGCCGCTCCGGCATCCCGTTCACGGGCACGATGTTTGTCACGTCCTTTGCTCATCCGGGCCTGTCAAAGCGTAGCCTTACAGGGGCGCGGTCGATCGCAGCGTAAGCTTTGCGAATCGGTAAGGCTGCGCCCCAGCAAGATTCTGTTGAATTTCTCAGGATTGGCTCATCGGCCGACACCTGACCCCTGGACATCACGCGATGGTGGAGGCCCGCGGTTGCAACTAACTTCGACGCCCGGCGCGCCTGAGTCCCTGCGGCAACGTACCCCATCGCTGTTGTCCCGCCTCAACCACCCCGCTGTCCCCGGCGCCGCCGCCTTTCTCGGCTGGCTCGGTTACGTGCTCGCTCGCTGGCAGGTGTGGGGAGCCGGGCATCTGAGCAGGTTCATCGCGCTGGGCACGAAGTACACCGTTTCGCACCAGCTGCCGCCGAGCGTGATGATCTCCGACCACGGCGCCGCCGGCTACGACGGGCAGTTCTACTACCGGCTGGCGCTGAACCCGTTCAACTGGAGCAAGACCGCGTACGGCATCACGATGGACCAGTCGTACCGGTACACCAGGATCGGGTATCCCCTGGTCTCCTGGCTCGGCTCGTTCGGCCAGCACGACCTGGTGCCGGCCTCGCTGATCGCGGTCAACCTGGTCTGCGTGGCCGCGATGGCGGTGCTGGGCGGGATGTTCGCGCGTGAATCGGGCCGCCATGCGCTGTGGGGCCTGCTGTTCGCCGCGTACTTCGGCCTGGCGATCAGCATCGGCCGGGACACCGCGGAGCCGCTGGCCGAGGCCTGCATGCTGGCCGGACTGCTCGCCTACCGGCGCGGTCGCTGGGGGTGGAGCGCCCTGGCGTTCGCCTTCGGCGCCATTACCAGGGAGACCATCCTGTTCGCTCCGGCGGCGATCGCCCTGGTGCGGCTGTACGGGATCCTCCGGGGACGCGTGCGGCCCGGGCGGCCGGATCTGGCCTGGCTGACGCCCGCGGTTGCCTACGGCATCGTCGAACTCGCGGCGCGGTTCGCCCTGAAGGGCGAGTTCCCGGTCCTGACCGACAACAGCCGGAACCTGGCCACCCCGTTCACCGCGATGATCGACGGACTGCGCGTGGCTGTCCACAACATCAACACGAGCCACCTCGGGCCGTACGACATCGTTCTGCTGGAATACGTGACGCTCGCGCTGTTCATCGTGGCCGGGCTGCTGGTGATCGTGGTGACGGAGGCGCCGGTCCATGAACGGATCGCCTTCGTCTTCTTCGTGCTGGAAATCGCCTTGCTGTCCGGCCAGATATGGAGCAGCACGTTCGGCGATGGCCGGTCGCTGATCGAGCCCTACCTGCTCGCCCTGATCCTGCTGTTCGCCACGCCGAAGCGGTACCTGAACACCTACCGCCTGGCGGCGATAGCGGCAATCGCCCTCCCCGTCCTAGCCGTGGTAACCCGCCGCCGCATCCTCTACATCTGACCGCCGCTCTTGGGCCCGGGTGTGCGCCGGGGTGCGCGCCGAGGTGTGCGCCCACCTGAGCGACATCAACGGCGCCATCCATCGCGTCGAACCAGCGTCCGCACCCACCCGAGCGACATCAACGGCGCCATCCATGCGCCCCCGCAACGCGCCGCCCCGTCCCGCGCGATGCCCTTCCGGCCGCACTGCGTAGTCCGCGCCCGACATTTCCGGATTTGGGCGTGGCCGCCACTTGGCGGCACCTTGGCCGTGGCCGCATCGCGAGCGTGGCGCGCGTTGCGGCGCGCCGGGATGCGTCCGCTTCGTCCCGTTACGTCCGGTGTGGCCGACAATCCTTGTGGATATTTGGGGCCCCGTGGAGAAAAAGGCGCCGGAAACCGGCGCCCTTTCTTCCAGAAGGCTCCAATCCTCCACGTCGACCCGCTCCGCAGACGTCACAACTTCGGACGAATGGTGAAATGTCGGGCGCGGCGGCGGAGCGGAGCGGAGCGGAGCGGCGGAGCGGGCGGGACGGGCGGGACGGGCGGAGCGGGTGGAGCGGGATCGGGCGGGAAGCAGCAGGGGGTTAGCGGAGGAAGCGGAGGAGGTTTTTGTTCCAGACTTCTATGGTGTAGCCGCCGGTGTGGTAGACGTGGGCGGGCGGGCCGAAGGCCTGCCTGGCGAATTGCGCCAGGCCGCCGATGGGCACTACGGATGCCGGGCCGTCGGTGATGACGAAGTTCGCGTAGTGGCGGGCCGGGGCGTACTGGGTGGTGTTCACCTCCCAGTAGTACGGGCCGAGGCCGCCGTGAGCGGGGACTATGCCGTTGACCGTGACGCGGCCGCCGGTATCCAGCGTGATGCTGCTGGACTGCCAGTACGGTGCGAGCCCGCTGGTCAGGCCGTGGCCGGCCAGCCAGTCGGCCACGTCCTGGTTGGCCGACGGGATCGCGGGCCGGGTGGCGTCGTAGACCAAGCCGCCCAGATAGCCGGCCAGGACCACCGCCGCTACTGGAGCGAGCCAGCGTCTGCGAGAACCGGACCAGGCCCGGAGCAGCGGCGCGGCGAGCAGCCGGCCGGCCAGGACCGCGCCGAAGGGCATGACAGCGACGATCTCCCGGATGCTGCCGAGGTTACTCGAGTGGATGCTGACCAGGTAGGCGCCCAGATCGGCGAGGATCGCCATGGCCAGCCCCGGCACCAGGATGCTCTCCTCGCGGAAGAACCGGGCCAGCGCGATCACGAAGGCCGCGACGGCCAGCAGCACCCCGGCGAAGCGGACCACGCACAGGACCGTCTCGATCCCGGGACCGGCCTGCCCGCCGAAGATGTTCGCGCCGAACAGCTCGAGGATGGCCTGGACGGTGTCCCACAGGTCATGGGGCAGCTTGGAAAGCGGCATCGTGTGAGTCTGGAAGTGCCAGACCTGGTAGCCGCCCAGCCGCGTGATCAGCTTGGGTAGCAGCGTGCCCAGCCCGGCCGCGACCACGGCGGCGCCGGCCAGGGACAGCTCGTACCATCGCCGCGCGCCGGCGTCGCGGCGGAAGGCGCGCACGATGGCGGCCACGATCAGCGGCGCGATACCGGTGAACAGCACGACCGAATCGGCCACCATGATCCAGGTCAGCATGACGCACACCAGCACCGGCATGAACCAGCGGGCACCTTGCATGTCCGGGCGGACGCGGTCTATCACCAGCCAGGTCAGCAGCACCGGCACCACGGTGCCGGTGTGATCGGGCCCGAGCAGGAGGATCAGCGCGCCGGTCGCCTGCGGCGCCATGGCGATCCCGGCGGCCAGCAGCGCTGAACTGGCCTGGGCCTTCGGCCGCGGCGCCCGGGGCCAGCGCACGGAAGCGGGCTCGGCGCCGCCACGGCCCATCGCCACCAGCGCGACCAGCACGACGATCAGCGTGTAGCTCATCGCGGCGGCCCCGTGCACGACCCACGTGCCGAAGCCGCCGAAGAACTCCAGCAGCGCGTACTGCGGCAGTTCGGTGGTGTAGAACGACACGTCCGAGACCCACCAGCCGTGCAGCAGCCAGTTCCCGTGAAGCATGTCCCAGCCCTGGAGGGCATTGCCCGCGCTGTCGGAGTTCGCCGCCGCGGACCAGGACAGCCGCCAGTAGACGAAGTACAGCACCGCGATCGCCAGCACGGCCAGCACCCAGCGCCACGCGAAACGGGCGCTGCGCGCCGCGGCGGCGGCGGACGAAGACGCTAGCTCTGGCGCGCGGGTCGTCACAGCGGCCAAGGATACCGGGACACGCATGCCATCGCGGGAATTCACGGTCCCGGCAAGTCGACCCACAGCCGTTCGCGGAAAATAATGCTTTTACCACCGCGACGCCGCCGAAGCGGAGCAGCACGTGCGCACCGGGCGCAGGCGCGGGGTCGTAGAACCAGTACGGCACGCCCGACGCGGCCTGGGCCGGAGTGCAGATGAACTGGCTGCTGAACAGGAACCGGTACCAGGGGTCGTCGACGCAGACCGGCACGCCGGTGCGCTCGGCCTGGACGAGGAAACCGGTGACCGGCACCCACGCCGGGTGCTGGATGCGCAGCACGATCGTCCTGCCGGGCGCCTGAGCGGCAAGCGTGGCGACGGCGGACGGCAGGGCCGGGTCGATGTCGTTGGTACTGGCCAGTGCGCCAGGAAGCAGCGCGAGCAGCACGAGCGCGGCGACAGCGCCCGCGCCGGCCAGCGCGACCGCCATCCGGACCGTCAGCCGGCTGACCACGCCGACGGCGATGACCAGCGCGGTGACCAGCGGGGCGGACCAGTAGAAGTAAGCGATGTAGTAGTCGGTCAGGTAGTCGATGCCGACCGCGGCATAGGCGATCAGCACCACGGTGGAAACCAGGTTGATCACCGTCACGGCGAGCAGGAACCGGCGGAGCACACCAGAGGCGAGCCAGACCGCGACGGCGAGAGCGGCGGCATAGCCGGCGATGGGCACGATCCACGCGTAGGCGTGCGGCCACCAGAACCAGAGCAGGTAGTCCAGGATCTGCCGCGGGCCGTGGCCGCCCGCCCGGCCGGATTTCCCGTAGGAGACGTACTTGCCGAAGTCACCGGGCCAGTGCAGGACCAGGTTGACGACGATCGGCAGCAGGAACACCGCGCTGATCACCGTGGCGGGGACCCAGAGGTGGTCGCGGAACCGGGTCAGACAGGCCCGCCAGCCGAAGCGCCACATCACGATCGCGACCGCCGCGATCGTGATCACCGGCACGAACAGCAGGAAACACGCGTGGCCGTGGATCAGCAGCCAGCCGGATAGTGCGACTATCCACACGTCGCGCGCCGCTCCCGCCGCTACCGAAGCGGCCGCGATCACGAACGCCACGTACGGGAGCACGTACATGTTCGGCATCCAGTCGGAATTCGCGATCCACGGATACCAGATGATGAACGCCACGACGACGGCGGAGCAGGTCCCGGCCGCCGCCGGCGACCGCGTCCAGCCGTACACCACCATGACGGCCATCGCCACGAACGCGCAGTTCAGCGCGAACACGGCGAGCATGTGCGCGTTCCACGCGGTGGGCACCGCGTGCAGGACGTCCCGGAGCAGCCACTCCCCCGCCGCCTGGACGTACATGTACGCCGGCCCGGGATGGTGGAACCCCTCACGGGAGTAGTTCCCCACGAGCAGGGTGAAGCGCTTGGCCTGCGCGATCAGGATCGAGTTCGCGCCACCGTCACCCTGCTCGTACAGCTTCTGCGTGAACAGGAACCGGTTGCGCACGCACAGCAGCGCGAACAACGCGGCGAACGGGGCCGCCCAGACCCAGGTCGGTCGGCGGCCCCGGCGCACAGGAGCTGAACTTAAATCGTGCCGGCCTTGATGGCCTGGTCGATCCACGGGATGACCTCGTCCAGCATCTCGTCCAGGCTGGTGGTGGACTCGAAGCCGAGCACGCGCTTGGCCTTCTCGGTGGCCGGGACGCGCTTTTGCACGTCGTACTCGAACGGGTCGTCATGGGCCAGCCGCAGCGGCACGCCCGGGCCCTTGATCTTGCGCCAGATGGCCTCGGCGAGTTCCGTGACCGTGGTGCTCTGCGCGGTGGACAGGTTGAAGTCCTCATTCCGCGCGTCCGGGTGCTCCATGGCCGTCACCACGCCCTTGGCCAGGTCACCGCCGTAGGTGTAGTGCCGGACCTGGTCGCCGGAGCCGAGGATATGCAGCGGGTCCTGCCCCTTGAGAACCTTCTGCACCAGGTCGGGAACGACGTGGCTCATCGCCAGGCGCACATTGCCGGACAGGATCTCCTCGTCGCCCAGGGCGCGGCTCTCGCCGATGCCGACGCAGTTGAATGGGCGCACGATCGTGTAAGGCAGCTGGTACTGGTCCCACGCGGCGACCGCGAAGTACTCCACGGCCAGCTTCTGGAACCCGTACGAGGACAGCGGGGGCGGGCACTCGCGCTGCTGACCTTCGTACGAGGGCCACTCGGTGGCGCTCTCGAAGACCATCGAGGAAGACAGGTAGGTTACCTTCTTCAGCCTGCCGTTCTGTACCGCCTTGATCGCCGCGTCGCAGGACGACGCGATGATGCGCTCGTTGGTCGCGAGCAGATCGTAGGCGTAGGTGTGGAAGTAGGAGATGCCACCGATCATCGCGGCGCCCGCGATGAAGTGATCGCAGTCGTCCAGCAGTCGCGTCATCAGCTCGGTGTCGCAGGCGTCGCCTTCGACGAGCCGGTAATTCGGGTGGTCGTCATAGGACTTCTTGACTTTTCCGTATTTGGAGAAGTTGTCCACTCCCACGACCGCATAACCACGGCTCAGCAGCTCTTCCACGACGTAACCGCCGATAAAGCCAGCGGAACCGCTGACCAGAACCTGCTCCATAAGAATTAGCTCTCCTGCCGTTCGCCATTATCTGGACTATTACCGCGGGTTTTCCCCCGGACCTGCTCCGGCGTCAGCGCCGGACCGAACGCGAACCGGTACCACCGCAGGTAGCTCGGCACCCACTTGGCTACCTTGAAGTTCGACACCCCCGCCTGGCGGTCCAGCCAGATCGTGGGAATCTCCGCTACCGGCCGTCGCAGACGCTTCGCCTTCGCCGTGAGCTCGATGCCGATCTCGAACCCGTCGCGGGATTCGATGCCGACCTCACGGACGAACTCCGTCGAGTAGGCCTTGAACGAGTTCGTCGCGTCCCTGGTTCCGACGTGGGCCAGCATACGAAGGGAACGGCCGGCCAGCTTCGACAGGGTGCCCTTCAGCATCGGGCCGCCAACCTGCTGGCCGCCAGGCATGTACCGGGACGCGGCGGCCACCGCCACGCCGCGTTCGACGAGCCTCACCAGCTCGTCGATCTGACGCGCGTCGTCACAGCCGTCCGCCATGGTCACCACCGCCACCGCGGCCGTCGCGTTGTCGATGCCGAACCGGATCGCGTTCGCCGGGCCGCGACCATAGGTGTTCACCAGCGTCTTCAGCCGTGGCTCCTTGTTCGCGTACTCCTCGGCGACGGGAACCGTCGTGTCATCCGGCGAGTCGACGACCAGCAGCACCTCACAGGGCAGCTTCACCGACTCGAACAGCCGGTCCAGAACGGCTACCACGTGCTCGCCCTCGTTGTAGGCAGGCACTACCACCGAGACCCGCGGGCCGTCACCAGAATGAGTCATATCAGCACGCCGTTGCCGAAGACGTTCCATATGTCCGCGACAGGCTTATCGGTTTCGATGCTCCTGTACTCAGGATGGGGCGCCCCGACCACCAGCAGGTCAGCGCGGGCGAGCACCTCATCCAACGGCACGAGGTCGGAGTCAGTGGTGACGTAGGGATCGGTGCACAGCACGTCGCCGGCCTTGAACCTCAGGATCCGCTTGAGCTTGTAGGACAGGCTGGACCTGATGTCGTCCGAGCCGCCCTTGAAGGCCATGCCAAGAATGCCCACCGTCATCGACGAGAGGTCGAACTTCTGCTCGAGCCGGCTCACCACGTACAGCGGCATGCCCTCGTTGACCGCCATCGCGCTGTGCCCGAGCGGGAAATTGTTGTTGTTGAACGCGGCGAGCTGCATGGTGTCCTTGAACAGGCACGGGCCGGCCGCGAACCCGGCGGCCGGCATGTCCGCCGCTCGCGGGTAATCCTGGGCCAGTCCCTGCCGGATCCGCTCGAAGTCCAGGCCACGCTCGTTGGCCATCATGTAGAGCTGATTGGCCGTTGCGAACTTGATATACCGCCACACGTTGGTGAACAGCTTGGCCAGCTCGGCTTCCTCCGGCGACATCACCACAAGCTGGCTGGTGAGCCTGGCGAACAAGGCCTTGGCGCGCTCGGTCCCCCGCGCGGTGCGGGAGGAAACGATCTGCGGCAACTCGAACAGCTCGGTCATCGCCTTGCCCTCGGCGATGCGCTCCGGGCAGAACGCCACGTCGATCTGGAGTCCCAGCCCGGCCACCATCTTCTCCACCAGCGCGGTCACGCCCGGGAACACGGTGCTGCGCAGGATCAGGATCTGACCGTCCCTGAAGTGGCCGGCGCATCCGCCCAGCGCCTTGGGGATCGCGTTCTGGTCGGGGTTGAGGTGCTCGTCCACCGGCGTGCCGATGACCACCACCACGTGCTCGGCCGTCCCGACGATAGCCGGGTCGGTGGAAGCGTGCAGGCGTCCCGCTGCGAGAACGCTGGCCAGCATGTCCTCGGCGCCGGCCTCGGCGAACGGCATCGTGCCCCCGTTGACCGCGGCCACCGCCGTCTCGCTGACGTCGTAAATTCCCACGTTGGCGCCCCTGTCGGCGAACGCGAGGGCGAGCGGCAGGCCCACGTGCCCGCATCCCCCGATGACGACCACGTCCCTGTCAACCAACGTAAACCTCCAGCTTTAGCGTTTCGGTGGATTCCGGGTCTGGATTCCTGCCACATTCCCGAGGGCACCGGCGTTGGCGCCGTCGCTGGCGTTGGCCTGGCGGCGGGCCGGAGCCACTGACTTGGCGATCTACCTTACCGCTTGACCACAGCCCAGGTGTGTTTTCGCCCCGCGTGACTCTTCACGATCTCCCAGCGAGTGCTAAACGTCCTCACCGGGACGCTGCTGTTGGCTTCCGTACGCTCTTGTCCGAAAAGCGCAGTTATGGACGGCTGGGATTTATCTGGGGGATGCGGATCCCCCAGACCCCCTCGGCGCCTGGGTCTGGCACGGTCGGGCCGTCTCTTTTCGCAGGGGCGGACTATGGCCGTACAAGAGCTCGATCCACCATACGCGGATATACCCGGCGCCCCCGCGCCGGACCGGATCCGGCCGCGCCGGCTGGTCCCGCGGCTCGTTACTCGGTTCGTTACGCGGCTGGTCACGCGGCTCGTTGCGCGGCTGGACCGGCCGCCCGTGCCGGCGGTGCTCACGGTGGCGGCCACGCTGGGGTTCGCGCTGGGCCGCTGGCAGCGCTGGTCGAAGGGGCACGTCGCCAGCTGGATCCTGGTCGGAAGCCGCTTCGACGGGTCGGCCCTCGCGCCCGGCATCCCGGTACGGCCCGGGTCCGGCTACGACGGCCAGTTCTTCTACCGCCTGGCGATGGACCCGGCCAACCTGGGCAGCAACGCCTACGGCATCACGCTGGACGCCCCTTACCGGCTGATGCGCATCGGGTACCCGGCACTGACCTGGCTGGCCACCGCGGGACATGGCGCGATGGTGCCCTTCATGCTGGTCGCGGTGAACGTGGCGGCGATGGGGGCGCTGGGGTGGTCCGGCGCTGTCTTCGCCCGCATGGGCGGGCACCACGCGCTGTGGGGATTGCTGCTCCCGGCGTACTTCGGCCTGGCTGCTCCCGGTCGCGGCGTTCGGCCTGTGGGAACTCGTGGTCCGCGCCGCCACCGGGGCCTTCCCGCTGGACGCGGACAGCGACCGCAACGCCGGGACGCCGTTCATCGCCGCCTACGACGCGATCTGGAGCAACCTGCATCAGATCAGCTGGACCCAGTTCTCCGCGGTCGACGACTGGCTGCTGGAACTCGCCGTGCTCATCGTGGTGGCGGGAATGGCGCTGGCCTGCCTGCGCCGTTCCCGCGTTCCGGCGCACGAGCGGATCGCGCTGATCGGCTACCTGATCGAGATCTGCGTCGTGACCCCGAGCACGTGGAACAGCCTCAACGCCGACATGCGCTCGTTTGTCGAGGTGTACCTGATGGCGGTTGTCATCCTGCTGGGCGTCCCGCGCGTCCGGCCTGCCCGGTTCAAGGCCTGGCTACTCCCGATGGCGGCGGCGTGGGCGCTGCCCGCCATATACCTGGTCGGCATGCACCGTCTGGTCTGGTCGTGACGCCGTAACACGTGACGCCGTAATCGTTACGGGATCTTCGGCAACAAGTTATGGTTCCACACCTCAATGGTGTACGGACCGGTGTGGTAAATCCGCGCGGGCGTGCCGAAGTACTTCTTGATCAGAGCCACCGGCTCCCAGTGCGTGAAATAGCCGGGCTGGCTGTCCAGCACGATGAAGTCCGCATAGTGAGCCCGGGGCTGATACCACAGCTCGTTCGCCATCCAGAGGTCTTTTTTCATTGTGTACTGCATGAGCGCTCGCACTTCGGCTTTGCCGCCGCTGTCCACCGTCACGCTGCTGGATGTCCAGTAACCGCTGAGCCCATAGGTGAGGTGGTGCTTCTCCAGCCAGTTCGCGAGCTGGATGTTTGCCATCGGCTTGGCCGGCTGGGCCAGCTCCCAGCCGAGGCCTGCCGTGTACCCGGCCAGGACGAGGCCGCCGACGGCCACGCCCGCCAGTGTGAGGCGACGAGGGAGCCGCATCGTTCGAAGCCGCACCGTCGGCAGCAGGCGCGCGGCCAGCACGGCGCCGAACGGGACGATGATGGCAACCTCGTGCGCGGCCAGTCCTGACGCGTTCGTGAGCATGTAGAGAGCCACGTTGACCACGATCGCGCTGGCCAGGATCATGTCGACCAGCTCGAGTCCGCCGTCACGCCAGTAAAAGCGCCGGACGAACCGCCAGGCCGCGACGGCCACCGCGGCGACCACCACCGCGACGCTGGCCAGGTGCAGGAACGCCAGCACGAGCTGGACCCCGCTGAGCCCGGCGTAGTTCGCGCCGAAGATCTCCAGCACTTTCCACGCGGCCGGCGCGTTGTCGTGCAGCGCGTGCCACGGGGTCAGGTAGAACGGCAACTTGTTGACAGTGAACGCGCCCAGCTCGTGCAGGATCTGCTCGGCCGTCCAGGCCAGCACCCACGCGGCAGCGGAGGCGGCCAGCAGTGAGAGCGGGTACCACTGCGCCCGGACCCGGGCGAGGACCGAGCCCGACCCCGCGCTCTCCGCGAGACCCTGGGCGAACCGCACCAGAGCCGCGAATCCCAGCGGCCCGATCCCCACGATCAGCACGATCGGATCGGCCACCAGCACCCACGCCAGCAGCACCGCGGTGACAACCGGCACCCACCACCGGCCCGCGGCGAGCGAAGCGAGCTTCGCGGGCCGCCTGGCCGCGAGGGCCCAGCGGGCCTTCCGGCCAGGCGGCACTGCGGGCGGAACCGTCGCAGGAGGGGGGTCCGGGGGGTTGGTTTCCACCCCCCGGGAATCAAGCAGCAACCAGATAAGCAGCAGGGGGATAGACGTGCCGATGTGCCCGACCGACAGGTCGAGTGCGAACACGCCCAGACCGGACTGCGGGGCCAGCATGATCCCGGCCGCGATCAACGTCCGCACCATAGCCGCCCGTGCGGTCGGTGCGCCGGCGCGGGCCAGCGCCACCGCGGACAGGAAGGTCAGCGTGTATGTCATCGCCGCCGCGATGTGCGCGGTCTGCGCGTGCAGTCCGAAAATGCCGACGAGCAGCGCGTACTGCGGTATCTCGGTGGAGTAGAACGAGACATCCGACGCGAACCACCCATGCAGCAGCAGGTGACCGTGCAGCATGTCCGAAGCCATCAGCAGGATGTTGGCACTGTCGGAGTTCAGCCCGGACGTCATCGACAGCCGCAGGTACACCAGGAACAGCCCGAGCCCAGCCGCCAGGTAGACAATGGCCGCCCGGATCCGTCCGTCAGAACCGGTCAAAGACGCGCCCTGAACCCCACCCTGACCGGACTCGAGCCCGTCGTCAGCCAGGGCAGCAGCGCCCTCGGGGCCCACCCGTATACCGCCCATAGGCCACGAAGTCTATCCGCGGACCCCGAGGCCGGGCTTACCAGTTCGTGGCGATGTACTTGGTCTCGGTGAACTCCAGCAGCCCTTCGTGCGCGCCCTCGCGCCCGATGCCCGACTGCTTTACCCCGCCGAACGGCGCGGCAGGGTCCGAGACCAGGCCCCGGTTGAGCCCGATCATGCCGGCCTCCAGCGCCTCCGACACCCGCAGCCCGCGGGCCAGGTCCCCGGTGTACACGTACGAGACCAGCCCGTATTCGGTGTCGTTCGCCCATGTCACCGCGTCCGCCTCGGACGTGAACCGGACGATCGGCGCCACCGGGCCGAAGATCTCGGTATTCAGGACGGAGGCGTCCGCCGGTACCTGGTCGACCACGGTCGGCTGATAGTAGTAACCACGCCGGTCCGGCGCGCGTCCGCCCGTCACCACCTTGCCGCCGTCGTCCGCCGCCGAGGCGACCAGCTCGGCCACCTTCGACCGCGTCGGCTCGTTGACCAGCGGGCCCACATCGGTCGACTCGTCGAGGCCGGGCCCGACCACCAGCGCCTCGAGCCGGGCCGAGAACTCCCGGCTGAACTCGTCCGCGACGGCCTCGTGCACGTAGAAGCGGTTGGCCGCGGTGCAGGCCTCGCCGCCGTTGCGCATCTTGGCCAGCAGCGCGCCGTCGACGGCCGCCGGGATGTCCGCGTCCTCGAAGATGATGAACGGCGCGTTCCCGCCGAGTTCCATGGAGCAGTTGACCACGGTCTCGGCCGCCTCCCGCAGCAGGATCCGCCCCACCTCGGTGGACCCGGTGAACGACAGCTTGCGGACCCGGGGGTCGTTGAGCATGGCGGAGACGACGGCACCGGACTTCTTTGAAGTAAGCACGTTCACGACGCCGTCCGGCACTCCCGCCTCAGCCAGCAGGGAGGCGATGTACAGCGCGGTCAGCGGAGTCTCGGAGGCGGGTTTGAGCACCACCGGGCAGCCCGCCGCGAGCGCCGGGCCGATCTTGCGGGTGGCCATGGCGGCCGGGAAATTCCACGGCGTGACCAGCACCGACACCCCGACTGGCTGCCGCGTGACCAGGATCCGGTTCGCCCCGGACGGCGCGGTGGTGAGTACGCCGTCCATGCGCACCGCTTCTTCGGCGTACCAGCGGAAGAACTCGGCGGAGTAGGCCGCCTCGCCCCGCGCGTCGCGCAAAGATTTGCCGTTCTCCGCGCTCATCAGCCGGGCCAGCGGCTCGGCGTTGGCGGTCATCAGCTCGAACGCGCGGCGCAGCACCTCGGCGCGGCGCCGCGGCGGCGTGGCCGCCCAGCCGGGCAGCGCGTCGTACGCGGCGCCGACCGCGTCCAGCGCGTCCTCGACCGTGCCGTCCGCCACCTCGGTGATCGCGTCCTCGGTCGACGGGTCGACTACCGGTATCGTGCCGTCGCCGCGGCCGCCGGTCCACTGCCCGCCGATCAGCAGTCCGGTGGGCACGTCGGCACCGGTGAGTTCTTGGACGGTCACTTGCTATGCCTCCAGGGCTTTGCGCACGGTCTCGGTGATCCGGTCCACCGAGGGCAATACGTGATCTTCCAGCCTATCCGCCGCGGGTAGCGGGATATGGGGGGTGGTGATGCGGATCACTGGCCCGGTGAGCTGCCCGAACGCCTCTTCGGCGACGATGGACACCACCTCGGCGCCCCAGCCGCACAGCCGCGGGTTCTCCTCGACGGTGAACAGCCGCCCGGTCTTGGCCGTTTCGGCCAGGATCGTCCGGGTGTCCAGCGGGACCAGGGACCGCAGGTCGATGACCGTGGCCTCTATTTTGTGTTCTTCCGACAGCCGTTGCGCGGCGGCTACCGCCTTGGGCACCATCGCCGCGAGCGCCACGATCGTCGCGTCGGCTCCCGTTCTTTTGACGGTGGCTCGCCCCAGTGGCTCGACTATCTCCTCGCCGTCGGGCACCTCGCCCTTGCTGGCGTACAGGCCCTTGTGCTCAAAGAAAATAACAGGATCATCACAACGAACGGACTGTTGTAGCAGCCCAATGACGTCCCTCGGATTCGAGGGGGCGACGACCTTGAGGCCGGGCACGGCCATGGCCCAGTTCTCCACCGACTGGGAGTGCTGCGCGCCGAACCGCAGGCCGGCCCCGTTCGCGCACCGGATCACCAGCGGCAGCGTGAACTGCCCGTCCGACATGTACCGGGCCTTGGCCATCTCGTTGGCGACCAGGTCCCAGCACACGGCGAAGAAGTCGCTGAACATGATCTCCGCGATCGGCCGCAGCCCGGTCATCGCGGCGCCCATCGCCGCTCCCAGGATGGCCTGCTCGCTGATCGGCGTGTCGCGCACCCGTTCCGGCCCGAACTCCTCCAGCAGGCCCGGCGTGGCCTTGAACACCCCGCCGGCCGCCGCGACGTCTTCTCCGATGAACACGACGCTCGGGTCCTGCCGCATCGCCTGCGCGATCCCCCGCGCCACCGCCTCGCGATAAGTGATTACGCTCACCGTCGCTCCTTCAGTTGCGCCATGCGTGACCGCCGTCGGCCCAGACGTTGGTCTCCGCGAGTTCGAGCTTTGGTTCAGGCCCGGCCTTGGCCTCCTCGGTGGCGCGGTCCACCTTCTCCCGGGCGGTCTTGTCGATCTCGTCGAGCGCCGACGGGTCGATGCCCCGCGCGGTCAGCACCGCGCGATACCGCGGCAGCGGATCCCGGGACATCCACTCCTGGACTTCGCCGGTGGGCCGGTACTTGGCCGGATCGGCCCGTGAATGCCCGCCGTGCCGGTAGGTGATCGCCTCGATCAGCGCCGGTCCCGCGCCGTCGCGGGCGTTCCCGATGACCGTGCTCGCCATCTGGTAGACGGCCTCCACGTCGTTGCCGTCCACCTCGAGGCCGGCCAGGCCGTAGGCCGGCGCCCGGTCGGCGGCCGGCCGCTTGACCGCGGTCACCATGCCGATGGGCGTGTACTCCATGTACTGGTTGTTCTCGCAGATGAACACGACGGGAAGCTGCCACACGACGGCCAGGTTGAGCGCCTCGTGGAACGCTCCGATGTTGGTGGCGCCGTCGCCCAGGAAGCACACGGTGACCTGCCTGGTTCCACGGTGCTTCGCCGACCACGCCGAGCCGTTGGCGATGACGAGCTGCGCGCCGATGATCGCGTACGCGCCGAGGATGCCCCGGGACACGTCGAGCAGGTGCATTGACCCGCCCTTGCCGTGCATGAGGCCGTTCTCCCGGCCGAGCAGCTCGGCCATGACCGCCGTCATCGGCGTGCCGCGGGCCAGCACGTGATTGTGTCCGCGGTAGGTGACGAACATGTAGTCGTCGTCGTTCATGGCCTGCGAGACCCCGGCCGCGATGGCCTCCTGCCCGGTGCCGAGGTGCGTGGTCCCCCTGACCAGGTTCTGCAGGAAAAGGTCGTAGGCGCGCTTCTCGAACTGCCGGATCTCAGACATCTTCCGGTACATCTCAAGCGCGGTCGCTTGATCGACTAGGGAACCCCCCGCCCGCGCCTCCGCGCCCGCGCCCGCCTCCGCGCCCGCCCGCGCCTCCGCGCCCGCCGCCCCCGCTGCCGACATATCCGACATTTCAGCATTCGTCCTTCACGGTTAGTAGGGGTTGGTGACGTAGAGTTCCTGGGCCGGGAACTTGGTCAGGATGTCGACGCCCGTCGGCCCGACCACGACCTCTTCCTCGATCCGCGCCGCGGAGCGCCCGTCGGTCGCCGGGCAGTAGGTCTCCAGCGCGAAGACCATGCCCTCCTTGATCTCCATCGGCGCGTCGAGCGAAGTCAGCCGCGAGATGATCGGGCGCTCGTGCAGCGCCAGCCCCAGCCCGTGCCCGAACAGCAGGCCGAACGCGGTCTTCTCGTCGGCCAGTCCGATCTCCTGCGCCGTCGGCCAGGCCCTGGCGACCTGATCGGTCGAGACTCCCGGCTTGATCATCTCGATCGCGGCGTCGATCCATTCGCGCGCTTTGGTGTAGGCGTCGCGCTGCGACTGGGTCGCCCGCCCCACTACGAAGCACCGGTAGTAACACGTCCGGTAGCCGTTATAGGAGTGCATGATGTCGAAGAACGCCTGCTCACCAGGTCTGATCATGCGGTCGGAGAAGTTGTGCGGATGCGGATTGCACCGCTCGCCGGACACCGCGTTGATCGACTCCACGTCGTCGGAACCCATGTCGTACAGGCGCTTGTTGGCCAGCGCGACGATCTCGTTTTCCCTGATCCCGGGCCGGAGCGCGGCGGCGATGTCGGTGTACGTCCCGTCCACCATCGCGGCCGCGGTCGCCAGCAGGGTGATCTCGTCCCGCGACTTGATCTCCCGGGCGTCCAGCATCACCTGCTGCCCGTCCCGGATGTCCAGGCCCTGTTTTTGCAGTTCGAAGAACGTCGGCACCTCGGCGAAGTCCACGCCGATCGGCTCGCCCGCCACTCCGGCGTCGTTGAGCCGGTCCTTGATCTCCGCCACGGCCTTGGCAGTGAGCCCCGAAGCGGGCGGCGCCGCGCCGCGCATTGTCGTATACGAGGCGATGCTGTTCTCGGGCTTCAGCCATGGGCAGTACAGCCGGTGGTGCACCGCCGCGGAACCGAAGTCCCACAGCACCAGTTCCCCCGTCCGGGTGTACAGCGCATACCGGCACAGTTTGTCCCGGGTCCACTCCCCGATCGCGATCGAGGTCAGGTAGCGGATGTTGTTGTTGTCGAACACCAGCAGCGCGCCCAGCCCGGCGTCCTCCATGGCGCGTTTGGCCCGGTCGAGCCGATACGCACGCAACCGCGCGAAGTCGACCCGTTCCTCGAAATCGACGTTCATCCGGCCCGGCGCGGACGCTAGCGAATGCCCAGGGGGTCCGGGGGATGGCTTCCCCCGGTCAGAAGGTGCAGCCATGCGCCCATACAAATCCGTGTGCAGTGTAACTGTCAAGGCGTGCAGTGTAGATTTACGCCATGTCGGTTGAGTCCACGGCTGGCGCCTTCAACCCGGAGACCGGGCTCGGGCCGCGGCTGCGACAGGTCCGCGAGGAGCGGCAGTTGTCCGTCCGCGAGCTGGCCCGCCGGATCGGCTGCTCGCCCAGCCTGATCTCACAGATTGAGCGCGGCACATCGGTGCCATCGGTCGGGGTGCTCTATTCGCTGGCCACCGAACTCGGCAGCTCCCTCGATTACCTGGTGTTCGGCGCCCGGGGTACCGGTGCACCGTCCCGGCCCGCGAGTTCGGACATCGTGCAGCGAGCGGGCTGCCGTCAGCTCATCGACCTGGCCAGCGGCGTCCGGTGGGAACGCCTCACACCCGGCACCGACCCGGCCGCCGATTTCCTGGAGGTGGTGTACTCCCCCGGCGGCCACTCCACGGATGAGCGCCGGCCGCTGCGCCACGAAGGCCGCGAGTACGGGGTCATCATCAGCGGCACGCTCACCGCCAACGTCGGCTTCGACAGCTATGAACTAGGCCCCGGCGACTCCATCGCCTTCGACTCCTCGACCCCCCATGAATACCTGAACAAAACCCCCGGCCAAGTCCACGCCATCTGGGTCGTCACCCATCCCGCTCCGCGCCGCCCGTAACCGCGCGTACCCTGGCTGAAGTACCGCGATAGACGGAGGCTCGCATGGCCGATCCGATTACCACGGCGATCGCCACCGCTGTCGCGAGCGGGATGGGGCAATCGCTGACCGATCAGGCCCGAGAGGTCATGACCGCACTCGTGCGCCGGATCAGGGAAAAGTTCAAGGAGCGCCCGGCAGCAGAGACCACGTTGGCCGCGGCGCGGGATGACCCCGGCTCGGCCGAGCGGATCAGCGAGTTTGCGCACGCCTTGGACGAGGCCAGCAGAGAGGATCCCGAGTTCTCGAGACAGATCCGCGAGATCTGGGCTCAGATACGCCTGAGCACCATTGCCGGGGACGATGCCGTCGTCAACACATTCCACGGCCGGGCGGACAAGGTCGTCCAGCTCCGCGATGTCCACGGCGACATCAACATCAGCTAACGTTACTTCCTTCCTTCCTTCCAGTCACAGGCGGCCGCCGCTGGCTATGCCCGACATATCCGTTATACCGTGTTTTGGGCGGCCTACCGGGAGCCGATCTCACGGAAGTTTGGGGCCTCGCGGAGAGAAAGGCACCGCTTTCCGGCGCCCTTCTTACCACAGGGCTCTTTATTTCCACGCAAAGGGAGCCTTGAGTCCTTTTGGATCTCTTAAAGTGATGCGCTGAAGGGCCAAACCCGATATATCCGTTATGCACGCTTCCCGCCGGCTGCTGGCCGCGCCCGACATATCCGGCATGCGCGGTCCGGCCGCGCTACAGGAGCTCCGGGCAAGCTACCAGAGGTTCAGCCGAGCTACCGGAGCTTCGGCCGTGCCACCGGAGCCCCGGCCGTGCCACCGAAGCTTCGGGCAAGCTACCGGAGCTTCGGGCACGCTACCGGATCCCAGCAAACAGGGCGGCTGGCACCGCGTGTCCGATCCGCGGTGCCAGCCTGGCTTTCTCTTACGGGTAGGTCACCACGTCCACGGGCTCGACCGTCCCAGGATTGGTCGAGGTCACCGGACCGCCGACCCCGTTGATGACGGAGTTCAGGCCGCCGGCGCCCGCGATCCACACCCCGAACACGTCGTGGAACTGCACGCCGGGAGCCGATGGCGCCTGGAACGCCGAGGCGTCGAACAGCGTGGCCGAGGTCTGGATGAAGACCACATAACTCCCCATCCCGTATCCCTGGAATGTCCGGACGCCCGGGCTTACCAGGAACGCCGGATACCCGTCCTGGCTGGGAGATGCCATCCAAGCGGCCTGACTCGGCGGGTCGTACGGCAGTTCGTTCTGGAAGAATACGTCTGAACCACCCTGACCCCGCCAGATCACCTCGTCCTTCTGGTAATGCTCGACCGCCAGACCATACGAAGTCACATCAGAACCAGTGACAACAACCCCGGTCGCGCCCACGTTGGACGTCCAGCCGACCGCGTTGCCATGATCGGCACGCCAGGCCCACACGTCGTCGATGATCGAGTGGTCGGCGTTGTCGAGCAGGCTCACGTCCGCCGCCACCGGCGTGGTCTCCGCGCCACCGACGCGGAAGAACACGTCCTGGATCACGTCCGGGTTGCCGGCCGAACCCAGCCCCGGCGTCCCTACCGAGAGCAGCACCGGCGACCTGACCGGGCCGGCGTCGATGAGCAGACCGGAGAGCTTCACCCCGACGCTGGGGAGCACCACCATGGCCGCGTTGCCGCGCTGCGGCACCAGGGTGGCGTAGCCCTGGCTCAGCACCACGGTGTCCGGGCGGCTGACCAGGATCGGCTGGTCCAGGTTGTAGACGCCCGGAGTGAGGATCAGGTCCCGGCCCAGCGCCAGCTCGCCGTTGATCGCCGCGACCGGCGTGTCCGGGCTGGCCACGAAGAACCGTGACAGCGGGACCGACGTGCCGGCTTCGGAGCCAGAAGCCCACGACGGCCCGGATGAATCGTGCTGCACGGCGGGCACGAAGACCCGGAAGCCGCCTGACGGGTCCGTGTACAGGAACGGCTCTTCCTCGGTCACCGAGGTAGCCGGGAGCACCGTGTTCTGCTGGCACTGGCCGGTGAACACCGGCGCGGGCGCGCCCTTGACCCCGGCATATACCATGTTCCACAGGCCGTTCGGGCAGCCGCTGGCCCCGCCGATGGTGCTGTTTCGCACCAGGTACTGCTGGTTGCCGTTGAAGTTCAGGTGGCCGCTCACCTCGCTGTCGGCGATGAAGCCGCCGCTGGCGAAGTTGTTGTTCGCGCAGTAGTCCTGGAACACGACGCTGCCGTTGATGATAGCCCGACGGATCGGGGCGGCCTGTGACACCGACCACATCTCCGCGCTGTTGGTGCAGCCCGTCCCGAACGGGTCGCCGGGCGGCGGCGCGTAGGCCGGCGGTGAGCTCGGCAGGTCCACGTTGAGGGTCAGGTTGGAAAGAGACCGCCAGAAGTTGACGTCCGAGTTGCAGTCAGACGTCCCGGCGGTGCACAGGTTGTTGAACACGTCGATGGCGCCGTTGACGACCGTGTCCTGCGGCATCCGGCCGAGGCCCGCCACCTGGGTGTAATAGCCGACCTGGAACACCAGCGGGTTCGCGGCCGAACCGTAGGTCCCGGGCTGGAAGAACACCGCGTACCGCTGATCGTCGAACTGGCTGGCTGACGGCACCTGCTGGGTGGCGATGGGGTCCAGGTCGGCCTGGATCGTCGTCTGGCTCATCGTGTCGCTGAACACGCAGACGTTTGGTCCGAACGCCGCGACGTTGGCGCCCGGGCACAGCGATACCGAAGTCGCGGCGCCTGCTGGCAAGACGTTGCCAGCTAGCGGGACCAGCCCGGCGCTGACGGCCAGCGCCGCCGCTGCCAGAAACCTCAATCGCATGTCTGTTCCCCTCCGTGGTCCGCCGTGACACGGCAGTGATCTTCCTCACTTAATCTAAGACATGAATTAATGGGGATACTAAGCCTCAATTCATGATCAACTTGATTCGGAAGCCGTTAAAAAACCGTGAGAAAAGCATGACGACTGAACGACATCGGTCAACCGTCCGGGACCTGCGGAGGGACAATCGGTCGGCGCTTCTGTGGGCTCTGTTCTTCCGTCAGCCCTGTACTCGCCAGGAGCTGAGTGACGCCACCGGCCTGTCCGCCGCTTCGGTCAGCACCGCCGTTCGCGAACTGATCGGCGAAGGCATCGTCACCGAGGCCGGCCCGATGGAGTCCGACGGCGGGCGTCCCAGAGTCCTGCTGCGGATGAACCCCGGCTATGGCCGGGTCATCGGGATCGACGTCGGTGAGACCCGGGTCAGCGCCGAGATGTTCGACCTGACCATGGCCCGCCTGGCCCGGGCCGACCACCTCCTCAACCCGCGCAAGCACGGCGTCGATCTGGTCGTCGACCGGATCGCGTCCTGCCTGGACCTCCTGCTGGACGACGCGGGAAGCGAGCCGGCGACCCTGATCGGCGTGGGCATCGGTGTGCCCGGTGCGATCGAGCGGGACCGGAACGGGCAGGTCCTCGTCCACGCGCAGCCGTACGGCTGGGACGCGGTCCCGCTGGAGCGGCTGCTCCGTGACCGGCTCGGCCATGGGCCCGGCCTGCTCATCGACAACGGCGCCAAGGCCATGGGGCAGGCCGAGCTCTGGTTCGGCGCCGAGCGCGAGAACTCGAGGGCCCGGACTTCGCGGGCCTCCCGCCCGACGGTGGTGTGCCTGGTTGGCTCCGGTGTGGGAGCGAGCATCGTAGCCGACGACCGTGCTGTCGCGGCGGAGTGGGGGCACACCATCATCCTCGCGGACGGGCGGCCCTGTCGCTGCGGCTCGCGCGGGTGTCTTGAGGCGTACGTGGGTGCCGAGGCGATCCTCGAGCGCTATGGCCTGCCGGTGCCCGACGACGACGAGGAAGCGGCCCTCACGGCGCTGATCACCGCTTCATCGGCGCGAGCCGACGAGATACGCGAGGAAACCGCGACCTTCCTCGGCATCGGGATCGCGAACTTGATCAATCTGCTCAACCCTGACCGGGTCATCATCGGCGGGTGGGCCGGCCTGCTGCTCGCCGAGCGCCTGATGCCGACGATCCGCGAGGCCGCACGGCGGCATTCCCTGCGGAACAAATTCAGCGGCACCACGATCGAGCGCGGCACGCTCGGCCTGGACGCCGTCGCCCTCGGCGCCGCTACGCTGCCCATCGAACGCTTCTTCAGCGGCAAGACGTGACCGCTCAGCCGGTGGCGGCCATCACCCAGTGGCCCATCGCCCAGTGGCCCATCATCACCCAGTGGCATTGAGCCAGCGGATGGGGGCGCCGTCGGCCGCCCGGCGGAAGGGCTCGAGTTCACCGTCCCAGGCCGTGCCCAGCAGGCGCTCCAGCTGGTCCTCAAGCGGAGACTGCCGACCGGTCGCGGCGGCCAGTGTCAGGGCGGCGCGCAGCCGTCCCTCGGGGATCAGGATGTCGCCGTTGGCGCTGATCACCGCCGTGAAGGTGCCGAGGTCCGGGGTGTAGCAGTACCGGACGCCGTCACAGCCGGGCGACGCGTCCTCGGTCACCTCGAACCGCAGCCGGTTCCAGCCCGCCAGCGCGGACGTGATCGCGCCCGCTGTTCCGGGCTGTGCCTGCCAGGTCAGGGACGCGCGCACCGTACCCGGCGCCGCGGGCTGACCAACCCAAGGCATGCTGACAGGCGCCCCCACTATTCCGGCTACTGCCCACTCAATGTGGGAGCACAGCGCCGAGGGCGCGGAGTGGACGTACAAAACACCACGTGCGGACACTCGGGCCTCCTGGTTTCGCGTCGGACGAGGTTCGCCTTCCCCTGCGGCCTCGACCCACGCCGTACCAGGTCTGTCTAGCGTGGCACAGACTGTCCTTCCACATATTGTGCCGCATGCCCATCGGTGGCACCAGCGCGACGGTTAAATAGGCCTCTCGAATTTGCCAGCATGACCAGCGCCGCGAGTATGACGACCGCCAGCGCCGTCCATGCCACGTAGTCTCCCCACTGGTCGTACAGGGTCTGTGCGGACGCCGGCGGCAGGCGCAGGCGCACGGTCACCACGCCGTGGCGGGACTGGCTCATCCAGGCCAGCTGGCGCCCGCGCGCGTCGAACGCCACCGTGTCGCCGGTCAGCGCGGCCTGCACGACCGGACGGCCGGTCTCGGCCGCGCGCACCGCCGACAGGGACCCATGCTGGTCCGGGCCCCAGGTGCCCTGGAACGTCGGAGTGGACGACTGATAGACGATCACCTGCGCGCCGTTGCCGGTGTCAACCCGCGACATGTCGGGGAACGCCGATTCAAAGCAGACCAGCACGCCGATCGGCAGCGGCCGCCCGGACCGGTCGGTCGCGTTCAGCAGGTGCGCGCCGGGACCCGGAGACATGTTCGACGAGGCGGCCTTGCTGATCTTGGTCAGCCAGCCGAGCTGCTGGCGGAACGGTATGTACTCACCGAACGGCACCAGCCGCGTCTTGATGTAGATGCCCTTGATCCCGGCCGGGCTGACCAGCACCGACCACTTCTCGTGGCCCTTGCCGGGCACTTCGGCGTCCTGGCTGACCAGGATCTCCGACCCGTCCTTCGCTGACAGCGCCTCGATCTGGCTCAGCAGCACGTGCGACGCCGGGAGGGTGAGGTCTTTGGCGATGCTGCTCTCGCCCCACACGATCAGGTCGGGCTTGACGCCGCCCAGCGTGCCGCCTTCGCTCAGCGAGGCGGTCAGCGTTTCCGACGCGTGCGCGCTCAGGTCCGTGTTGTGGATCACGCCCGGCTGCACCATGGCGATCGTGACCTGACGTGCGGTGGGGGATGCCGCGGTGAGCGCGAACGCCAGCGGCCCGCTCCCCACGGCCGCGACGAGGGTGACGACGCCGATGACCCCGGCCGCCGGCGCCACCCGCATCGCCTGCGTCGCCCGCATCGCCGGCATCGCCTGCGTCGCCCGCATCGCCTGCGTCCCTGAGCCGATGATGAGGACGATCGCCACGTTCGCCGCGAGGAGGACGAAGCTGATCAGCCACACCCCGCCCACCGCGGCGAGGCCCAGGATGGCCGGGTGCTGCCACTGGCTCGCGCCGTACACGTCCCATGGGCCGCCGAGCGCCTGCCACGACCGGATCCACTCGCCGAACAGCCAGCAGCTCGGCACCACCACTAGCGCGGCCAGCGCCCGCGGCCAGCTCACCGGCGGACGCAGCAGTTTCCACGCGGCGATGCCGAACGGGATCAGCAACGCCCCGAGCGCGAAGCCCAGCAACAGCAGCCCGGGCCCGATCTCGGGCGCCATCCAGTACATCGCCACGATCACGTACCCGGCTCCGAGCCACCAGGCCCGAACCCAGGCCTCGCGCACCGCCGGCGACCTGACGATCAGCAGCAGGCCGGGCACCAGCCCGAACCAGGCCAGGAACTCCAGGTTCGGAGCCGGGAACGCGAACACCGGCAGCGCCCCCGCCAGCAGCATCAACCACCGGACCGGCCGGTCCCGCATGTACCGGACTGGGCGCCCTAGCGCGCGAAGCAACCTCACGCTCTATTGTCGGTCGCAACGCACCGTGCCCGCGACTCAGACTCGCCGCGTCACCCCTGATCCCCCGGCGCGCCCCATCCAACGCCCCCCCCCCCCCGACGCCACCCCCGCGCCCGAACGCCCCCCCCCCACCCTCCCCGCGCCCCCCCCCCCCCGCCCCCCCCCCCCCCCCCCCCCCCCCCCCCCCCCCCCCCCCCCCCCCCCCCCCCCCCCCCCCCCCCCCCCGCCCCC
>JAFARZ010000389.1 GCA_019245115.1 Streptosporangiaceae bacterium | reverse complement strand
CGGGGCGGCCCTGGTGGGGGGCGTTTGGGGGGAGGCCACGGGCGGTGTGGCGGGGTGGGTGTGGGGGGTCATGGGTGGGCCTTGGGGTGGGGGTGGGGGTGGGGGTGGGGGTGGGGGGCGCGGAGGGTGGCGCCTTCGGGGAGGGGGCGGACCAGGCGTTGGTAGATGGACAGCCAGCCTCGCTCCTCCGTTGGGGGGGATGCCGCGTGGCGGCGGGTCAGTTCCTCGGGGGGGACGTCCAGGTCGGCGGTCCGAGCGGGAACGTCGATGCGGATCGGGTCGCCGTCGCGGACCAGGGCCAGCGGGCCGCCGCGGGCCGCTTCGGGGGAGATTTCGCCGACGACGATGCCTTTGTTGACCAGCCCGGACAGCTGACCGTCGGTCACCACGGCGACCTTGCCGGTCAGGCCCGCGCCGTCCAGCGCGAACACTAGCTGGGAAGCCATCCCCATCCCCGGGCTGCCGGTCGGGCCCTGCCCGCGGAGCACGACGACCTCGCCGCCCTTCACATGGCCGGCCCGGACCGCGGTCAGCGCATCGGCAGGCGAGTCGTACACGAGCGCGGGACCGGCGAAGTCCAGGCGGCGGTCGTCGGCGACCGCCAGCTTGACGATCCCGCCGTCCGGCGCCAGGCTGCCCCGGATCAGCACGATCGACGGCCGGTGCGCGAGCGCGCGGCCGACCGGGCGTATCACCTCCGGATCAGCGACGTCGACGCCGGAAAGGTTTTCCGCGACGGTCCGCCCGGTCACGGTCAGCGCCTCGCCCTCCAGCAGGTCCGCGAGCTGCTTCATGACCGCGCGGGTGCCGCCGGCATCCTCGAACTCCTCTATGGCGTGGTCTCCATTGGGCCGGATCGCGGTGAGCAGCGGGACCCGGTCCGCGAGGGTCTCGAACAGCCGGTACACGTCCGCGTCGCATTCGGCCTCGGCCGCGACGGCCTGGAGGTGCTTGACCGAGTTGATCGAGCCGCTGACCGACAACACCGTCACCACCGCGTTGCGGAACGCCCGCGACGTCAAGATGTCGCGCGGTCGCAGGTTCTCATGGACGAGTTGCACCAGCCGTTCGGCGGAATGGTTTACCGTCAGCCACATGCGTCCGCTATTGGCGCGGACAGGAGTGGAGCCGGGCAGGGCCATGCCGAGCGCTTCGGCGGCCAGGTGCATGGTGTTGGCGGTACCCATCCCCGCGCACACGCCGGGACCGAGCACCGCGTTCTCGCTCATCTCGGTCAGTTCGGTCAGCGAGAGCCGGCCGTTGGCCGCGTGCCCGGCGGCGAGGAACACGTCCTCGATGTCGCAGTGCCGGCCCCGGTAGGTGCCGCTCGGCTGGTAGCCGCACGCCACGATGATCGTGGGGATGTTCAGCCGCGCGGCGGCCATCAGCTGGCCCGGCGCGGTCTTGTCGCAGGAGGCCAGGCACAATATGCCGTCAAGCAGCGCGCCCTCGACGGCGACCTCGATGTCGTTGGTGATCAGGTCGCGGGCGGACAGGATGTAACCGCCCCTGTGCCCGGCACTGGTGATGAAGTCGCTCGGCGCCGCGGTGCGCACCTCGAACGCCACGCCGCCGGCCCGCTCGATGGCCCGCTTGGCCCGCCTCGCGATCTCGTCCAGGTGGCTGAAACAGATCGCGAGCTGGGAGGAGGAGTTGACGATGGCGATCTTCGGCTTGACCAGGTCTTCGTCGGTCAGGCCGAGGGCCAGCCACTGTGCGCGGCGGGTGGCCCAGCGGGAAGTCCCCGGCTCGAAGTTGCTGCGCAGATCGGTCACCTGAGTACCTCCACTATGCCGTCGCTGATCCGCACCCAGTCGCCGGTCCTGATCACCTCGCACGGGTCCCGGTCGAGGTCGGTGACCGCGGGAACGCGCGTGACCACCGCCCCCAGCGCGGACTTGCTGCTGATCCGGGTGACGATCATGGCCAGCGGGGCGGTGCCGAGCAGCCGGGTGGACTGGAAGAAGGCCGCCCACCCGGACGACCCCTTGGCGGACGGGAAGACCAGGACTTTGCCGGTGAAACAGACGCCGTTCAGTTCATGCCGTGACTCAATGACGCGGCCCTCAGCCGGATCGATTCCACCCCAGCCCGAGACGGGCTCGCGGGTTACCAGGGCCTCCCCCTCAGCCTGGCCGGGAACGACGACGCGGCCGGTGAGGAGGATCATGGGAGGTCTCCGCGCCAGCGGCCGGTGACGGCGGCGTCCACGCATTCGCCGAGGGTGCCGAACCAGGCCTCGATGCCAAGGATGGCGGGCAGGTAGTGGGCCTGCTTGGCCGAGTCGGTGGCGAACACCCTGGTGCCTTTCGGTGCGGTCCGCGACATCGCCGGGCAAGAATCGGCGAGGACGCGGCCACCGGCTTTTTCGATGATCTTCGTGTAGCCGCTGCGGTCGGCCACGTCCTTGAGCGCGCGCGGGACCATCAGCCACAGCTCGGTGCTGGAGTGTAGTTTGCGGCCGTCGAGCGCCCGTGCCGCCCGCCAGATCTGGTCGACCGACGCGTGCGGGCAGCCGAGCAGGACGAAGTCCACGTCGGTGCTGGTGCCCTGGGAGTTGAGGGTCTCGTATATCGTCTGGCGTTCGGCCGGACCGTAGCCGATCCGGTCACCCGTTCTGAACACGGCCTCCAGCGTCGGCGCCTCCGGGGTGATGCCCGGGATGTGGTACAGCTCGACGCCGCCCGAGGTGGCCGCCGCCGCGCCGAAGTGCTTGAGCTCGACCAGGTCCGGCCGCCCGATGCCCCCGGTGATGACCGGGCGTTCCTCGCCGGCGATCGCGCCCGCGAAGTAGCCGAGCATTCCCCATTCGAGGAAGTCATCGACCCGGACCTGGACGTCAATGAGGTGCGTACCAGGCCGGTTGCGGTCGAGGTGGTTGCCCCAGCACGGGATCTTCCCGGTGAGCGAGGCGGCGCCGGCGGACGCCGTGCCTTCGCAGTTGGTCCGCGCGCCGAGCACCGAGTTGGCGTAGATCACCGCGGACGACTCCATCCACGCGCAATGCTCGCCGCGCACCGGGATGTTGCCGACCTGATACGGGGTGCAGGTGGCCAGAATGGACACGCCCTTGCGGCCATAGAACGCCTCGGCGTCGGCCTGCAGCTCGATCCTGCTTTCCGGGTACGGGACCGTGCCGAGAGCGTCGGCGCCGAAGCCGTGCTGGAGCTGGCAGGTGGGGACGCGCATTTCGGGGATCTCAATGTCGTCGTCGCAGTCCAGGTTGATCACGGCGAAGGCCTTGTCCCAGCCGCCCTGTCTGACGAGTTTTTCCTTGACCGGCGAGGGCTGGGTCATCGTCCCGGCGACGTTGCGCACATCGCACAGGCGATCCGCGTCCAGGGCCCGGCCGTACCGGACGAGCAGGTCCATCGCGGCGGCCACGGCCGCGCCCTGCTCGCCGTCCCGCATGCGCTTCTCTTCGTCGGTGAGGATCATGGTCGTTCGCCCAGGTTGGCGGCCAGCCGATCGTTGAGCTGGTCCAGGTCGATGTCGTGGAGGCTGCTACCGTTGGATATGTCAAGAGCGTGCGCGGCGGCGGCGCCCATCGCCGAGCACGGGCCCATGACCCGCACGCTGGACAGGGCGGCCGCGTCACCGTCCACGCAGCGGCCCGCGGCGACCAGGTTGTGCGCGCCGGGCGGCGTCATCGCGCGCAGCGGGACGTAATGCACGTGGTCCGCGTCGAACATCTCCCACACGTAGCCGTCCGCCCGATCGTGCAGCTCGATCGGCCAGGCGGTGCGAGCGACGGCATCATCGAACCTGGTGCCGTTCCTGACTTCGTCGACGGTGAGCTGGTGACGGCCCTTGATCCAGCGGGTCTGCCGGCGTCCCGGGAATCCGTAGGCCCGGACCCGCGCCTCGCCGAACGCCTTCGGGAACTCGGTCCGGAGCACGGCAAGTGCCCGGTCGGCCTGCTCCCGTCCGGCGAACTGTGCTTTTGAGGCTTTGACCGGATCCAGCGGCGCCTCGATGTGCGTGACGTTCAGCACCGCGGTTCCGCGACCGGGGAAGAAGAACGCCAGCCCGCCCTTTCTGAGCAACTCGTGCTCGTCCGCCTTGCCCGCGATGACCGCGTCAATCTCGCCCGGATCCGGCTTGTGGTTCTCGTTGACGTTCTCCACGATGACCTGCTGCGAACCATAGATCGGGCGTTCCGGGACCCGGCACGGCAGGCCCGCCTGCCAGGTGAGGGCGGCGTCGCCGCTGGCGTCGACAAAGCCTTTCGCTTGTACCTGGACGTTGCCGTAGCGGGTGGCCAGCTCGATTTTGTCCAGGTGGCCGTCTCTGAGGTCGGCGCGTTGTAGCACGGTGCCGAGGATCGCCTTGATTTTTAGTTTCTGGACAGTCCGCTCGAGCCAGCGGCCGAGGGCCACCTCGTTGTAGAAGACGGTGGTGGTGTGGCCGCGCTGGAAATGCAGGTCGCCGGGCGGCCCCAGGTCACGGAAAATGTCGTCGAAGATCTTGTGAGTCAATTGCTGATGGGCCGGGGCGTTGCCGAATACGCCGCAGAACAGCCCGATCAGCGAATGGACCATCTGGCCGCCGATGACGGGCAGCGAATCGACCAGGACGACGTCGCGCCCCAGGCGAGCGGATTCGATGGCGGCCGACAAGCCGGCGATTCCCGCTCCGACAACGCACACGTCTGTGCTGATTTTGCTGGGCGACTCGGCGGCCGGCCTGGTCACTTCGCTGAGCTTCAGCTCGGTCAGGGCGTGCGGCATCAGCGCTCCTGGTCCTGCTTTTGTGCGTGGGTAATATGATCAAAGACGCGCGGGCCGCTGGGGGCAAACAAAAGATTTGTCTGCCTCGTATAAATGCCGTTTATGCCTTTGTCAGAGGCGGCGGGCCGCTTCGATGACGAGGCGCCGCAGCCAGGCATGCGCGATATCGTCGGTGTACTGCCGGTGCCACCACAGCGCCTCGACTATGGGTTCCGGGTTTCCCGGGCATTCGAGCACTCGCAGATCCATCCGGTCGGCGAGCGGAGCGGCCAGCCGCTCCTGCATGAGCGCGATACGGTCGGTGCCGGCGACGAAGTGCGGCACCGCAAGGTAACTCTCCACCCGCACCGCGATCCGGGGACGTATGTCCAGCAGCGTGAGCTGCCGCATGATCGGCGCGGCCGACGGATGCGGGTGGCTGCGATAGTACGGAGCCACCCAGGGCAGCCTGGCGAGGTCTTCCAGGTTCAGCTGGCCGGCGTCGAGCGCCGGGTTGCGCGCCGAGATCAAGCACACCCAGCGGTCCCGGAACAGCTCTGCGGAACGTGTGTCCGGCAGCGAGAAGCCGTTCGTCGGCGGCGCGACCATCCCGTCGATGAACCGGATACCGTCGGCGTACTCGGTGGTCAGCGACTCCCTTACCAGCTTGATGTGCAGCCGCGCCCGCGGCGCCGCGTCCTGGATGAGCTGGGACAGGATCTCCCCCATCACCACGATCGTGTAGTCGGCCATGACAAGGGTGAACTCGCGCTCCGAGGTAGCCGGATCGAAATGCGTGCTGGCCGCGAACAGGCGTTCCGCCGCGGCGCACGCCGCTTCGGACTGCTCGGCGAGCTGAGCGCCCAGCGCGGTCAGCGTGTACTCGCCCTTGTCCCGGACCAGCAGTTCGTCCCCGAAATGCCTGCGCAGCCGCGACAATGCGGCGCTGGCGGCCGGCTGGGTAACGCCGAGGCGTTCGGCGGCGTGCGTGACGCTTCGCTCGCGGAGCAGTTCCCGGAGCACCACGAGCAAGTTCAGGTCAAGATTGGCCAGGTGTGCAACGGGACGCGGCGGCATCGTGTCCTCCATCCAACGCCACCGCGACCTGGGTGGCAAGAAGGCGGGTTTTGGTCGGCTTGGCCCGGCGGCGCGGCTTTCTCGGCGGCGCGGCTTTCCGGGCCGAGTAGCGGGACGCGGGCGAGCGGGACATGGGCCGGCAGCGTGCCGGGTCCCGTCATCGGAGTTAGACTCGGACTGGCGCGGGAGGGCGCCGCTGGGTCCGCGGGCAGGACTGAGTCCACCTCCACCACCAGGGCAAGGCAGAACTTGTGACGTTCTCTTCCGGCCCCGTTCGCGGACCACGGGCTCGCGAAGGAGACGTCATGCCTTACCTTCCCGTCCGCCCCGACCTGGATCAGCTCCGTCACCAGGCCAAGGATCTGCTGCACGCCGCCCAGCGCGGCGACCCGGACGCGGCCGCGCGGATCCACGCAGTATCTGACCGGGTCATGCTGTCTTCGGCGCAGCTCGCGCTGGCCCGCGAGTACGGGTTCGCCAGCTGGACCCGGCTCAAGCTGGAGGTCGAGCGCCGCGACATCCTCAACAGCCGGGACCTGTCCCGCCTCACCCGGCTGCTGGCCGAGCATCCCGAGCTGGCGGCGGTGAAGATGGAGCACTGGTGCGACCACAAGTGCGCGGGCACCCTGGGCTACATGGCGATGCTCCGGTTCGACGCCAGACGCCTGGGCCTGCCTCGCGAGCTGCCCGGCACCGGCGCGATGGCCAGGGCGCTGATCGAGGCGGGCGCTCCGGTCAACGGGTACCCGGACGATAAGGAAACGCCCCTGATCACCGCGGCCAGTTACGGCGACGCCGAGGTCGCCCGGGTACTGATCGAGGCCGGGGCGGACATCGAGGCGGTCTCGGCACCAAACTCCGGCGGCGTGCCAAGCGGCACAGCGCTCGAGCATGCCGCGGTGTTCGGGATGACTGACGTGGTGGACGTCCTGGTGGCCGCGGGAGCGAAGATCCACAGCCTGGAGCATGCGGCCACCGCGGGCGACGTCACCGGCTGGCCGCTGGGCCGGTTCACCCAGGAAAGCCGGATCCGGGCGCTGGTGTTCGCCGCCGACCACCAGCGGCTGGAGGTCATCGACCAGCTCATCGCGGCCGGGACCCCGGTCAACCAGGCCGACGCGGAGTGGGGGCGGCTGCCGCTGCACGTCGCGGCGGGCAACGGCCGGGTCGCCAGCGTCCGGCGGCTGCTCGCGCACGGTGCCGACCCGAACCTGCGCGACCCGGAGCACCACCGGACGCCGCTGGAGGAATGCCAGCCTCCGAACGGGAACCCGGATGACCCGGGCCATGACCAGGTCGCGGCCATCCTCCGGCCCCTCACCCGGGACGATGGAGCTCAGCCTTCGGCGGCTTCCGGGGCTACGGCGGCTACCGCGGCTTCGGCGGCTTCGGTTGACCGGGAAGCCGCCGGATCATGACCGAGGAGGACCGGATCATTACGGAGGACGAGCTGATCGCCGGGCAGTACTCTGACCGCCCGCAGCTTCGGCCCGTTCTCGACGCGATTCTGGCGGCGCTCCCCGCGCTCGGCCAGGTGACGGCGCAGGCCCGTAAGACATGCGTCAGCCTGGCCACGCCTCGCCGTGTCTTCGCCGTGGTCCAGGCCACGACCAAAAGCCGGGTGGACCTCGGCCTGCGGCTGGATGACGAGCGCCCGGGCGGCCGCCTGCTGGCCGCCCGGGACCTCGGCGCCGCCACCGTGCGCATTCCGCTGGCCAAGCCCGAGGACATCGACTCCGAAGTCCTGGGCTGGCTGCGGCGCGCCTACCAGGAGAACGCGGCGCCTCCCCCGGCGCGGCGTCCCGCCCGGCAGCCGGCGCCGGTGCTCGGGACGCTCACGGTGGTGATCGAGGCCAGCGGCCTTCCTGGACTCACCTGCCCGCCGGATCCTGCCGGAAATGTGCATATCGCCCTGTGCACCAAGGACACGGACCGGCCCACGCTGGTCGTACCGGGCAAGCCGTGGCTGGCCACCGAGCCGGTGGCCGGTGATTCGCCGTCGGCGCGCTGGGAGGCACCGGTCACCGTGCGGCGCGACGCCAGCGGCTTCGATTTCAGCGGGCCTTACGTGCGCGGCGACCGCTTCGACCGTAACCTCTTTCTCGCCTGGGGTGACGTCCGGGCTGACGGCACGCTGCGGCTGATTCGCGGCAGCAAACTCAAGCTCGCCGACGTTGATCCCGGCCTGGTCGAGGAAGCCATGCGGCCCGGGCACCGGCTGGTCGCCCGAATCCGGCTGACCGGGGAACCCGCCCTCACTTGGTCAGCGAACTGACAACCGCGGACGGAGCGTGGCCGCCGGAACCGGACGGTTCCTGCGTCGGGGCAAGACCGCCGCGGTCGCGGCGCCAACGGCGGCCATGCCCGCGGCGACCGCGAACGCGGCGGTGAACCCGCGGCTGAAAGCCTCCCGCGGGAGGCAGCCGATTGCCCCGGATTCTCCCTCGATAGCGACCAGCTCGACCACGTCAGGAGCCTGGACCGTGGGCCGGTGCCCTAATGTCGGGGAACTTTCGTTATCCGAAGGGCACCCCCGCCGTCGCGGGACCCGTGGCGAGTTTCCGCTCCGTGGTGACTTTTCCGCATAATGTGAGCGTTCCAGAATAACGTGCGTTTGCGGGTATGTCGGGCATGTCCTTTTGCGGAACGGGCTGGTCGGCGTGATGAATTACGCGTATCGACACATAGCAGGCACATCGACCGGATACATTACAGAAGAAAAGAGCCCTCTGGAAGAAAAGGCACCGGAAACCGGCGCCCTATGTTCCAGGAAGCTCTTTTCTTCCATGTCATTTACGGCAGGTGCCGGGCATAACGGTCACATCCTGGCAATCGGCGCGCCCGTCACAGCACCGGGCCCCGCAACAGACGGGCGGCACGGCAACAGACGGGCGGCACGGCAACGGGCGGGGGCCATCCGGCTCGCACCGCGAACCCAATTCGCTGTGCGGTCAGGTGCATGCCGAACTCGCCTGGTGCGGCTACCGCAGTGCGGGTCACCGGCATCCGAGTCGCCTCAGTGCTAGCCGGCCGGCAAGGGTGCTGGCCCGGCCGGCAAGGGTGCTGGCCCGCGCTCGATGACCTCGCCGAAGGCGCCATGCGTTAGCGTGCAGCCTGGGCGAGCTGACGTTCGAGCATCTTGGCCGCGCCATCGCTCCACAGGGCGGCCATGGGCGCCGAGGCGGGATCAGGGAAGATTTCCTCCTCCCCGTTATCGACCGCGTCGAAGATGGCCTGCGCGACCGATTCCGGTGAGGCCTTTGGTATGTCGACGCCCCGGACCATATCGGTGTCCACCGGGCCGGGCAGGACCGCGTGGACCGTTATCCCCTGCCCGGCAAGCTGAGCGCGCAGCGACTGGGTCAGGGAGAAGGCGGCAGCCTTCGACACGGAGTAGGCGGGGATTATGAACGGCAGCGGGGCCAGAGCGTTCACCGACAAGATGTTCACGATGGCCCCGCGGGAGCGGGTCAGCGCCGGCAGGAAGGCCTGGGTCACGGCGTGGGTCCCGAACAGGTTGACGGCCAGGTGGCGTTCGAGGACGGCGGGGTCGGTCAGGTCGTCAGGCAGCGCGATGCCGGCGTTGTTGATCAGCATGTCCAGTGACTCGACCTGGCCGGCGGCCGCCTGAACCTGCTCCGGGCTGGTGACGTCCATGCTCAGGGGCGTCACCCGGTCGTCCGGGTGAACCAGCGGCTGGCGGGTGCCGGCGTACACCCGCCTGGCGCCCCTGGCCAGGGCTTCGGCGGCCAGCGCCTGCCCGATCCCGCGGTTGGCCCCGGTCACCAGGATCGTCTTGTCCTTGATGGTCATGCCTGCTGCTCCTGTGGTTCGGTGTAACTGACCATATTTATTTATCGAACGCCCAAGAATCATGGCATGGCGCTCCGGCCCAGGTCAAGGTAAAATTAATCGAACAGCCAAGAAACTGGGAGCGTACCGGGATGGCTACACGCGGCAGGCCGCGCGCCTTCGACCGCGACACAGTCCTGCGCAAGGCGCTGGACGTGTTCTGGGAACGAGGCTACGAGGGAACCTCGCTCAATGACCTGACCCACGCCATGGGAATCGCCTCGGCCAGCCTGTACGCCTGCTTCGGCAGCAAGGAGGCGCTGTTCCGCGAGATCATGGAGTTCTACGGCGCGACCTCGGGCGAGCCGCCCCGGCGGGCGCTGCGCGAGCAGCCCACCGCGCGCGCCGCGATCGGCGCGATGCTGCGCGCCACCGCCGACCAGATCACCCGCCCGGACGCGCCGCACCACTGCATGCTGATCCTCGCCGCGCCCACCGGCGCCGTGGAAAACCACGCGGTGCGGGAATTCCTGGCCGCCGGGCGCCGCGGTCAGTTCACCGAGATCAGGGCGCGGCTCGAGCGCGGCATCACCGACGGCGACCTCACCGCCTCACCAGCCAGCCTGGACGCCATCGCCCGCTACTACGCCACCGTGGTCCAGGGCATGTCCGTCCAAGCCCGCGACGGTGCCACCCGCGACGAGCTGGAGGCGGTCATCACCTGCGCCATGGCCGCCTGGGACCCCCTGACGGACGCAGGTCCGGCGAAGATGTACCACCGCCGTTCGTGATAAAGATCTGATCTAACGAACGGCGGGCGTCACCACGAACTGGCGCAGATAAAGGTCACGGAAGGTAACCGGCCCGCGCGGGCCCGGCACCTTGTCGATATTGATGCCGGTCTCCGGTACCGACAGCAGCTTGAACCCGTCGAGCAACCGCGTCGGCGCGTTCCAGAACGCGCCAGTCCCCGTGTACGCGTTCAGGAACTCGGCCGCGGCGCCGGCATCGGTGGCCGCGATCCCCGCGGCGAGCCCGGAGGTCTCGCTGTTCGCGATGGCCGCCGCCCGCGCCGGCGAGTCCGCCGCGGCGAGCGTGACCGTGGCCTCGCGGCCATCCTCGAGAGCCCACTCGTGACCGAGCGGGTGATCGTGCGGCGGCAGCGACGGCGTGATCCCGAGTCCGGTCAGCAACTTGGCCACCTCGGGAAGCCATTCGTCCCAGATGGCCCGGTCGAGCAGCAGGAGGTTCAGCCGGTTGCACACACCGAGCCGGTCGAGGCTGGCGGTGACCAGGTCGAGCGCCTCCCGCCGTTGCGCTGAGGGGTGGATATAGAGCACCCCGCCACCGTCGGCGTGGGCGAGAGTGCGCACCCCGTGCGCCGCCGCTTCCGCCGCGAGCGCGCGGGTGCTCGCCCCGCTGCCGCGCAAGATCACCAGCGGGACGAGGGCCGGCTCACGCACCAGGGCGCGCGCGGCTTCCTGGCCGGGGGCGCGGATCAGGCCGATCGCGCGCGGGTCGAGTCCGTGTTCCGCGAGGGCGGGGGCGATGACATGGTCGGTCAGCGCCGCCGCCGAACGCAGCGCCGCGGAGCCGGTGCGCAGGACGCCCGCGTTGCGGGACTTGATGAGCTGCGAGGCGATGTCGACCGTGACGTTCGGCCTGGCCTCGAAGTTCGCGGCGATCACGCCGACCGGGCGGCGGCGCTCGGTGACGGTGAGGCCGCCGTCGAGATCGCGGACGTGCCGCTCAGCGGGTTCGTGCGGGATGCCGGCGAGCGCGATGAGCTGATCCGCCATCGCGTGCAGGCGGGCGGGGTCGAGCAGAAGGCGGTCACGCATGGCTTTCGGGAGCCCGCTGGCCTCGGCGGCGCGCATGTCCTCGGCGTTCGCCGCGAGAACGATCTCCGCCTGTTCGGTGAGGGCGGCGGCCATGGTGCGGAGCACGGCGTCCAGCGTCTCCGGCTTGGCGGCCGCGAGAGCCGGGGCCGCGGCGTTGGCCTCGCGAGCCGCGGCGCGGACCGCCTCTGCGCCCGCGTCTTGCGTGGTTACGTCCCGCGTGGCTGCGTTCTGGGGACCTGGTGCGGCTGTCACATTACTAGTACACTCGCGGTCATGTCCTACTGTCAACAACCGACGGTCGATTGTTGAACAATCTACCGGACCTGCCCTCGCTCGAGCCGGTGCCAACCGCGGCCGAGCGGGCCGCCACGCTGATCCGTGAATACATCTTCGAGGGCAAGTTCCGGCCCGGGACAGCGCTGCCCGAAGCGGCGATCGCCGCCGCGCTCCACGTCTCGCGGAACACGGTGCGCGAGGCGTACCGGACGCTGATGAACGAGCACCTGCTGGCGTACTCGCCGCACAAGGGCGTGACCGTGCGGTGGCTGACCCCGGACGACGTGCGGGACATCTACTCGTTGCGCAGGCTGCTCGAGTCGGCCGCGATCGGCCGGCTGGAAGACGGCGCGGCCTTGGATCCGGCGCCGCTGAACGCCGCGGTCAAGGAAGGGCAGGCGGCCGAGGCCGCCCGGGACTGGGGGCGGGTCGGCACCGCCAACCTGCGATTTCACGCGGCCATTGTCGCCGTGCTCGGCTCGGTGCGAACGGATGAGTTCTTCGCCAGGCTGATGACGGAATTGCGGCTGGGATTCCAGGCGGTCTCGGATCCGGCCGCGTTTCACGGCGGGTTCCTCGCCCAGAACCACTCGCTGCTCGACCTGCTGTCCGCGGGTCGCTTCGGCGAGGCCAGGACGCTGCTCGAACGGTACCTCTCCGATGCCGAGAACCCGGTGATCGAGGCGGTATCCCGCGGGTTCGGCTCGCCTTGACGCGATCTTGACGCAGAACGAGAACACGTTACAGTTTTCGTTGTGAATAGCGCGATCAGCTGGGAAGCCCCGGACGGCGATCACCCCGCGCGGAGCGCTTCACGGCGCTCCATGGCCGCTGTCGCCGCCCGGCGCAAGGACGAGTGGCTCGCCCTGTTCGCGCCGGACGCGGTCATCGAGGACCCGGTGGGTCCCTCGCTGCTGGATCCCGAGGGAAAGGGGCACCACGGGCACGACGGGATCGGGAAGTTCTGGGACCAGAATTTCGGCGCGGTGAGCAGGTTCCACTTCAAGATCAGCGATTCCTTCGCCAACGGGCCGTGCTGCGCCAACATCGCCGCCATCACGATGTGGCTCGGCGAGGGCGGCACGACGATGACCGTCGAAGGCGTGATGGTATACACCGTCAACGACGAGGGACGGATCACCTCGATCAGGGGCCACTGGGAACCCGATCGCGCGATGGCCACGCTCAATATGCCGTAGCCTCTGCGTGTGGCGCGCGATGAACGCGGAGTGACCCCGCAGAGCGAGGACTTCTCCGCCTGGTACAACGAAGTCGTCTTCAAGGCCGAACTGGTCGAACGGGGGCCGGTGCGGGGCACCATGGTGATCCGACCGTACGGTTACCGGATCTGGGAACTTCTCCAGGCCGACATGGACCGGCGGATCAAGGAAACCGGCCATGACAACGCCTACTTCCCGCTGCTGATACCGGAAAGCTACATGCAGCGCGAGGCCGAGCACGTGGAGGGCTTCTCTCCCGAGCTGGCCGTGGTCACCCACGCCGGCGGCAAGGAACTCGAGGAGCCGCTGATCATCCGGCCGACCTCGGAGACGATCATCGGCGAGATGATGGCGAAATGGATCAGCTCGTACCGGGACCTGCCGTTGCTGCTGAACCAATGGGCCAACGTAGTGCGCTGGGAACTGCGGCCCCGGATGTGGCTGCGCACCACCGAGTTCCTCTGGCAGGAGGGCCACACCGCGCATGCCGACGAGGCGGACGCGATGGCCGAGACGCTGCTCGCGCTGGACATGTACGCGCGTGTAGCCAGGGACGTGGCCGCTATGCCGGTGATAGAGGGCGAGAAGACGCCGGGCGAGCGGTTCGCCGGGGCCAAGCGCACCTTCACCGTCGAGGGCATGATGCGCGACGGCCGGGCGCTGCAGTCGGGCACGTCGCACTACATGGGCGAGAACTTCGCCCGCGCGTTCGGCATCCAGTACTCGGCCGACAGCGGCGAGCAGCGCTTCTGCCATACGACCTCCTGGGGAATGAGCGCGCGGATGGTGGGCGGCGTGATCATGACCCATGGCGACGACAAGGGCCTCGTGCTGCCGCCGCGGCTCGCTCCCTACCAGGTGGTGATCGTGCCGATCGGCCGCGGCGATCAGGCTTCGCAGGTGCTGGCGCCCGCCAGCGAACTCGCCGAGCGGCTGCGCCGGGCCGGCATAAGAACCCACGTCGACACCCGGGAACAGCTGTCGCCCGGCTTCAAGTTCAACGACTGGGAGATGCGCGGCGTCCCGATCCGGCTGGAACTTGGCCCCCGTGACCTGGCGGCGGGCAGCGCGCTGATGTCGCCGCGGCTCGGCGACGGCAAGACGCCGGTCTCGCTCGACTCGGCGCCGGCCCGGCTGGAGTTCGAGCTGACCTCGTTCCAGAGCATGCTGCTGCGGCGGGCGACTGACTTCCGCGACTCGCACACCGCCACGGTTGACATGTGGGAGTCGTTCGCGGAGGCGGTCAGGACCGGCTGGGCGATCGCCTTCCACTGCGGCCAGACGGACTGCGAGGACGACATCAAGGCCGCGACCTCGGCCACGCCGCGGTGCATCCCCGCCGACGGCGAGCCCGAAGAGGGCATCTGCATCCGATGCAACGCGCCGTCCGCATACGGCAAGCGGGTCATCTTCGGCCGGTCCTACTGACGGGGCCGACCAACGTTTCCGCGGGAACGTCTCACGCAATTGCGTGAAGCGTTCCCGCGGAAACGCGGAGAGGGTTAGTGGATGGTGAAGTCGGCGGTCAGGGTGGCGGGCGTGCCTATCTGCACCTGATACGCGCCGGTTTCCACTTGCGGCGGACTGGTCCCGTCGATGTCGCCCGGGGTCACCGCCAGTTCGGAGACAGGGAACGTCACCTGCACGGTCTTGGACTGTCCGGGGTCAAGCGTTACCCGGGCGAATCCGACCAGGCGCTGGCTGGGCACCAGGACCAGGCTCACCGGCTGGTGCACATACAGCGGAACGATGTCGGTGCCGGCTTTGCCGCCGGTGTTCTTCACCGTGAACGTGGCCGTCACCTTGCCGTTGCGGGACACGCCGCTGGTCGCGGAAAGCCCGCTGGTCGCGAACGTGGTGTAGGACAGGCCATAGGCGAACGGATAGAGGGGGTTGTATCCGCTGCCCGGCCCGGAACCCGTGTAGGGCAGCTGGTCGAACACCTTGGGCTGGTCGCCGAGTGGCGACGGGGCGCCGGTGTTGAAGTCGCCGCCGGGGGTGGCGGCATCGGACGGCCAGGTCACCGGCAGCTTGCCGCTCGGGTTCACCTTGCCGAAGATCACGTCGGCGACGGCGGCGCCCGCCTCGGTGCTGCCCTGGTAGGCCATCAGCAGGCCGGCTGCGTTCTCGGCCGGGCCCAGGCCGAGCGGCCGGCCGGCGATCACCACGACGATCACCGGCTTGCCAGTGGCCTCCAGCGCGCTGATCAGCGCCTTCTGGTCATCAGGCAGCGCCGGCGCCGGGTTGTCGCCCAGCCCCTCCGCGTAGGCCTTCTCGCCGACGGCCACGACGACCGCGTCGGCAGACGTGGCGTCGTTCACCGCGGCCTGCTGGTCGGCGGCGTACGTGACGTTCGGGTCACCGGCCTGCAGTCCCTTGAGCACCGTAGTGCCGGGCGGGATCTGGTTCGGCGGTCCCATGCAGCACACGTGCCCGGAGCCGAACACGCCCTGCCAGGCCACGCTCCAGCCGCCGAGCTGGTTGGTCATCGAGTCGGCGCTCGGCCCGGTGACGACGATGTGCGCGCTGGGTGACAGCGGCAGCACGTTCTTCTGATTACGGAGCAGGGTGATCGACTCCTGGGCCGCCTTCAGCGTGACGTCACGGCCGGAATCGACCGCCGCGTCGGCCTTACCCGCATCGACCATCGGATGGTCGAACAGACCGAGCTGGAACTTGAGGGTGAGGACCCGGCTCACCGCTTGGTTGATGCGGTTGGAGGAGATACTGCCGTTGGCGACGTCCTGCTGGACGGCGGTCTGCCACTGGTCAGCGTTGAACGGCAGCATGGCGACATCCACGCCCGCGTTGATGGCCAGCGCCGCGGCACCGGCCAGGTCGGCGGCCACGTGGTAGGTGGTGGCAAGCGCGGGTACGTCGCCGTAGTCGCTGATCACTACGCCCTTGAAGCCCATCCGGTCGCGCAGCAGCGTGGTCAGCAGGTAGTGCGACGCGGTGGCCGGGATGCCGTTGACCGAGCCGGAATCCACCATGACCGTGCCAGCGCCGGCGTCGATCGCCCCGGCATAGGACGGGAGGAACGTGTCCTGGAGGTAACGCAGCGGCAGTTCGGCCTGGACCCGGTCGTGTCCATTGATTGATTCGGAGTAACCGGCGAAGTGCTTGACCGTGGCGGTCACCTTGAGCGGGCTACCGGTGTTCGCGGTCTGCAGGCCGGCCACATTGGCGGCACCCATGGCCGCGGCCAGGGCCGGCTCTTCGGACCAGGTCTCGTAGTAACGACCCCAGCGGTTGTCCCGGGCGATGTCCTGCACCGGGGCGAAATCCCAGTTCCAGCCGGTGGCGGCCAGCGCGCTGGCGGTTACCTGTCCCCCGGCCTGGGCGGCCGACGGATCCCAGGTCGCGCCCATCCCGATCGACTGCGGGAACAACGGCGCCTGGAACGGGTGACCGAAGCCGTGCACCGCGTCGACGCCGAAGATCACCGGGATATGCAGCCGGGAATGCGAGATCGCGTACGACTGCATGGTGTTGTACTCGTTGGCCCAGTCCTCGCCGGTGTTCCCCGGACCGCCCTTGCCAGTGGTGTCGATCGGGACGTCCGACCCGCCGGCCAGGATCGAGCCGACGTTGTCGTTGACGAAGATCTTCTGCTCACAGACCGGATTCGGCAGGTTGAAGCCGCCTTGGCTGGTGCAGTTGCTGCTGGTGTCGGTGACCTGAGACTGCTCGATCTGGACCATCTGGCCGATCTTCTCGGGCAGCGTCATCCGGCCGAGCAGGTCCGCGACCCGCGCCTGCACCGGAGCGCTGGAGTCGAGATACGCCGGGGTGCTGCCGCTGGTGCTCGCCACGGCCGGCGTCCTGGTCAGCGAGGACGACACCAGTCCTGCCGCGAGCAGGATGGCGACGATAGCGGCCAGGAGAGGTGCCTTGTGGCCGAGTCTGGTGGCATGTCTGGAGACGTATGGGAACTGTTTCATCTATCCGCCCCTTACCGTGGGTAATCGCCGTCGAGGATTCTGGCGGCCCTTCCCGCTCCGGACCTGACCGTATGATGACAAATGTTAAATGTCCATAAACATAGGCAAACAAGCATCAACATGCCGTTAACGCCCCAGGCAGCGCGGTCACGCGGGCAGCGTCCGCAGGCTCCCGGAGGACGGGCGGCTAGGGTGCATGCGCAGATGCCGCAGGGGCGGTGGCCCCTTGCCCCCGAAAGAACGGGGGTGGTGGGCCACAGCCCCCGTAAGACCGGCTACGCGGCGGTGGGCCGGGGGGCCAGATCCCGCTGTCCGACCGGGGGACGTTCGCCTGCTTTGGCCTGGAAATAGTCGGCGATCTGCTTGACGCCGAGAGCGGCCGCGATGCACAAAGGCGGGACGCTGGCGACGACGTACCGGCTACTGAAGCCCGCGGTGGCGGGCGGGAAGACCAGCATCACCAGGCCGGTCAGCCACGGCAGCAACGTCGGTCCGCCCAGGTGGCGCCAGGCTGCCGCCATGCCCGTCAGCCCGGCAAGCGCGATGATGCCAAGCAGCCACCCGGAAAGCACGGCGAAGCGCTGGTACACGCGGGTAATCTCCGCGAACGGCGCTACCAGCCGGGTGCTGGGGGCACCCTGATTGTAGTTGTAAGCATCCCGGTAGTTCTCGTCGTTATCGGCGGCAATTGTCTGGAGCGACTCGGGGGCGTGCGCAGGGAACAGATACTGGTTCTGGGTCGAATTCGCCCGGAAACTCTGGAAGGTCGAATACAACACTGCCCTGAGGTAGTCCAGTGGCTGGGCCATTATCGCGCGCCGGTCAAAGTCGGTCGCCAGGCGGTCGACTGCGTTGCTGAATTCTGATACTGGTCCAGACTCTGATCCTGGTTCATGTTGAATCGGGGAATTTGGACTCCAGACATAATAGTCTGATGTCTGCGTTCGCTTGCTGGGAGGCTGAGACAGGCAAAGCCACCGTTCATCGGCGGGTGGTTTGATGACAGAGCAGTCGGCGAATGTACTCACCCTGCCGTACAGAAACGCGCCAGTGCTGGTGGTCTCGCCAAAGGACCCGTATGTCCGGTCAAACCACTGTTCATAGGAGAGCAGGGGGATAGCAAAAGTTATGCACATAGCCAGGAGGCCTGCGATTACCCGGATGCTGCGGAGACGCGGCACGAGGAAAATGCAGAACGGCACCATGAGCGGCAGGCCTTCCGACCTGACCACCGCGGCCCCCGACAGCAGCAGTCCAGCCAGAGCGCAAGTCCATACCGGCGGAACCGGCCGCCAGAGCATCAGCACCGCGGCCATCGTGACCAGGAAGCCGAACAGCGTGTCGCTGAGTACGAAATGCTCGATCTGGATCGTGTAGGCCGACAGCAGTGGCGGGATCGCGGCTAGCGTCGCGGCCCAGCCCGGCATCCGGAAACGGTGTCGCAAGAGCGCGTAGATCGCCGTTCCCGCGGCTAGTCCCATCGCGTGCTGGAGCAGCACCACCAGCATGAAGCTATGGAATGGCTTAAGCGCCAGCAGCATGAACGAGTATCCGACGGGCCGGATCTGGTACGGCGCCACATGCATCGCCGCGTGGACGTACGGCATGCTGTCGGGGTACCACAAGGCCGGCGGGTATCCGAGCATGGCGACAACCCGCACCAGGGTTGCCACCAGCAACACGACACAGAACAGCTTGTGTTCGTACATGATCCTGCGGACGGCCCCGCCCTGGGGGTGGAGTCCCGGGACAGGGCCCGCCCACCGCGGCGGTTGCGCTCCTGGTCGATGCGGCGCCCGCCTTCGCCAGTTCAGTACGTGCGGCCGGCCTTCGTAATGGCCCCGGCGGCTGAGCGGGCGGCCGTCCGCTCCGAGCGGGAGCAGATTCGTGGGCGCCCGGCTGGCCGCAGGGCCGCCCGGGCCATTCTCGGGCGCCCGGCCGCCGGTCATGTCGGCTTCACGATCACTATGAACTTGTTCTCAGTACGGCGAACGAACTTCGCGAAGCCGCGCATTCCGCTTATGGCCTCGAGCCCGGCGAAGAAGGGCATAAGCAAGATCATCGCGGGCGGCTCCCACCATCGGCGGGATCCGCGCTCCGAGACGCCCGCGTTCAGGCGAAGCCCCTCCCAGTACGCCCAATAACTGTACGCTATATTCACCGCCCAGAGCGGGATAATAAACAATGACTCGGGTGATGTATTGAAATTAGCCAGAAGCGCGCTGACGGTCAGGACGACCACGATGTGCTGCAGTGGCCCAAGGATCCAGGTAAACATCGAATATCCGATGTAGCACCGGCTCTTGATGGGCAGGCTCTTGTCAAAGACCAGCCCGCACAGCCCCCAGGACCAGCGTTCACGCTGTCTGATGAAATCACGTATGGTCGCTGGCGACGCACCGTAGCACCGGCCCGCGAACCATGCGCTACGGCCGGGATGCATGGCACCGAATACGAGCGCGAAGTGGGCGTCCTCAACGATGCTCCGCGGCCCGAAATCCCATCCGATCGTGGCCTCGACAGATGCACGAACCAGTAGCAGTTCACCGTGCAGGCCGGCGCGTGGCACGCCACTGCCGGTGCAGGCCGAGAAACGGCCGATATCATCCGCTGGCCGGATCGAGTCGGCGAGCCACATCAGCCTGTTCACGGCAAGCTCACGCGGGTAGGTCAGGATACCCTGCGCCAGGTGCTTGGCATCGGGACCAGCGTGGTACTGCTCTTCGATGAAGCGCGCCATCGCAACCGCGGTATCTGGACCAACACCGGTGTCGTCATCCATATGCAGTACCCAGATGTCGTCGCGGTCCTCGCCCTCATAAATCCGCAATTCATGAGAGAAATGGTTGGCCCGCGCCTTGAATTTCGTGCCGTTGGCGGTGCGATACCTTTTCGGGATGGCAATCACCCGGATCAGCGGGCTCCGCGCGCCGAGCATGCCTATCCTGGCCTCGGCCTCGCACCCCTCCTCGATAAGGATATCCACGCGCATATATGGAAAACAGCGAGGCAGATGCCTGATGAAAGAAAGGACCGAGCGTTCGAGCGCTGGATACGTATCGTGCCGCCCGATTGTCGGAAGGACGACGACCAGGAAATCCTCGCAAATGACGGGATCATCGCCCGCCCACCGGTCACGTGACGCCTGCAACTGCTTACGGGTCTCACGGACGCCATTGATCCCGACGAACGTGTTGACGATCGGCCAGGTCCACAGAATGGTAAGCGGCCAGCTAAGCGGACCACCGCGAGTTTCAGAGAACCGGTCGAAGACGGCGAGCATGATGACGAAGACCACCACCATGGGCCAGAACTGAGGCTTCCAGCGGCTAAGGCGATGATGAAGCCGCTGCGAACGGCGCGAGCCAAACGAATTGAGCGCGGACCGAAAGGCGTCCGCCGTCTTGCTGGCATCGAGTTGTGACTCTGGCGCCAGTTGAGGTGGAGCGGCGGTCACCGCGAGACCGTTTTGGGGAGAAATGGGGGCGACGGCTGTCCGTTGTCCGTTGACCGCAGAGTAATCAACCGATATCGAAAATAGCGCGTCAAGCCCGGCAAGCTGAGAATGCTTGTCTGCTGTGTGCCCCGTTCCCACCGTCAGCCCCGCCACTTTCGGTATCCGAGCCATCGCAGATACGACGGAAAGCTCGTTCTGCCCCGTCTAGAACGCGCGAATCAGCATATAAGGGGGATCCCGGAAGCGGCAGGCTATTCACCAAAATATCGGCCTTCTCCCAGACTCCTTCGCGTCTCGGGGGATGCAGTGTGCTAGGGGAGCCGGCCACCGGCCGGGAGTCGCCCCGGCCGCGACCCGCCCCGGGGGCCGGGGGCCGGGGGCCGGGGGCAGCCCACCGACGGGGCCTCGGGCAGCCACTGACGAGTCGGCCGGGAGCCGCCCGCACTGGCCTTGCCGACAAGATGGTTGATCATCTGGCCGTTTCGTCCGGTTGTGTCCAACCAGCTTGACGGCAAGGTGCTGCTTGTAACGATATGGATGCCACATCCATGTCGTGATGTGGGGTGCGGCTCCTCCAGAGTGAGCAGCATGCCGGTGGTGCCATCGGTGCCGCTCAAACCGGTCAGTAGCGCTATTAGAGCGTGCCCGATGGTGCCATCGGTGCCGCTGGCCAGGGAGCCATGTGGCGTTCAAGTCGTCGGGGCCTTGGCGCGGCGCGATGGCGCGATGGCGCGATGGCGCGATGGCGCGGGTGCCTGGGGGAGGAACCACCGCCGTTCTCACTGGATTAGGAGGAAGGCATTGGTTCATCTGCCGGCGGTCACGGTCGCGATGAGGCTGTTGACACCGCGGCAGACACAGGCGGTGCGGAACGGCACCCGGGCTCGGCTCAGCGCCCGGATCATCGGCGCGCTCACCAACGAGTTCGGCGCCCGGGCCGGCATGACCATATGCGGTGCGGTACCGGCGCTGGCCGCGGTGGTCATGGCAGGCACCACGCATACGTGGTCACGTCGCGGTGTCACGAATCCCGGCCGCGTTTTGTCATCTATAGCAGGGCGGCGATGAACCGGGAGTGCGAATGAGCGAAGCCGAGGTCCCGAAGGCGCTGAGTGGGCTCGGTGGCTGGCTAGACGACAGATTTCATGCGGCCGGGTACATGCAGAAGCTCATGCGGAAGGTGTTCCCGGACCACTGGTCGTTCCTGCTGGGCGAGATCGCCCTGTGGTCGTTCGTGATCTTGCTGCTGACCGGGACGTTCCTGTCACTGTTCTTCGTGCCGTCGATGAACGAAGTCGTCTATCACGGGTCCTACACGAAGCTCAGCGGTGTCCGGATGAGCGAGGCGTATCAGTCGACGTTGCGGATCTCGTTCGATGTCCGCGGCGGGCTGCTGATCCGGCAGATCCATCACTGGGCCGCAGACCTGTTCATGGCCGCGATCCTGGCGCACATGCTGCGGCACTTCTTCACCGGTTCGTATCGCAAGCCCCGCGAGATCAACTGGTATATCGGCATCACGATTTTCGCGCTGGTGCTGGTGGAGGGGCTGTTCGGGTACTCGCTGCCGGACGACCAGCTATCCGGCGCGGGGATCCGGATCTTCGAGGGGGTGCTGCTCGGCCTTCCCATTATCGGCACCTACCTGACGTTCTTCCTGTTCGGCGGGCAGTTCCCGGGCCATGACATCATCCCGCGGATGTACATCACCCACGTCCTGCTCGTCCCCGGGATCCTGCTCGCGCTGGTGACGGTGCACGTTCTCCTGACGTTCCGGAACAAGCACACCGCGTGGGGAGGGGTGCGGCAGACCGAAAAGCTGGAGACCGGTCAGCCGTTCTACCCATACTTCATGGCCAAGGGCACGGCGTGGTTCTTCTTCATCTTCGCCACGCTGGCGCTGCTCGCGACGTTCGCGCAGATCAACCCGATCTGGCTGTACGGGCCGTACTCGCCGGTGGCGATCTCGTCGGCGTCCCAGCCGGACTGGTACCTGGGCATCCTGGAAGGCGCGCTGCGCATGATGCCGGCCTGGGAGATCAACTTCCTCGGCCACACCGTGACGCTGAGCGTGCTGATCCCGTTCGCGCTGCCCCTCGGCATCATCCTGGGCGGGGCGGCGATCTGGCCGTGGTTCGAGTCCTGGGCCACCGGCGACAAGGCAACCCATCACATCCTCGACCGGCCGCGGAACGTCCCGATCCGCACCGGTATCGGCGTCGCCGCCGTGGTGTTCTACGGCGTGCTGTGGGCCGAAGGCGCTAACGATGTCATCGCCGACCGGCTGGACATCCCCCTGTACACGGTCACCTGGATCTCCCGGGTGCTGGTGATCATCGGGCCGGTGATCGGGTTCTGGGTGACCCGCCGGATCTGCCTCGGCCTGCAGCACAAGGATGCGGAACAACTCGCCCACGGCTACGAGACCGGCATCATCCGCCAGCTCCCGCACGGCGAATTCACCGAAGTGCACCGCCAGCTATCCGAGGAAGCACGGGCGGTGATCGAAGCCAAGCGGCTGATTCCGGCACTGCCACCGCCGGACGGGAAGCACCCCCGCCGTTCGTTCAAAAAGATCTTTTAACACGAACGGCGGTGGTACCACTTTCCGGTCAGGCGATCGGGCGGCGCCGGTTTCTCCCGGCCACCTCCTCAGGTAGCGTTGCGAGTTGTGAGCGGCATGGACCTCGAAAAGCTAGCGCGAACCGCCTATGAAGCCCACCGCAACGCGCTGGCGGGTTCCGGTCCGCTGTGGGACGAGGCCGGCGACGAGGAGCAGCGCGCCTGGCGGATCGCCGTCTCGGCCGTCGCTGGTCCGGGTGACCCGACCATCACCGAGATGCCTTCGGGGCAGGCGCTGGTGGTCCAGGCGGAGGATCAGACTCATATTTTCCGCAACGAATTCATCGCGGGCCGTCAAGGAAGCCTGGTCATCGACGACGAGCACGCGTCCGGCCAGCACGCACTGTTCCAGACCGCGCATCGGCTCTGGTACGTCGAAGATCTCGGCTCGACCAACGGCACGTGGCTCAACGGACGCCGCATCTTCTCCTCGCAGCGGCTGAGGAAGGGCGACAAGATCAGGATCGGCCGCACCGTCATAACGGTGGTATCCGCTTAACCTGGTTCGCGCCGGCACCACGCGCGGTTGACCGCCTCCGCCTCCGCCTCCGCCCGCGCCTCCGCCCGCGCCTCCGCCTCCGCCCGCGCCTCCGCCTGCGCCTCCGCCTCCGCCTGCGCCTCCGCCTCCGCCTCCGCCTGCGCCTCCGCCTCCGCCCGCGCCTCCGCCTCCGCCTCCGCGGTCGACGCGCCCACGTGTCCCGTGCCGGATATTTCACCATTTGCGCGGTGACCTCTAAAGATCGCGGGGGGTGACCCTCTCAATTTTCGTTGAATGCCGCGTTGGGCCTGGTGAATTTGCGCGTATCGCCGCATAGCGGGCACATGGGCCAGCCATCGCTTGGAAGATAGGAGCCTCCTGGAAGAAAAGGCGCCGGAAACCAGCGCCCTTTCTTCCGGAGGAGCCTTTTATTCCGCGTCGTCCACCGCGGCGGCCGTCGACATAATGGTCATTCCTGGCAAAACCGGCGGCCGGTTACGGCACGACGCCGAAAATTCGGTTCGACCTGGAATGCTCACTTCAAGGCAAACCGTCGCGATCCTTTACCTGGCCAGCAACCTCGGGAGACAAAAGGCGCGGATACTGAAATGTCGGGCGCACTGGGGGAAGGTGCGGCGACTTACAGATTTTGAAGGTCCTCAGCGTGTCAATGGCGGCATCGAGTCCGCCAGAGCGTGCCCGCGGAGCTATCGGCTGGGGCGTCGGCCAGCCCATATCTTTGCCTGCGTGCTCCACCTCTGTATAGCGCGGAAACTTCATGCTGCGCGGAAATTTACCCGCCGTATTTGTACATTTTGTTTCCACGCAGCATGGATATTCCACCTATCCTGTTCGATGCTCGGGCGGGGCGGTGGTCAGGTCGGGGGCTGGTTGTGGATGGAGGCTTGGTAGATCTGGTTGATCGAGGAATCCAGGCGGGCGTTGAACTGGTCGTCGGTCTGGGCCTCGGTAAGGCCCTCAAGGAGCGCGCGAGAGAAGCTGGCGATCAGGGTCGGGTCCCGCGCGAGCAGGGCACAGGCCTCGTCGCGGCTGTAGCCGCCGGACAGGGCGACGATCCGCAGGACGCGCGGGTCGGAGCCCAGCTCACCGTACAGGCCAGGCTCGGTCGGGATGGTGAGCTTCAGCATGACGAGCGCGTCCTCGGGCAGCGCCCCGACGTGCTTGGCGATCGCGTCGCGCAGCAGCATCTCGGCCTGCTCCTTGTGCGGGCTGGAAATGCTGACCTCTGGCTCGATGATCGGGACGAGGCCCGCGGCGCCAATCCGCCGGGCGTAGGTGAACTGCTGGTCCACTATCGCCGAGATCCCGGCCTCGTTGGCGTCGTTGATGACCGACCGCATCTTGGTGCCGAAGATCTGGTGCCGGTTCGCCCGCTCAAGCAGGTCATCGAGAGTATCGATGGGCTTCATGAGCTGCACGTCATCCTGCTCGGCGGCGAGCCCCTTGTCGACCTTGAGGAACGGCACCACGTTCTTCTGATCCCACAGGTACTGGGCGGTGGGGACGCCGTCGACGTCCCGTTCCATGGTCTGCTCGAACAGGATCGCCGCGAGAACGCGCGAGCCGTCGAACGCCGGGCTGGTCAGCACGCGAGTCCGCATGGCGTGGACCAGATCGAACATCTCGGCGTCGGAACTGTAGCGGTCCCGCTCGATGCCGTATTCCGCGAGCGCCTTGGGCGTGCTGCCGCCGCTCTGGTCGAGGGCGGCGAAGAAGCCGCGCCCGCTCCTGATTTTCTCGAACTGCGTAGTATTCACCCTTCCTTATTCTGGCACCAAGCGGCCAGGCCGGTGACGTCAGCGGGTGGTCAGGGCGCGCAGGCTTTCCCGCAGGGACTGAGTCGTGGCGAGCACCGCGCTGGGTTCGTATCCGCAGTGCGCCATGCAGTTGTCGCAGCGCGGATCGCGGCCGCGGCCGAAGGACTCCCAGTCGGTGGTGTCCAGAAGTTCCTGCCAGGTCGCGGCATAGCCGTCGGCGAGCAGGTAGCAGGGGCGCTGCCAGCCGAGCAGGGAGTACGAGGGAATTCCCCAGGGAGTGCAGGCGAACTCGCGCTTGCCCTCGAGGAAGTCGAGGTACAGCTGGGAGTGGTTGAACCGCCAGCGCCCGCGGCGGCCGTCGGCGAACGCCTTGCTGAACAGTTCGCGGGTCTGGGTGACGCCAAGGAACCGGTCCTGGTCGGGAGCATTCTCGTAGGCGTACCCGGGCGCGATCTCCATCCGGTCCACCTTGAGCTCGTCGTTGAGGTAATCCAGCACCTCGACCACCGTCTGCGGCGAGTCGGTGTTGAAGACCGTCGTGTTCGTATACACCGCGAAGCCCGCCTGCTTGGCGGCGCGAATCGCCTCGACGGCCTGGTCGAACACGCCCTTCTTGGCGACGGCTTCGTCATGCCTGTCCCCCAGCCCGTCGATGTGCACCATCCACGCGAAGTTCCGGTTCGGCTTGAACTTGTGCATGTGCTTGGTCATCAGCAAGGCGTTGGTGCACAGCACGACGAACTTCTTCCGCTTCAGCAGTTCAGCGGTGATCACGTCGATCTGCGGGTGCATCAGCGGCTCTCCCCCGGCGATCGAGACCATCGGCGCGCCGCATTCCCGCACCGCGGCAAGCGCCTGTTCCACCGGCATCCGCTGCTTGAGCATCGACGCCGGGTGCTGTATCTTGCCGCAGCCCGCGCACTTCAGGTTGCACGCGAACAGCGGCTCCAGTTCCATGATCAGCGGAAACTTTTCCACCCGACGGAGCTTCTGCTTCATCAGGTAAGTCCCGAGCTTCACCGTCAGGTGCAACGGCATCGCCATGTCTGCCTCCCGTTCATCGCCGTGACGCGGTCTCCGCCGCGGCGCTGGATTGACCTGGGCCTCCGGCCGCGGTGGTACATACAAGCTGTATGTAACATAATCGCTGTATGATCACGCAACCGCAAGGCCGACGAGCGGAACACGCCTCCGATACCAGGACCGCCCTGCTCGCCGCGGCGCGGCACTTGTTCGCCACCGAGGGCTACGACGGCACCGGCACAGAGCAGATCGTCGCCGAAGCACGGGTCACCCGCGGCGCGCTCTACCACCACTTCCGGGACAAGGCCGACCTGTTCCGCGCGGTCATGGAAGAAGCGGCGGGCGACGTCGCCCGGCAACTGATCGGCGATCAGCTGGACGAGGTATCCGGGTCGCCGCTGGAGGACATCCAGACGGGGGTCAGCGCGTTCCTCGACGTCTGCGTCGGCGGAGATTTCCAGCGCATCGTGCTGACCGACGGCCCGCGCGTGCTCGGCGACGATGCCTGGGACCGGCTCGCCGAACGCTATGGGCGCAGCCTTCTGGAGGAATGGCTGAGCCGGGCGGTGGCGGCCGGCGACATCGAGCCAGTGCCGGTACGAGCGCTGGCACGCCTGCTGATCGCGTCGCTCACCGAGGCCAGCCTCGCCATCGCGCGCGCCAGCGACCCCGCGGCGGCCCGCGCCGAAATGGGCACCACCCTCGCCCGGCTTCTCAACGGCTTGCGTCCGTGACGGCCGGCCCTCTGGCCGGGGTTGTCGCCTGATGAGAAAATGGGGTAATGGGCGGTAACACAGACCCTCCGGCGCGGCAGTTCGCCGCGGCCTGGCGCGCGGCGGCGGACGCGCTCAGCGATTGGCAGCACAAGGTCTCGGAAGTCACCGGTGAGGCGCTGGACAAACTCGATCCGGCGGTCCGCGCCATGGTGGAGGCCGGGCGCTCCGCGCTCACCGGGAGCTGGCGTTCATGTCATTGCCCGTGCGCGTCGGCCCACCCCGACGATGTCGGCGTGTGCGACGGCAAAGCCGTCCTGACCCGTCAGCTCGGTGAAGCCGATGTGTCGCTGTGCGCACCGTGCGCCGTGGCTCAGGGCGTCGCGGAAATGCCGCGGTAACCGGCATAGGATTGCCGGAATAGATGGAATCAGGAGCCTGATCGATTCGTCACCGGCGCGGGCGCGGCTGGCCTGGTGTGCGGCTATCGCCTTCGTAGGCATCGGACTGTTCGCCTGTTACCTGCTGCAGGCCCGGACCTACGCGGTGACTTCCGACGCCGCGGCGAACGCGCTACAGGCGTGGGGCATGCTGCACGGAAATGTGCTGGTGCACGGGTGGTGGCTGTCCGACGTCTCGTTCTACACCACCGAACTGCCGGAATACGTCCTGGTCGAGGCCATCGCCGGGCTGCGGCCCGAGGTCGTGGACATTTCCGCCGCGCTGACCTACACCCTGCTGGTGCTGCTGGTCGCCATGGTCGGGCGGGGCCAGGCCCGCGGGCGGGAGGGAGTGCTGCGCGCGGTGGCGGCGGGCGGCATCATGGCCGCTCCCAGTCTCGGCTACGGCACCTACGCGGTGCTGAGCGCACCCGATCACACCGGCACCGGCGTCCCGATCATGGTGATCCTGCTCCTGCTCGACCGGCTTGACCCGCCGGACGGGCCGGAACGGCCGCAGGTCCGCTGGTACCTGCCTCCGTTGCTCATGGTGCTGCTGGTGTGGGTGCAGGTGGCGGATACGCTGGCTACCTTCGCGGCGGCGATCCCGATCGCGCTGGTGGGGGCGATGCGGGCGGGCCGGTATCTGCTGAGGCGCGGGCCCGGTTCGGCCACGCGGGTCTGGCAGGATCTGCTGCTGTCCGCGGCCGCCGTCGCGTCGATACCGCTCGCGGCCGTCACACTGGGCATCCTGCGCGCCAGCGGCGGCTTCTACCTGCATCCCCTGCCCGGGCCGCTGCTCGCCAGCCCGGCGGCCTGGCCGGGGCAAGCGCGCATGCTGGGTCAATGCGTGCTGACCCTGTTCGGCGCTGACGTGATCGGCCAGCCGGCTGGCGTGAACTACGGGCTCATGCTGCTGCACATGGCAGGAGTCGCGGTAGCGGCGGCGGCGCTGCTGGCCGGGATCGGTCGTTTCTTCGGCCGGATGGACAGGATCTCGCAGATCCTGGTCGTCAGCGTGATCGTGGTGCTGGGCGCCGCGGAGTTCAGCACGCAGATGACCAACATCTTCAGCGTGCGCGAAATAGCGACCGTGCTCCCGGCCGCCGCGGCGCTGGCGGGCCGCGCGCTAGGCGGGTCCAGAGCGGGACGGGCGAGGCCGGGACGGGTGCTGACCGCCGCGCTCGGCGTCGGGCTGGCCGGGTACCTGGCCGCCCTGGGCTACGCCGCCGCGCAGCCCGCCGCACCAGCGGAGAATCAGGCGCTGGCCGACTGGCTGCGCGCGCACGGCCTGGTCGAAGGGCTGGCCGGTTACTGGCAGGCGGACTCCGTCACCCTGGACAGCGGCGGGAAAGTGGTGATAGCGCCGATATTCGGTGCCAGCCCGTACCAATGGGAGTCGGAATCCTCGTGGTATGACCCGGCGGTCAGTCACCCGGACTTCGTGGTCACCGTGTCAGGGCCAGCAGATGAGGAGATATTCGCCAGGCCGGTCGTGATACACCGGGTGTTCGGGCGGCCGGACCAGGTCTACCGGTACGGCCGGTACACGATCATGGTCTGGAAGAAGAACCTGCTCACCGACCTAGGGACGCCGCCACCGCTGCCGCCCGCCGCGGCGTTGAATTTGCCTGGGCCTCCGGCCGCGGCGTTGAATTTGCCTGGGCCTCCGGCCGCGGCGACCAGATTCGCAGGTTCGTGCGGTTATTTTCCGCCCTGTGGAAACTTTTCCGGACGATAGGCAACACTTCAAAACAAATCGAGTTTGCGGCGTGTCATGGCGGGCGCCGGTTTGCCGGGATATGACCGTTATGTGGCGGTGGCTGCGGTGCGCAACGCGGAAAGAAAGGGGTTTCGTGGAAGATTGGGCGCCGGTTTCCGGTCCCTTTTCTTCCAGAGGACCCTTTCCTTCCGCATGATAGTCGGTCCATGTGCCCGCTATGTGCCAATACGCGCAGTTCAGCAGGCTGGCTAGCGCACTCTAGCAAAGACGACATGCCCGACACGCCGGAAACCCACGTTATCTTGAAATGTTGCCATAGTACGGAAAAGTTTCCAGGAAGCGGAAATTTGCCAGGCCGGACAGTGGCGGCTGGCGGCGCCTGTCACGTCGCAATCTTGACGTAAGCGTCGGACAGTACAGCCAGCGCCGGTGGCTAGACGGACGGGCGCCGGCGTTTCGGTATCCAGCCGTTGACCCGCACCTTGGAGCCAGGGCGAACGGGCAGCACCAAGACGATCAGCAGACCCGCTGCGGACAGCAGCAGACCCAGCGTCAGGCCGACCCGCTCGCCATAGCCCTTGCGATCCGTGATCCACGACGCGGCCGCGGCCGATATCAGCCACAGAAACAGCAAATAAAGCGCTTTAGCGCCAATAGTTGCGATATGTATCACGCTCCGTTTTCGGTCATGCACCCAGTCATGTGCCCAGATATGCCTTCTGGACTTCGGGATCGTCGCGCAGGCTCGCCGAGTCGTTGGCCAGCGCGACCCGTCCGGTCTCCAGCACATAGCCGCGGGAGGCGGCCTCGAGCGCGTAGTTGGCGTTCTGCTCGACCAGGAGGATCGCGACCCCGGTGCGGTTGATCTCGGCGATGGTCTCGTAGATCCGCTCAACCAGGAGCGGCGCGATGCCCAGTGACGGCTCGTCGAGCATCAGCAGCCTGGGCCGGGCCATCAGGGCGCGGCCGATCGCGAGCATCTGCTGCTCGCCGCCGGACATCGTGCCTGCCTTCTGCCGCGCGCGCTCTTTGAGCTGGGGGAACAGCTCGTAGACCCGGGCGAAGTCTTCGGCGATCTCGGGGCCTCGCCGCCGGTGGGCACCGAGGTCCAGGTTCTCGCGCACGGTCATCCGGGGAAAGCAGTGGCGGCCCTCGGGGGCGAGGGCGATGCCGCGGGCGACGATCTCGTGCGCCGGCACGTACGTGATCTCCTCTCCGCCGAATACGATCTTCCCCTCGCTGGCCGGGGTCAGGCCGCAGATGGCGCGCAGGGTGGTCGACTTACCAGCCCCGTTGGAGCCGATCAGCGTAACCACCTCGCCCTCCGCCACCTCCAGCGAGACACCCTTCAGCGCCTCGATCGAGCCGTAGCGGGCATGGATGCCGGAGACCTCGAGCAGCGTCATCGCTCCCGCCTTCCGAGATACGCCTCGATCACCAGCGGGTCTGTGCGGACCTCGGCGGGCTCTCCCTCGGCGATCTTCCTGCCGTGGTCGAGCACGGTAACGCGTTCGGAGACCCCCATCACCACCTTCATGTCGTGCTCGATCAGCAGGATGGTCAGCTTCCGCTCGTCGCGAAGCCGGCGGATGAACTCGGTCAGCACCTGGGATTCGCTCGGGTTCATGCCGGCTGTCGGCTCGTCGAGCAGCAGCATGCTCGGCTCAGAGGCAAGCGCCCGCGCGAGTTCCACCCGCCGCTGATCCCCGTAGGACAGCTGCGAGGCGATCCGGTCGAACACCGTCTCGGGCAGACCGACGTAAGTCAGCAGCTCACGGGCACGCGCGTGCGTTTCCCGCTCCTCACGGCGGACCCAGGGCGGGCGGAAAATGGACCCGAACACCCCCGCCCGCATCCGGGCATGATGCCCGATCATCACGTTCTCCACGGCCGTCATGGCGCCGAACAGGCGGATGTTCTGGAACGTGCGCGCGATACCGTACCCGGTGATGACATCGGGCCGGGACCGCGTGATGTCGCGGTCGCCGAGAAGGATCCTTCCCTGGGTCGGCCGGTACAGCCCGGTCAGCATGTTGAACAGGGTGGTCTTCCCCGCGCCGTTCGGCCCGATCAACGACACGATCGCGTGGCGCGGAACGTCGAACGAGACGTCGGCGACGGCCACCAGCCCGCCGAACTCCTTGGTGATGTGCTCGGCCCGCAAGACCGCGCCAGCAGGCGGAGGCGGAGCGAGCGGAGCGGATGCCTCGACCGAGCTCATGTCGTGCTCCCCGCGCCACCTGGCGCCTCGGCGAGCTGGGCATCGTCGGCCGCGATCTCGGCGGTGAGCTCGAGTCGTCGCCGCCGTTCCGGGATCAGGCCCTGCGGCCGCAGCACCATCATGATCACCAGCAGGAATCCGAAGATCCCGAACTCCACCTGGGTCAGCTGGAAGTGCAGCCCGAACTTGCTGGGCAGGTCGTTCAGCACGTCCGGAATCAGGTAGTTGTTGATATAGCCCAGCGTCATGCCCCCGACGACCGCTCCCCAGATCGAGCCGAGCCCGCCGATGATGACCATCGCGAGGATGAAGATCGAGAACCCGAACTGGAACTGGCCGGCGTTGACCTCCGTGTAGTAGGTACCGAAGAACGCGCCCGACATGCCGCCGAACGCCGCGCCGATGGAGTACGCGAGGAGCTTCGTCTTCACCAGCGGGATTCCCATCGAGACCGCCGCGATCTCATCCTCGCGAAGCGCGACCCAGGCCCGGCCGAGCCTGGAGTCCCGCAGGCGCAGGTTGACGAACAGCACCACCAGCAAGATTCCCAGGATAAGCCAGTACCACGGCCGCAGGTCCAGCAGGTTGAACGCCCCGGCAACGGGAAAGTAGGGCGCGTCCACGGCACTGATGCCGAGGTTCCCGGCGGTCAGCGTCATGCCGCCGCCGACCGGGACGCTCTGGCCATTGACCGCCACCACGCCGATGATCTCGCCGAAGGCGAGTGTGACGATGGCTATGTAATCGCCGCGCAGGCGCAGCGTGGGTAGGCCGATCAGCATTCCCGCCGCCGCGCAGATCAACGCGGCGCCGATCAGGATCAGCACGAAGTTGAGGTGAATGCCCGGCAGCGTGCTCGCGACCGGGGAGACCAGCACGTGGACGCGCGCCTTGAAGAAGAACCCGGAACCGAACCATCCCAGCGAGTAGGCGCCGAGCGCGTAGAACGCCACGTATCCCAGGTCGAGCAACCCGGCGAAGCCCACCACGATGTTCAGGCCCAGCGACATCACCGCGTAGGCCAGCGCGATGATCGTCGCGTTCAGGAAGCCGCTGCTCGCCGGGAAGAAGAACGGCAGCACGATCCCGACCAGGATGAACAGTCCCGCCAGCCCCCGATTCCACCACGGCGGGAGCAGCTCTATTGCCCTCCGCGCCAAGGCCTCGCTGCGCTCGCTCATCCTGCCTCCCTCGTCTCCTCGCCGAGCAGCCCACGCGGGCGCAGGATCATGATCGCGATCAGGTAGCCGAATACGACGGCCTCGGTCCATTGCGGACCCATTCGCGAATCAGCCAGCGACTGGATGACGCCGATGATGAGCCCGCCGAGCACGGCGCCACGGACGTTGCCGATGCCGCCCATCACCGCGGCCGTGAAGGCAATCAGGCCGGCCTTGAAGCCCTGGAAGTACCAGACGTTGGTCTCGTAGAGCGCGTAGACAAGGCCCGCCGCGCCGGCCAGCATGCCGCCGAGCAGGAAGGT